>JAFVAU010000026.1 GCA_017480345.1 Bacteroidales bacterium
TGCTCCGCCACCAGGTTCATTTTCAAGCGTTCTCCCAGCCCCATCTTGACGGTGCTTCCCTTATCGGCCACAAAATAACCGGGGTGGCAGGCATAATAGGGAATGGTGAAATCCACCGACTTCTTCCTTTCGTCGGTAATGAACAGGCAGGCCGATACGACGTCGCACTGGCCCGTATTCAGGGCAAGCATGGCCGATGCCAGTTCCTGAAGCTTCATCTCGAAGGGCCGGCCGCTCCAGATGGCGAAGCGCCGGAGGATGTCGGCATCCATCCCCTGCCACTCCCCGCCGGCTCCCAAAAAGCAAATGGGCTCCATGTGGGTGCCCGTCACGCATCTGAACGAGGTGGCGCCGGGTTTCGGAGCGGCCGGAGGAAGGGGCACGGGGGCACCGCCCCGGGTCCAATAAGCGATGATGGCATCCAGGGTTCCGTCGGCCTTGGATTCGGAGAGGAAGCGGTTCATCTGGTCCTGCAGTTCTTGATTCCCCTTGCGGACGGCAAAGGCCACGTCGAAGGCCTCTTCCCCGAGGAAGGCCAGGGAAATCTGCAGGCGCTCCTGCATCTTGGGCGGATAGGCTATCTCCGCGGTGACGTACACATCGGCCATGCCCTTTTTCAGGGCTTGTACGCAGTCCACATCCGAACTTGTACGAAAGAGGGTCACGTCTTCCCGGCCGGAGTACTTATGGTCGTAATACGTTCCGGGCATGGTGGTTATGACCAGGCCGGAGAGGTCTTCTTCGGAATGGAGCCGGCGTGCTGGCTCCTTTTCTTCCGAACAGGCCCACAGGCACCCCGACAGCAGGGCTCCTAAAACAAAAGGTTGAATATGACGTGTTTTCCGCAAGGCTCTGCAAAGATAATAAAAATGCGCCGGACACTCTTCCCTCAAGGCCATGAAACCATATATGGCCCTTGCCGACAAGGTCAAAAAAGAATCCATGAAAAAGTTTGATGAGGTGTAGGCTGAATGGATTCCTTTGATTATCTTTGACAAAATATGATTTGAGGCTATGGCAAAGAAGGAAAAAGGGCTAAACAATGATAAGGAGGCTATCGCAAAAAGCGATAACCTGTATCAAAGTAACAATCAGTTGAGTATAGTCCCTATAGAGAAGAGAATCTATTTGGTTCGGGACACGCAGGTTATGATTGACCTGGACCTTGCATCCTTGTATGATGTAGAGAATCGCTCTTTAAGGCAGGCTGTCAGGAGAAATCTCGACAGTTTCCCGGAGGATTTTATGTTCCGGCTTTCACAAAACGAGGCTAACGACCTGATAGCCAAAGGGGTGTCACAATCTGTGATACCCCCTGGTTACAATACTGGAGGGGCAGAAATGTATGCCTTTACAGAACAAGGTGTAGCCATGCTTGCCACCGTCTTAAAAAGTCCAAAGGCAAGGGCTGTGAGCATTGACATCATGCGGGCATTTGTTGCCATGCGTCATTTCTTAATGTCAAATGCCCAGGTCTTTCAACGCCTGGACAGACTTGAGATTCGCCAATTGGAAACAGAGCACAAGATTGAACAGGTTTTTGCCAAGCTTGACGAAGGGGCCGAAGACAATAAGCAGTGCATCTTTTTTGACGGACAGGTCTATGATGCTTACGAGTTTATCTGCAATCTGATAAAAAGCGCCACCACTCGTATCGTCCTCATCGATAACTATGTAGATCATACTGTTCTTACTATGCTTGACAAACGGGAACCGGGCGTGGATGCGACCATCTATACGCAAAAAGCGGGCGACCAGTTTAAACTGGACATTGCTAAGCATGATGCCCAGTATCCGCCTATTCCGGTTTGGATCTTCAAGATGTCCCATGACAGATTCCTCATCATTGATGACCGGGTGTATCATGTGGGGGCCTCGATTAAAGACCTCGGCAAGAAGTGGTTTGCAGTGTCCCTCATGGAAGCTCAGGACGCTAACGTTATCATTACCAGGCTTCAAGCGGACTCTTCAAGCATCTAAAACGGGCATCTCACGTGTCGTTTCCTCGCCGAATTCCGGAGAGCGGAGGAGACGAGATTCCGGCTTCGCCGGCATCAGCCGCTTTCTGGCGGCAGCCCCTCTCCCCCCGCACATCTCGTCCCCTCCGAGATTCCGGCTTCGCCGGCATCTCTCCCGCCTGCGGCGGGCTTGCCATAATGAAACCGAAAAACCGCGCTCAAGCAAGCTTGGCGCGGCCTTTCGGTTTCATTAGGCGGAGGGGACGAGATTCGAACTCGTGGTACAGAATAACCCGTACGGCAGTTTAGCAAACTGCTGGTTTCAGCCACTCACCCACCCCTCCGGATCTGGTGTTTTCTGAAACTCCCGCGGTTAGACGGGACTGCAAAGATACTACTTTTTGCGCAATTCGCAAGGGAAAGATTGAAAAATCAGAAAAAAAGCGTAAATTTGCAGGCTTAATGTAAACTGACTTGAAACAAGTTAAATTAAAATCATAAAAACATGCAAAGCAAAGGATGGATTAGATTTGTTGCAATTCTGCTTGGCATCGCCAGCCTCTGGCAGCTCTCCTTCACCGCTGTTACGCGTTATCAGGAGAGCAAGGCTGCTAAATTTGCAGAGGCTCAGGCCCAGCAGTTTGTACAGGCAAACAATGTCCCCGCCGAGGTCCTGGAATATGTGAAGGACTCTGTGGCCAACAACGTGAACAGGGCCTATGTGGATTCCCTGAACAACGAGAATGTGTACATGTGGTACACCTTCAAGCAGGTCAAGGAAAAGGAAATCAACCTGGGTCTGGACCTCAAGGGCGGTATGAACGTGATGCTGCAGGTGCAGCTGGAAGATGTTCTGAAGGCCCTGGCCGCCAACCCGAACGACCCCGACTTCGTGGCCGCCATGGCCAAGGCCAAGGAAGAGAACGTGAACGACAGCCGTGACTTCATCGGCCTGTTCGAGAGCGCCTGGAGCCAGGTTGCCCCCGGCCGCCGCCTCAACGAGATCTTCGCCACCACCGAACTCCGCGACAAGATTAACAACGAGTCTTCCAACGCCGAGGTGATTACGGCCCTGCGCGCCGAAGCCAAGAGCGCCATTGACGATTCCTTCAATGTACTCCGCAAGCGTATCGACCGCCTGGGAGTTACCCAGCCCAATATCCAGCAGGTTTCCAACGCCGGTAAGATTCTCATCGAACTCCCGGGTGTTAAGGATCCCGAGCGTGTGCGCAAGCTCCTGCAGGGCACCGCTTCCCTGGAATTCTGGCCCACCTTCAACGCCAACGAGATTGACCTGGAGACGGCCGACGCCCGCGTAGCGGAACTGCTCGCCGGCGAAGGCTCTGCCGTGGCCAACCCGCTGTTCAGCGTGCTCCTCCCTACCGGCGGTGCATCGGCCTGCCTGGGTTATGCCAGCGCCATTGACACCACCACCGTGAACACCTACCTGGCCATGGCCGCCGAGTATCTCCCGGCCGAATTCCGTGGCGCCTGGTCCGTGAAACCCGTGGAGCAGCAGTTTGACAAGGACGGCAACCCCTACTACAGCGATGCCGTGGTTGGCAAATACGAGCTCATCGCCCTCAAGGTGACGGATCCGGACGGAAACGCTCCCCTGGACGGCAGCGTGGTCACGGACACCCGCGTGAACTTCAACGGCGCCCAGCGCGGTAACGGCGCTCCCTCCGTTTCCATGACCATGAACCGGGAAGGAGCCAATGTCTGGGCCAACCTTACCAAGGACAACATCGGCCGTCAGGTGGCCATTGTCCTGGATGGTCTTGTGTATTCCTACCCCGTGGTTAACACCGCCATCACCGGCGGCTCCTCCGAGATCACCGGAAACTTCTCCGTGGACGAGGCTGAAGACCTTGCCAACGTGCTGAAGGCCGGTAAGCTGCGCGCTCCTGCCACCATCATCCAGGAGCAGGTTGTGGGTCCTTCCCTGGGTTCCGCTTCCATCCGCGCCGGTCTCATCTCCTTCCTCATCGCCTTCATCCTGGTGCTCATCTACATGGTGCTCTTCTACCGTGGCGCCGGTCTGGTAGCCGATGTTGCCCTGCTGTGCAACGTCCTGCTGCTGTTCGGCGTGCTGGTGTCCTTCGGCGCCGTGCTCACCCTGCCCGGTATCGCCGGTCTGGTCCTGACCCTGGGCATGGCCGTGGATGCCAACGTGATTATCTATGAGCGTATCAAGGAAGAACTGGCTGCCGGCAAGGGCTTCTCCCTGGCCGTGCACGACGGTTACAAGAACGCTTACAGCGCCATCATCGACGGTCAGGTGACCACCCTCCTGACGGGTATCATCCTGTTCCTCGCCGGTTCCGGTCCTGTGCGCGGCTTCGCCACCACGCTCATCATCGGTATCATCACCTCCGTCCTCACCTCCATCTTCATCACCCGTCTGATCTTCGACGACCGCATCAAGAAGGGTAAGACCGTTTCCCTGTCCAACAAGTTCACGGAGAACTTCCTCAAGAACACCAAGGTGGACTTCATCGGCCTCAAGAAATACTCTTACATCATTTCCGGCGCCCTCATCGTGATTGCCATCGCTTCCATCGGCCTCAAGGGCTTCAGCTATGGCGTAGACTTCACCGGTGGCCGCACCTATGTGGTCCGCTTCGACCAGAGCGTCACCGCTGAGAGCGTGCGTTCCGCCGTGGAAGACACCTTCCGCGCCGCTGCCGAGAAGGCCGGTATCGACCAGTCCTCCGTAGAGGTGAAGCAGTTCGGTGGCGATGCCCAGATGAAGATTTCCACCCAGTACAAGTACCGTGAGGAAAGCTCTGCCGTAGACACCGAGATTGAAGGCCTGCTGTATGAGTCCCTGAAGGGCTTCTACAAGGAAAACATTACGCTCTCCAGCTTCACTTCCACGCTGGAAAGCCCCAACGGTATCGTGTCCTCCGACAAGGTGTCGGCCTCCATCTCCAACGAAATCACCAACCGCGCCATCATCTCCGTGCTGCTGGCCCTGCTGGTGATCTTCGCCTACATCGCCTTCCGCTTCAAGGGCTGGACCTGGGGTCTGGGCGGTGTGGTCTCCCTGGCCCACACGGCTATCATCATCATCGGCTTCTTCTCCCTGTTCAACGGTATCCTGCCGTTCAACCTGGATGTGGACCAGACGTTCATCGCCGCCATCCTCACCATCATCGGTTACGCCATCAACGATAACGTGGTTATCTTCGACCGTATCCGTGAGCAGAGGGGCCTGCACCCGAAGGACGACTTCCGCAGCACCGTGAACACGGCTCTGAACGCCACCCTCACCCGTACGGTGAACACCTCCGTGTCCACCCTCCTCCCTATGATTGCCATTGCCATCTGGGGCGGTGAGAGCATCCGCGGTCTGGCCGTGGCCCTGTGCCTGGGTGTGCTCATCGGCACCTACGCCTCCATCATGATTGGTACGCCCATCATGTACGACGCCACCATGGCCGCTGCCAAGAAGAAAGAGCAGAAGTAAAAAATATTACATAAGAAAGAAACCGCGACCTTTGAGGGGCCGCGGTTTTTTTGTACCTTTACGCCATGAGTTTCGTTCACCTCCATGTCCACACCCAGTACTCCATTCTGGACGGACTTTCTTCCATAGAGCAGCTGTTCAACCGGGCCGATGAGCTGGGCATGCCCGCCATTGCCATCACGGACCACGGCAACATGTACGGCGTCAAGGAGTTCTTCAAGTATGCCAAGAAGCACCCCAACGTGAAGCCCATCATCGGCTGTGAGATTTATGTGTCCAAGGGAGACCACCGGGTCCGGGAAAAGGGTTATTATCACCTGATCCTGCTGGCCAAGAACTACCAGGGATACCTGAATCTGGTGAAGATTGTTTCCGAGGGCCATATCAACGGCATGTATTACCGGCCCCGGGTGAGCCATGAGGTGATTGAGAAGTACCACGAGGGGCTCATCTGTTCATCGGCCTGCATGGCGGGAGAAGTGCCCAGGGCCATCCTGGCGCATGACGACGCGGCCGTGGAGAAGGCCATCGAATGGCACAAGCGGGTGTTCGGGGAGGACTACTACCTGGAGGTGATGAAGCACAAGACGGAGGTCCCCGGCCTGGACAACGAGCTGTACAAGAACCAGTGCTACTACTCGGAGGAAATCTTCAAGCTGGCCGCCAAGCACGGCATCAAGGTGATTGCCACCAACGACGCCCACTTCGTGCGCAAGGAAGACGGCCCCGTGCATGACCGCCTCATCTGCCTCAATACCAACGCCAACATTGACGACCCTGACCGCCTGCGCTATACCCAGCAGGAATACATCAAGACGGAAGAGGAAATGCGGGAGCTGTTCCCGGACCACCCGGAGTGCATTGAAAACACCCTGGAAGTGGCCTCCAAGATAGAAAGCTACTCCATCGACCGGGATCCGGTGCTGCCCGTCTACGAGATAGACCCCGCCTTCATGGCCGATATAGACAAGCATCTGGAAAAGTACAAGGATATCATCGATGCAGGCCGATGCGACAAGCACGGGACCTACCGCGGGGACGGATTCTGCCACTCCGTGGCCTACCTGTGTCACCTCACTTACGAGGGCGCCCACATGCGTTACGGGGAAACCCTGACGCCGGAGCAGGAAGAGCGCATAGACTTTGAGCTCAAGACCATCTGCCGCATGGGCTATCCGGACTATTTCCTCATTGTGCAGGACTACATTGCGGCCTCCCGCGCCATGGGTTCCATGGTGGGCCCGGGCCGTGGATCGGCCGCAGGCTCCGTAGTGGCCTACTGCCTCAAAATCACCAACCTGGACCCCATCAAATACCAGCTCCTGTTCGAGCGTTTCCTGAACCCGGACCGCATTTCCCTGCCGGATATAGACGTGGACTTTGAAGACCTTACCAAGGCCCATGAGTATGTGGAGAGGAAATACGGCGCCTCCCATGTGTCCCGCGTGATCACCTTCGGCACCATGGCGGCCAAGAGCGCCATCAAGGATGTGGCCCGCATCAGCCGGGTGAGCATTGACGAGAGCAACCGCCTCACCAAGATGGTCCCGGACCGCCTGCAGGACGAGAAAGGCGAAGACTTGAAGATCACCCTCAAGAACTGCCTCAAGTATGTCCCGGAGATGAAAAAAGAGCTGGAAAGCGGCCCCGAAATCAACCGGGAAGTGCTCAGGTATGCGGAAGCCCTGGAAGGGACGGTGCGGCAGGTGGGCATGCATGCCTGCGCCACCATCATCGGCCGGGGAGATTTGACGGATTACCTTCCCATCTGCCTGTCCAAGGATAAGGAAACCGGGGAGGATGTGCGCACCTCGCAGTACGACGGGCACTATATCGAGGACGTGGGCATGCTCAAGATGGACTTCCTGGGCCTGATAACGCTCCAGATTATCCACAATTGCCTGGACCTTATCAAAGAGCACCACGGAGAGGATATCGACATAGAAGCCATTCCCATTGACGACGTTCCCACTTATGAACTTTACGGCCGTGGAGACACCACCTCCGTGTTCCAGTTCGAATCGGAAGGCATGAAAACTTGGCTGCAGAAGCTGCGCCCCTCGCGTTTTGAGGACCTTATTGCCATGAACGCCCTCTACCGGCCCGGACCCATGGACTACATCCCGGACTTTGTGGCCCGCAAGCTGGGAGATCAGGCCATCGAGTACGACCTCCCGGAAATGGAAGAATACCTGCAGGACACCTATGGCGTAACCGTGTATCAGGAGCAGGTGATGCTGCTGTCCCAAAAGTTGGCCGGCTTCACCAAGGGCGAAGCCGACAAGCTCCGCAAGGCCATGGGAAAGAAGCAGATAGACATTCTGAATTCCCTCAAGGACAAGTTCATGAGCGGCGGCTTGGCCAACGGCCATCCAGAGAAGGTGCTGGACAAGATCTGGAAAGACTGGGAGAAGTTTGCCCAGTACGCCTTCAACAAGTCCCACGCCACCTGCTACGCCTGGGTGAGCTACCAGACCGGCTGGCTCAAATGCCACTATCCGTCCGAGTTCTTCGCCTCCTGCCTGGACTGCGCCAAGAGCATGGAGGAAATCATCAAGATTATGGACGACTGCAAGAGCCATGGAATCAAGGTGTTGAGCCCGGATGTAAATGAGAGTGCCGGTCACTTTACCGTGAACAAGAACGGAGACGTACGTTTTGCCCTGGGGTCCATCAAGGGTTTTGGTGCCAACGTGGTGGAGGCTATCATGAAGGAGCGCGAGGAAAACGGCTTGTTCACAGACGTTTATGACTTCGTGGAGCGCATGGCCGGCAGCGTGAACCGCAAGAGTTTCGAGAACCTGGTGAATGCCGGCGCCCTGGACAGCCTGGGGCACAAGCGGAGCATGTACTTCCAGCCGGGAAGAGGCGGGGAGCTGTTTATCGACCAGATTGTCCGTTACGGAGAACTTGTCAAGGCAGACAGCCTTTCGGGCGGCGTGTCCCTGTTCGGAGACATGGAAGAAATGAAGCCGGAGCGCCCGGCCCTGCCGGACTTCGAAGGGGAAATGGACATCCTGGACATCCTGCAGAAGGAAAAGGAGCTGGTGGGCATGTACCTGAGCTCCCATCCGCTGGACCGCTACCGCTTTGAGATAGACAACTTCTGCAACTGCAAGCTTAATGACCTGAGCGTCTTCGTGGCCGATTGTGAAAGCCGGAAGCAGACCGCCAAGGTGTATGTGGCCGGCATCGTGACGGATTTCAAGCAGCTTACCACCAAAACCGGCAAGCCCTATTCCCGCACCACCCTGGAGGATTACAGCGGCTCCTACGAACTCACGCTCTTCGGAAAAGACCACGAGACCTTCATGTCTTACATGACCCCGCACGCAACGCTGTTTTTAGAGGGCGTGGTGGAAGAAAAGTTCTTCGTCAAGCCGGAAGAGCGTGCGCAGGGCAAAACTTCGCCATATGCCTTTAAATTGCGCAAAGTGACGCTCCTGGGAAACATTTCCGACGACATCCTCACCGGATTCTGCATGGATATCACCACGCCTATGCTCACCCAGCAGTTCCGGAAAGACCTGGTGGCCGTGGTGAAGAAGCACAAGGGCAACATTCCCCTCACGCTCTATCTCTACGACCCCGTTACCCGCTACCGCATCCAGTTCTATTCCAAGAAATTCCAGGTGGCTGTTACCTCGGAGTTCCTCCAGGACCTTCAGCGGATAGGCGTGGACAAGTACGAAGTGACAAGGAAGTAAGCCCCCCATAAAGAAACCACCCGCTACGCATTTTGTGACTGTAGTGCGTAGCGGGTGGCTTTATTGTGTTGTCAAAGGCGCAGAAGCTACTTGCTCATCTTGAAGCCCAGGCGGTAGTTGTCATAACCGTCGGCCAGCTTGGCCAGGGAAGACACGGAGGAAGAGCTTTCACCCAGCACGGAGGTGAGTTTCTTGATGAGGCCCATGGCCTTGTTCACCGGGAAAACCATCTTCACGTTGCCCAGGGAAGATTCCAGGGAGCCGGTCATGCTGAAGAACTGAAGCTTCTTGCCGAACACCAGGGAGACCGTCTTCTCGCCGTCGCCCACCGTGTAGGTACCGGGCAGGGAGATGCCGCCGATGTTCAGGGAGAAGGTCTTGTCGGTGGAATTGAAGGTGAAGGTGGCGGCGCCGGGCTTGATGCCCACCTTGGAGAGGTATTCGTCTGCCTTGGTTTCCAGGGCGGACGTGGCGGCGGTGCCGGCCAGGTTCTTCAGGATACCACCTTCGGAGCTGGTGGCCGATACGGCGATGCCGTTGTAAGTATAGGTGCCGTTGAGGCTGATGGGTGCGGAATACACCACGCCGGCGGCATTGGAAATGACATTGCCCAGGCTGCCCAGCTTGTCCAGGACGCTCTGTGCGTTGGCGTTGAAGCCCAGTGCGGCCGCAACGATGACGAGAGAAATGATTTTTTTCATAAATATTTGGGGTTTAATTTGTTTCATCTTCCGGCCAGCCTTGTGCCTTTACCGGAAATTCCACGCCCTCCGGAGTTACCAAAACCGTGCCAACCTCCTTCTGGGCCAGATGGCCGATAACGTCGAAAGTCTGGAATTCCCGGCGGAATTTCTCGAAATGAAGGAGCGGAATCACCAGCAGCAGGCGGTTGTCGTCTCCCCCGTTCATGGCGGCCGATACCGGATCCATGTCCAGCTCCTTGCCTAACCGGAAGCTGTTTCCTTCGAAGGGAATCTTGTCGGCATAGACCTTGGCACCCAGCCCACTGTCCCGGCTCAGGCGCTTGAGGGCGTCCGAGAGGCCCTTCGTGACAAAATAAGCGTAAGAGGGATAGATTTCCGCATCCTCCAGGCGGGACACCACGGAGGCGTCCAGTTCCGGGCGCAAATAACTGCCCACCAGCATCTTGTACTGCGACATGTCCGGCTGTACGCCCTTCTCCTGAAATTCCTTCGCTCCCCGCTCCAACACCTGCAGGCCCAGATAGGCCGCACCCAGGGCGCCGGACACACAGATGAGGTCTTTGCTCTTGGCCGCCAGGCGCCTTTTCTCCGTCAAAAGGGACGTTTCACCGGTGGCCGACACGCTCACATACAGACCATTGTTGGAGGGCTGCAAATCCAGGTTAACCGCCTCAAAACCAAACTCTTTGGCGGCAACCGTAATCCCCATCCACAACTCTTTCACCTGCGGGAAATCCAGTTTGGCCGACACCCCCAGCACCACGCTGAGCAGTTTTGGGGCGGCAAGGGCCGCAAGTAACTCCCCCGTTACCCCCACCACGCATTTGTAACCCAAATGCTTCATCGGGAAATACACCAGGTTGAAATCAATGCCTTCAAGATACATCCTGGATGCCGTGGTTATGCGGCCGCCTTTGGAAGAGGTGTAGGAAAGCCCGGCAACGGGATTATATGCAGAGAGGCGATAGAGCTGGTCTATCGCCTCTACTTTTCCAAGGTCTGAGAAGGATTCTGCCATCTTTGTAGAAACGATTTTACGTCTACAAAGATACAAAATTATTTCTTACTTCAGGGACGGGGTGGCGTTGGGGGTGAAGTCGTTGGTGGAATTGTTGGTGTCTACCAGCTTTCCGCCCTGGCTCTTACGCAAGACACTCTTGCCGAAGCGGTCCGGATCCTTATCGTACTCTCCCGCGTGCGTCCAGCCGGCATCGAAAGCGGCGGGCCAGGGATTCTGGTAGAAGGAATCTTCCAGAGAGCAGTTCACGGCATCCAGCACCCATTCGCCGGGAATCACCCACACATCTTCTTCGGCCAGGTCAAAGTCAAAATTCCACTCCCTGAAATGGAAGTAATAGGTACCGGTCCAGTGGCGGTTGTTCAGAATGCTCTCGGCGGTCTCACCGGACGGAGGGATTACGATGGCATAGCTCTCGAAACCACGGTTGTGCAGCGACGTGATGGTGGCGGATGCCTTGAACCAGATTTCCAGGTTCTCCACATCGGGGTTGTCCGTGTCGGGATAAATCTCGTTCTCGTCGTAGAATTCGAAGTCGGCCTTGGAGAGGTCAATGGCGTTGGGGTTGCCCTCAATGATTGTCTCCCCATCCCCATAGGAGGCTGTATAGTCAATGGCGGCGAGGGCCAGAATCAGGGATTCGCCGGGAGCCACCGGATGCTCATCGCCCTTACCGGGAATGACATACATGTTGTTGACGGCCAGGCCGTCGGAGAGTTCGGGATACTCAAGGTAGGCTCCTACGCTGGTGATGGTGCCGGTGATGTAGTTGGTCACGAACATCACGCCGTCGGCATAAATCACGTGGTCGGAATTGTTGGTGAGCTTGATGTACTGGTCCGTGGACGGGCTGGCGGAACCTTCAATGGGGCTGCCGGTGAAGTAAACTTCCTCGATGAGCAGTTCGCCGGGTTCCACGTTGCGCCAACTCTGGGTAATGTCAATCTGAGCCAGCATCGTTTTTCCATCGCTCATATAAACGTAAATGTGGTTGGCCGCATCGATACCCTTTTCCGCATGCGGATTGGAGGCTACGGTGAAGGTGATCCGGCCATCCTCCACCTTGTCCACGGTGAGCAGCTCCGGCCAGTAAACATTTGTAGTCACATTGAAGCCGGCCGGGATATCTGCGGTGAAAGTGCCTCCCATTGCCGGGACTCGTATTTCTGTGCTGGCAATCTCAGAAGGGGGAGCAGGGGCATTTTGAACAAGGGTAACCGTTTGGGAAAGCGAACCTGCTTCCACGGTAAAAGCCGCGCTGCGGGCACCGGCATCTTTATAAGGCTCCACGGTGATTTCCACAAAACCGTTTCCGTGACCGGAAGTGGCGGAAAGTGTATACCAGGTATCCTTTGTGAAAGAGACGGTCCAGTCCGTATTGGAAAGGACGGAGAAGGTTGCTTTGCCTCCAGAAGCATCCACTTTGAGAGAAGCATTGGTGACGGACAGTTCAGGAGCGTCCGTCTTGGTGCAGGCTGTCGCGGCAACAAGCGCGAGCGCTGCAAGAATCAGATATTTTTTCATGGCTCGTTAATAGGGTGTTAAGTTAATGGATTGTTTTTGTGAGTTGAAAATGCCTCTTCGAGGCCTGCTCCGAGGAGCATGAAAGTAATGCTGTTTTTGACCATAAAAATTTGTGTTAAATTATTGAATATTAATTGATTAACTATTGCATATGTCGTAGATTTTTCGTAACTTTATAGGTATATACAAACCCTATTTTGCAATGAAGAATCAAGACAAAAAAGCTAAGTTGACACCCGAACAGAAAGAGATAAACCGTTTGCGCGAGGAGGTCCGGTACCTCAGATCCAAACTCCAGCAAAAGGAGGAGGAACAGCGGCGCCGCAGAGAGGAAGTTGTAAATGAGGGTGTCGATGACATCAAAAAAAAACTAATGGCTGGCGGGATGAACGAGCGCAGTGCGGATGTGTTGAGTTTGCTCATGTCGAAGGATACCGATACCAAGAAGTAATCATGAAGGTGGCAGTCTTGTTGTGTGCATATGCCGGGTGCAGCTTCCGCGAAGCGAAACGCTCCATGGAGGTGTTCAACTTCGTGTTCCCGCTCCTGGGGCTTGACATTCCTTCTCACGTTACCATACGTGAGTGGCTGCTCAAAGCCGGACTGGCAGAGCTGCGCCGCAAGAAGAGAGCGATTGAAGACTACGCCGTTATCATGGATGAGAGCATCACCATTGCTGAACACAAGTTGCTTATGACATTGGCTGTCCCCGCCCGTCAGGACGGGCATCCGCTTGCCTGTTCGGACGCAGAGGTTGTGGACATCCACGTTGCCGGTTCCCATAAGGGCAAGGACGTTCAGGAAGCCATTGAGCGCACAGCCGAGGCGCTTGGCAAGGCTCCCTGCTATGCGGTCACGGACAATGGCCGCAACCTTGTCAAGGGCCTGTCCGATGCGGGCATTGACAACCACAGGGACATTGGCCACACGTTCGGGACGTTCCTCAAGGCCGTGTATGAAGGAGACGAAGAGTTCAACGCCCTCACGAAGGAAATCGGTAACGCCCGTCACTTCGCCCTCACGGACGTTGACTACCTGATGCCCAGCAACATGCGGGCTATTGCCCGTTGGATGAACGTGTTTGACTGGGCCAGATGGGCTAAGAACATGATTGAGGCGGAACATAAGCTCAGGCCCAAAGAACGCAGGATGTATGCCTTCCTCTGGGAGCACGGAGCCCTGGTCGAAGAACTGAACGAAGTGATGGACTGCTTCCGGAAGGTGCTCGGGATCTGCAAGGACAGAGGGCTGTCCCAAAAGTCCGTCAGGGAATGCAATGCCATTATCCGTCAGGAACTTATGGGCAGAGGAAGCCGACTGACCCGCCTCGGAGAGATGATGATGCGTTACTTCGCTGAAGAAGCTTCGCTGCTCAAGGGCGAGAACGATGTTCACCATATCTCTTCCGACCTTATCGAGTCCATGTTTGGCTACTTCAAGCAGAGGAAGTCTCCCAACAGGATGCATGGCGTTACGGGGTTCATCCTTGTACTGCCTCTGCGCGGCCGGCTTTCCACGTTGGAGACGGCCAGAACCTTTGACTTCAAGACCTCGCTTGAGCGCAACCGCATTGCGGACGTCAAGGCCTGGGAGCGGAAAACGCTCCCGGAAAACCTTGCCGCCAAACGCGGGCGCATATTGAGTCAAGCAAGCTGAAATCATACAGTTAAAAATGCATCACAACTTAACAACCTAGCTCGTTAATTATTAAAAATTTATTCCTATACTGATTGTCGTACAAAATGCCGGTCCATAGCCGGAGGGGAACTGTGCCCGGCCGAGGATTTCCGCATAAAGGGAAAGGCGGGCGGAAAGCTGCCGCTCGGCATAGAGCATCATTCCGGCATTAAAGGAAGCGGCGCTCACACGGGCGAAATGCTCCTGCCAATAAGAGACAAAACGCATATCCGTATATTCCTCCGGAATGTTGAGTTTTCCGGAAAAAGGCCGATACAGACCGCCGCTCAGGGAGGCTTTCCACTGCCAAAGCCCGCTTTGGCGGCGATAAGCGCCCTCCAAGGAGGCCAGAAGCCCGGAATGGGTAAACGTTCTTATGGGATACGCATAACTCTCCTCGTCTCCCAGATAGGCGGCGGAGGCCTCCAGGCTCCAGCCCCGGCGCCACGCAAGCAGCCCGTCAGCCCCGGCGGAAAAGCGGCCGCAACGGAACATATTTGCCCGGGCCAGCTCTTTGATGTAACCGGCCGCACCGTTGTCCAGGATGCTCTCCTGGCCGATACGCCACTCATAACGGGCATAGGCGCCGGCCTTCCAGGCCAGGTCTCCACTACGGGAAAGGTACTGGAGCCGGAGGTGGGCCTCTCTTGTATATAACTCTGTATAAGGCACTTCGTTCTGATTGGGAAGATAGTGGATGAGGTCCAGCAGGCTATAGGAGGCCGTGGCGTTCCAGCCGTTTTCCCGGAGCGGAATCCAGGTGGCCGCCACCGTGATGCCGTTTCCGGCATAACGGGTGTTCATGTTGGAGTCCGTGGCGCCGCTGAAACGGGCGAAATGGCTGCCGAGGCCCGTAAGATGCAGGATGGCCGTGTTCTTGCCCCGTACATTGAGGAAAGACATCGTCTGCGTCTGACTGTAACGGCGGTAGGAAAGAGTGGCGTCCAGCACATATGCCGACGTCAACCGCCATCCGGCCGATGCAGTAATTTTAAGGTCGGAAACGATGTTGCGGGGGCGCGGATCCGCTTGGCGGTACTCGTGAAGGGCCCGGTATGCCCCTTCCGCGCCCCAGTGAAAACGTTTCCGGCGGGCCGAATAGCCACCACTGAAGACATACTCCTCTTTCCTCAGGTCTCCGCCCACCGTATCGGCCAGAGCGTAAGGATAAACAAGTCCGAAATCCGAAGAACTGTTCCACAGGACACTCCGCTTGACGCCGTTGGCATAACGCACCCTGCCGCGGACAGCGGAAAGCGAATCCAACCGCACCAGGGTGCCTATATTCAGCTGACCTTCGCTGAGGCCTCTCCCCTCCTCGCGGAGAACGGGGGCCGCTTCCTTCCGATAGTTCCAGGATGCGGAGGCCGTGGTATAGGTAGCGTCCGGTCCGAAGAGATGGGCGGCGGCGCTTTCCCCTTCGTTCACGCGAACTTTCTCTCCTCGATTATAGCTTCGTTGCACGGCTGACAACGTGTCGGCCGGCGGAAAGAGCAGGGAGAGCGATATGACAAGGGCGGAAATCATCGGAGAACAATCAGCTTAAGTTCCAGAACCTGCGCATCTTCCATCAGGTTGACGGCGGTGGCCGGTGTTGAGTGGGCCGAAAAACGAACGGTGGCGTGGCTGCCGTCGGCAAAAAGGGCGTCTCCGTCGAAGGAAATCACATACACGCCTTTCTGCACCTGCAGCTGACCCAGGTTGTTCACGAAGATGGGGAACGAATAATTCATTCCGGTATTGAGGTTTCGCAGCTGGTTGCCGGGAAGGGCGGGATCGATGGTGATGGAAACCGCCTCGCGGCCGTCTGACAAGGTGGCCTGCAGGCTCAGCCGGCAGTACAGGCTGTCCTGAACGGGTTTGGTGCACGCGCTCAGAAGGGCCAGGAGGGCGAATATGAGGATTTTGTTTCTCATAGGTTGAGCATAAGTTCCATCCCGAAGTACGGGGTGGCGGAACGGCGTTTCACCACGCCGTTCACCTCGTAATCCGGAGCCAGGGTAAACAGTCTGTTCACGAAAAGGGAAACCGTAACCCTGTCGCGAAACAGCTTTTTGGTGGCCTTCAGGTTTACATTCATATAGAAGGGGACGCGACGGTAATCCAGCAGGGAACTGGAGAATTCCCGCACCATCATATGCAGGATACCGTCGGCGTCGGAAGCGTCTGTGAACGGATGCCGCTCCAGGTTCTTGTCCAGGTACGCCACCGGTCGGGAGTCATCGGCCATCGTCTGCTGACCGGTGAACCAGGTGCACTGGAAGGAGGTGGAGAAGACGAGTCCCAGGCGCGGCACCTGTGTGTCAAACATGAAATTGGTATTGAACGACTCGTAGAGGTAACTGTCGTTCTTTTCGTAAATGCCGATATAGGGGTAGGGCTTTCCGTTGATGACAGAGGAAGGGCGCTGGTATTCCGGCTGGCTGTTCATGTACTGCGTTAGGAACCAGGCTCCGTTCACCGTGAGGCGGGTGTTGATGACGGGAATGCGACCCGTCGCCAGGGTATATTCTACGCCTCGTTTGAGCGTACGGCTGCCGTTGGTGGACAGGCCGTAAGCCACCAGCGTGGTGTCCATCACATAAGGGGTGGTCTCCAGGGAGGGCGGACCGGTGAGGCTGCCCTTGTCAATAGCCTGCTCATTGTAGTCCTTGGATATGAGCTGCATATACTCGCTGCCGCCACGGAATCCGGAGCTCATGTCTTCCACGAAATAGTCCAGGGAGGCCGTCCAGCCGTGCCAGGAAGCATCGGCACCGATTTCCCATTTCAGGTTTCGGGCGGCGCCCAACTCCCGATTCACCGGATCAATGGTGAAAACCAGCAAATTGATGCGGCGAAGTTCCCTCTCGTTGGGCCAATAGTTCATCTGGAGCTTGTCTGAGTATATGGTCTCCGGATACAGCATCTCCATGGTGGGGAATTTGCTGTGCAGACCCACGCCGCCATAGATGCCGCTTTCCAGCTTGTAGCCCCCTAAAAGGGCCTGGGGCATCTCCAGACGAAGGTTGGCACGCGGGTCCAGATAGGGCTTGGCCTGGATGGTATAAGAAGCGTCGGCTCCAAGAAGCATGGACATTCTCAGGCCCACCATGCCTTCCAGGGTAAAACGTCCCAGAGGGAGGCGGGCATTCTCTTCCACAAAAAAGGCCAGCTGGTTGTCTGCCGGAATGTCGTAATAGGCCCGCGGACGGGAGCTCATCGTAGTGGAAAGCGGGCGCGTAACATCGAAAATCGTTCCCCGGCCGAAGTTTTTGTCATAATTCCATTCGGCTCCCGCCTTGATCCGGTGGATTCCTTTCTGGAAACGGGCTATCGCATTCACAAAAGCGTAAAAAGGCCTTCCGTCCACCTGGAGCGTTGCCTCATAGCGCATCGGAACAATAATGGCATCGAATTCCCCGGGGTCACGGGAAACGGAAATCGGGGTTTCAGAAGACAAGATCACATTTTTCCATCGGTCAATCAGGTCCCGCTCATAACTGAGGGAAGCATTGACGCTGAGAGAACGGAAAAAAGAATCGTTGTCCTTGGCCTGCAGCATATAATCGGCCCCCAGCTGGAAACGGTTGTACGAAGAGCGGTAGGTCTCGGCCGGGATTCCGTCCACTTCATCAATATCCTGGTCGCTTTTCCGATTGTCAAAGGAGCCGGTATAGTCAAAACTGCCGTTGAGGATGTGCAGGTAGCGCTCTCCCCCGGCCCAAGTCCGCCCCGCACGAAGGCTGCCCGTCAGGCGCTTGTAGTTCTGGCGGACATTGCGGGGGTCGGAACGGGAATCCAGGAAATTGACGCTGGCATTCAAGGTCCGACGCTCTTTTCCACCCCATTCCCAGCCTTTTCCCACATAGACCAGCTTGGACGTCATATCCGACTTGAAGCGGGCCCGGAAATCATTTCCGCCCTTCAGACGCTTAATCTGAATGAGGCCGCTGGTCAGGTCTCCATGCTCCACGGAAGCGATGCCACGCACCACGTCCACGGACTCAATGTCTTCCGTGCTGATGGTACGCATATCCGTACCCAAGTTTACGTAATTGGAGCCCAAATTGCTCCAGGCCGGCGTATATTGCAGGTTGGCATTGTTATTCAAGGGTTTTCCGTCAATGGAAAACTGGGTTCCCAGGGCCGATGTCGCATAATCCGACGACAGCGATCCTGCCGCGCGGAGGTTGACAATCTGTGGAGCACCCAAGGCCGGATTGCTGGAACTTCCTCCGGGGAGCAGTTCCAGGATATCGGCAATGCTGGAGGGCTGGATATGGGCGATGGCCTCGGCCCCTATCTTGGAAGAAGAAGTCAGGCCATGATTCTCCTGGGCGGTAATCACCACTTCCTGAAGGGAGAAGATGTCCGGCTGAAGAAAGTAAACCGAAGAAGTCACAGGCTGCGTTTTCAGCGTTTTATAGCCCAGGGACGTGATGGTTAGTTGTCCTTTTTCCTGCACTTTCAACTGAAAAACACCCAGGGAGTCGCTTATCGCCCAATATTTTCCCTGGGTGACGGCCGCGCCGGGAACAGGCTCCCCGCTCGAAGCATCCTTCACCACTCCGCGCACCACCTCCTGTGCCGATGCCGAAAGACAGGCACTCAGAAGGGCGGCAAAGAGGATATGATGCTTGTTGAACGTCATTTGCGGCTAAAAACGCAGTTTCACCCAATTGTCCAAGGATGAAGTGAAGCGGATTCCGGGGAGGGACCAGTCGGAGGGATAGGCCCGGTCATAGGTGGCCACCGGAGAGAAGTCGCTGCTCCTCAGGGCCCAGAAATGCTCCCCTTCATTATCAGAGGTTTTCACCGTATAGTAAAAGAGGTCCCCTACCACCAGGAAATCTTCCTTTTCGGGAATATAAGTGACGCCCGTAGGCAGAACCCGTCCGTCCGGGGTAAGCATGTAAAGCTTGTTATCCGCGTCCACCAGGATTCCCAAGGTTGCATGGTTTTCAAACTCCGTGATATTCAGGTATTTGACGCCCAGATTATCGGCCTGGGGGAAGGCGCGGACCTGAATAATACCATTCACCTGCTTGAGCTGGAAAACGCGGTCCCGGGCATCTGTGACCAGGTATCCCTCGTCATAGGCCTTGTGGTGGCTGGGCTTGCCGGCAAAGAGCTTGGCCGGATAGGCGAAGCCCAGGGAGTCCAGGGCGCCCCTCAATTGGGCCGTTTTCCCTTCCAGGAGGGCATTCTCATCCATATTATAGACATAGATGCCGTCTTTCCGGGAAATGAGCGCATCCTCCGGGTCCTGAAGTTCCAGCCGCTCCGGCACGCTTTCCATCAGGAGATACACCGGGGCCGATGTCTTGTTGATATCCTTGGGCCGGGTGCTGATGATAACTTTGTTCCTCTCAATTTCTTCCAGGCTTATCTTCCGGCCTTCGATGCTGTCCGGAAGGGCGCCTTTGGAAGCCAGGAGGGAGGCATAAAACATGGGCTGGGCCTCGTCTCCGTACACATTGCCCTTGGTGTCAATGAAGCGGAAGTCACTCCCCTCTCCGCGGTCCAGGGACGTGAAGTCATGGACGGTGCAGCTGTAAAGGGTAAAAGGCGTGGAATAGCCTTTGAGGGTTATCAGATTCACTACGGAAGGGATAACCCAGAGCGCCGCCAGCGCCAGGGAAACCCAAAGAAAGATTTGTCCTATTCTTTTCATGCTCAGTCTTGAGCGCCCTCCTTGAAGCGCGCAACGCCGTGGAACAGCAGCACTCCGGAAAGGAGCGTATAAGCCACCAGCCAGGGCAGGAAGCCGTTATAGGCCTCCGGCACCCCCGAAAGGAACAGCAGATACAGAAAGGCCGATGCCACCATCAGGACCAGCACCCGCGTCTTCCAGGTGGGCTCCAGGCAAAGGGCCGACGTAAAAAGATAGGCCGCCCAACCGGCCAAATACCACACCAAGGTGGTGCGGAACACGCGGGAAACAAGTTCCACGGGTACCCACTGAGCCAGCAAAAACGCACTCACACCGGCCTGTAAGGCATAAAGCACGGTAAGGATTAGCAGGCCGATGGCCACCATCACCAGCAGCATCCGTTTCTGCGGATAAGGAAGGTGCAAGGTGAGTTTAAGGCGCTTGTGCTGCACCTCCGGGACAAACTGGGCCAGGGCCAGGAAGGCGCCCGCCACGGCCGGCAGGTAGCGGAAAATGTCCACCAGAAGGGCGTCTTTCTCCACCATGGCTTCCCAGAGGAGTCCCCCGCCCCGAATCTCCACCACCTTGGTCAGATTCAAGAAGCAATAAAAGGTAACGGCGGCAAACACCAGCACAATGCCCAGCAGCACCCAGCGGGTCTTCAACCATTCCTTGTATAGTATCATTTTATTCATAATCAATACTTTCCGGTGAGTTCGATGAAAATGTCCTCCAGCGTCATTCCCGGATATCGGCCCATCAGGGAGGCGGCCTCCTCCTGTACCAGGATGCTGCCGTAATCCATCACAATCACCTCGTCCACAAGCTTTTCCAGGTCCTGAATAATATGGGAAGTCAGGAAGACCGTCTTCCCTTCGGCCTTGGCATAATCCCTCAGGTATTCGCAGAAAAGACGGCGGTAGCCGGGATCCAGGCCCAGGGAGAAATCGTCCAGCACCAGAAGGTCTGCATTTTGCGCCAAAATGAGCCCCAGGGCCACCTGGGAACGTTGTCCGTTGGACATCCGGGATATCCGCTGGCCCGGAGCCACATGGAGCTTTTCCATGAGACCGTAATAGGCGTCGCGGTTCCATTTGGGATAAAAGGCGCTGTAGAACTTCTCTATCTGGCCAATACTCATGTATTCATACTGGACATGCCCCTCCAGCAGCAGGGCGATGCGCTGCCGGGTCTCTGGTTTGATGTGCTGAACATCCTCTCCATAGATGCGGCAAGTGCCGCTCTGGGGCTTCAGATAGCCCATCAGGATGTTGATGGTGGTGGTTTTTCCGGTTCCGTTCTTGCCCAGAAGGCCCACGATGCGGCCTGGCGCAACCTCGAAATTCAGGTCTTCGTATATCTTTCGCTTTCCGTAGAAATGCGTCAGGTGCTCACAGGAAATAACGCTTTCTGCCATTGTTAAGGTAAGTTTTGGGATGCAAAGGTAAGGACGGAAATCTTTTTTTGCCATCCCCATTTGTAGGGATTTTTCACAAAAAAGGCCGATCAGAAAACTCTGACCGGCCCTTAGGCGGATTAAATAGCCCTACGTTAGCGCAACTGGAAAATCACCGGGAAGGTGTAAGTAACCTTCACAGCGCGGTCACGCTGACGACCGGGAGTCCATTTGGGAGAGCTGGAAACCACGCGGACAGCCTCCTTGTCCAGGGACTCATCCACGCCACGGAGCACGCGCACATTGGTGACGCGGCCGTCGGCCTCTACGGTGAACTGAAGGGTAACACGACCCTGTACACCGTTCTCCTTGGCAATTTCAGGATAGACCAGACGGGAATTCACCCATTTGGAGAATTCGTTGGCGTCTCCACCCTGGAAGGAAGGCTTCTTTTCTACCAGCTGGAAAGGAATGGCTTCTTCTTCCACTTCCTCTTCCTCAACGGCAGCTTCCTTGTAATCCTGGATCTCGAAGGCCTGGTTGTTGTCTTCCAGGTTCATGAACAGGTCGTCATCCAGTTTGATGTCGTCGTCCACGATGTCAATCTGGTCACTCAGGACCGGAATGCTGGGAGCCTCGGGCGGGGGAGGAGGGAGCTCGTTCTGGATGGCAACCATCTCTTCCTCAATCACAGCCTGGGTGGTATCCTCAAGGACGGCCACCTTGGCGTCTTTGGAAGAATAGTTGAAAGCCAGGTACACAATGCCCAGAGCAACTACAAGACCAATCTCCGTGAAGAGCAGGCGCTTGTTCTCAAGGCTGGCTTTGGGGGATTTCTTTACTTCCATGGTATTAAAATTAAATGGTTAATATTCTCTGATGCAAAGTTCGGAAAGATATTTTGGGTATCCAAATAACAGCCCAAAAACAATCTCGCAAAAACACTTTTACAAACGCCTGATTTTTAGCATATTAAAAGCGGCGCCAAAAATAAAAATCTCGCAAACTTGGCAAAACATGTCGAAAACCCGTACTTTTCGGGCGTTTACCAAGTAGCGGCAAACTACCTTTCCAAACAGGTCAGATAGAGGGTTTTGTGCTCGGAATCGGACTGTTTCAGGCGTTCTTTGAGCCTGTAAAGCCGGTTGTAAACATAGGGCTTGTCCTTCTCCAAAAGGGTGGAAATAGTAGTGGAAGAGAAGCCCGATGCGGCAAACAGGAAGAGCATGTAATCTTCTTGTTTCATCTTCGGAAAATCGGCCTTTAACTTGGTAATTACGCCGTCCGAAGACTCATTCAGGGCCTGTTCCAGCTGCCGGCGGACATTTTCATCGGCCCGAAGGCCGTCTACGATGGATTTTACCTCTTTCAAGATGCGGGGCTGGAGGTTGTCCGTACCTTCGTAGATGTAGTATTGCTCGCAAAGACGGTCCAACGCGTCGAACTTGCGGCCCGTCTGGCGCCTGGATGCAGCACCCAGGCGGGCCTTCAAGTCTTCGGCTATGTTCATGATACGCTCATTCTCCTCCCGTTCCTCCAGGAGCTGCTTCTCCAGCTGGGCCTTGCGGGCCCAGAAATACAGCACCAGAGTGGCCAGGATGGCCGTTATGAGGAGAACAAGCGGACCCATCTCAGAGATTGCGGAGTAGGTTGGTGAGGGAAACCTTCTTTTCAATCATATCCCGGAGCTCACTGATCTTGACGCGCTCCTGGGTCATGTTGTCACGGTCTCTCACGGTTACGCAGCCGTCGCTGAGGCTGTCGTGGTCCACGGTTACACAGAAAGGCGTTCCAATGGCGTCCTGGCGGCGATAGCGCTTGCCAATGGAATCTTTCTCGTCGTACTGGTAGGAGAAGTCATATTTGAGCTCATCTACCACTTTCTGGGCCAGTTCCGGCAGGCCGTCCTTCTTCACCAGCGGCATCACAGCCACCTTGATGGGGGCCAGCGGGGCCGGAATCTTCATTACAACGCGTTCCTCGCCGTTTTCCAGCTTCTCCACGGTATAGGAATGGGAAAGCACGGCCAGCACCATACGATCCACGCCGATGGACGTCTCGATCACATAAGGCGTGTAGGAGACATTCTCCTCAGGGTCAAAGTATTCGATCTTCTTGCCGGAGAACTTCTGGTGGTTGCCCAGGTCAAAGTTGGTACGGCTGTGGATGCCTTCCAGCTCCTTGAAGCCGAACGGGAAGTTGAACTCGATGTCCGTGGCGGCGTTGGCGTAGTGGGCCAGTTTCTCATGGTCGTGGAAACGGTAATTGTCGGCCCCCATGCCCAGGTTCACATGCCATTTCATGCGGTTCTCCTTCCATTTTTTGAACCAATCCAGCTCGGTGCCGGGCTTGATGAAGAACTGCATTTCCATCTGCTCGAATTCGCGCATGCGGAAGATGAACTGGCGGGCCACAATCTCGTTGCGGAAGGCCTTTCCAATCTGGGCGATACCGAAGGGAATCTTCATGCGGCCGGTCTTCTGCACGTTCAGATAGTTCACGAAAATGCCCTGGGCGGTCTCCGGACGCAGATAAATGAGGTTGGCGCCGTCGGCCGTGGAACCCATGGAGGTGGAGAACATCAGGTTGAACTGACGCACTTCCGTCCAGTTGCAGGTGCCGCTGATAGGGCAGACGATGTTGCAATCGATGATAATCTGCCGATATTCAGCAAAGTCATTGGCCTTTTCGGCGGCCACATAACGCTTGTGAATCTCGTCGTATTTGGCCTTCTCGCGCAGCACATTGGGGTTGGTGGCACGGAACTGGGCCTCGTCAAAGGCTTCTCCGAACTTCTTGCGGCCCTTGGCCACTTCCTTCTCAATCTTTTCCTCAATCTTGCCCAGGTAGTCCTCAATCAGGACATCGGCCCTGTAGCGCTTCTTGGAGTCCTTGTTGTCTATGAGAGGGTCGTTGAAGGCGCCCACGTGGCCGGAAGCCTCCCAGATGCGGGGATGCATGAAAATGGCGGAGTCAATGCCCACGATATTCTCGTTGAGGCGCGTCATGGCCTCCCACCAGTAGTTTTTGATGTTGTTCTTGAGCTGGACGCCCATCTGGCCGTAATCATACACGGCCGCCAGGCCGTCGTAAATCTCGCTGGAAGGGAATATGAAGCCATACTCCTTGCAATGGGCTACCAGCACCTTAAATAATTCATCTTGTGTCATATACGTATAATTTTTACAGATTCTTCACTTCGCATTCAAACAAACAATTCCGGGAAAGCTTCCCGGATGGCCGGCTTGGATATTTCCAGAAGCGGCTTTTTAACAAAATCCCGCTGGCCGATGAGGGGGTGGGGGACTGTAAGCTCCGGCAAATCAATCCTATGCGCTCCATAGCAAAGGATGTCTATGTCAATGATCCGGTCATGGTATACGCGCTTGCCCTCGTTGTCAAAAAGGGCCTCCTCCGTACGTCCCAGGGCCTTTTCTATCTCTTTCACCTGGTGCAGGATCACCCTCCCGTGTTCCTGGGGCGTTCCTTTCCGGGGGAGCCTGTAAAGCACGCACATATTCAGGAAAGACGGCCCCTCAAAGCCCCAGGCGGGCGTTTCCACAATACGGGAAATGCGCTCCGGATGCATCCCGAAGGCCTCATCCAGCAGGTTCATGGCCTTCAGGAGGTTCTTTTCGCGTTCTCCCAGGTTGGAGCCCAACCCCAAAAACACATCTACTCTTTCCATCTTATTCGTCATTCCCGGCTTGCTATTCGTCATTCCCGGCTTGACCGGGAATCTATTCGTTCAATTTACTATAATCATCTTCTTCATAATCCAGTCCCAGCTCTACCCGCGCCTCTTCCGAGAGCATGCTGCGGTCCCATTCGGGCTCAAACGTGAGTTCGATGGTGCATTTGGTGACCCCAGGAACCCCTTCCACGCCCTGCCGGACCTCCATCATCACTTGATCGGCCATGGGGCAGTTGGGCGCCGTAAACGTCATGAGGATGCTCACCTCGTGCGCCTTGTTGATGGTGAGCTCGTAAATGAGCCCCAAATCATATATGTTCACGGGGATTTCCGGGTCGTAGACCTCTTTCAAGGCCGATATCACCGCCGCATAAAGGGGTTGCAGTTCCTTTACGTCCTCCGCCGTGAGTATGTCTTTCTCTTCACTCATAAGGCTCGTCATTGCGCACTTAAAACGTACGTCATTGCCGGCCCTGACCGGCAATCTCTTTAATCCTTTCTATCATGGAAACCAGGCCGTTGGCACGGGTAGGGGAGAGGTTCTCCTTAAGGCCGATCTCCTGAACAAAGCCAAAATCGTCCCCGGCAATCTCCTCGGGCGTGCGCCCGGAGTAAACACCGATAAGCAGCGAGATGATGCCGCGGGTGATGATGGCGTCGCTGTCGGCCGTGAAAAACAGCCGGCCATCCCGAAGTTCGGAATCCAGCCAAACGCGTGACTGACAGCCTTTTATAAGACGGTCCTCGGTTTTTTTCTCCTCCGGGAATGGCTCTAAGGACTTCCCCAGCTCAATCAAGTACTCATACTTGTCCAACCACTCCTCGTACAGGGAGAAATCTTCTACGATACTCTGTTTTTTCTCTTCCAGTGTCATACCAACATGTCTATGGCCTTGTCCAAACACTTGACAAAATATTCCGCTTCCGCTACCGTGTTATAGGGGGCAAAAGAGGCCCTGAGTAGGCCTGTGACGCCCAGACGGTCCATCAGCGGCTCCGCGCACATCTGCCCGGAACGGACGGCAATCCCCATCTTGTCCAGAATGAGGGCCAAATCCTCATGATGGGCGCCTTCCACGGCAAAGGAAAAGACGGGGACCTTGTGTTCCAAGCCTTTTCCGAAAAGCGTAATTCTCTTATCCTCAGTTAGTTTTGTATGAACCAGCGCCAAAATGGCGGCCTGTTCCCTCTTGACCTCTTCGTCTTCCCGCAAGCGCTGCGCACAATCCAGGGCGGGAACCCAAGTGGGGGCCGCATTGAAATTCTGCGTACCGGCCTCGAATTTCATGGGGAGGGGAGCGTAGGTTGTTCCGCTAAACTTCACAGTTTCAATCATTTCCCCACCACCCATATACGGCGGCATAGCCTCTAACCAACGGCGTTTTCCATACAACACGCCCGTACCGGTGGCGGCATAGATTTTATGGCCGGAAAAAACGTAGAAATCGCAGTCCAAAGCCTGCACGTCCACAGGTTCATGAACAACACCCTGGGCACCGTCCACCAACACCGGAACGCCCGCCTTGTGACAGACAGCTACCAGCTCACGGACTGGATTCACAAGCCCTAACACATTTGAAATGTGAGAGATAGCGACAATCTTGGTGCGGGCCGACAGCAGCTTCTCCAGATCTTCCGGATGCAGGAGTCCGTCTTCCCTGATATCCAGGACCTTCAGGACCGCCTTCTTCCGTTCACACAGCATCTGCCAAGGGACAATGTTGGAATGGTGTTCCGTCACGCCAACAATTACTTCATCTCCCTCATTTACAAATACTTGCCCATAGGAAAAAGCCACTAGGTTCACGGCATGCGTTGCCCCGGAAGTAAAGACAATCTCTTCCCGGGCGGCCGCATTCAAGAAAGCCCTCACCCGGTCTCTGGCACCCTCATAAGCCTCCGTAGCCTCCACGGCCAATCGATGAACCGCCCGGTGAATATTGGCGTTGGAAGCCTCCGCAAGCGCTTTCTGACACGCTATCACGGACAGAGAGCGCTGCGCGGTGGCCGCATTATCCAGATAGACAAGCGGTTTTCCGTACACTTGAGCGCCCAGGGCAGGGAAGTCCGAACGTATGAGAGACAGCGACATTTTGCTTTTTGATAAGTCTGCAAATTTACATAAATTTGCGATATGATTGAATACATTAAGGGACAAATCGTGGATTTAACCCCCACGGAACTCATTTTGGAATGCGGTGGCATCGGTTACAGCATCCTCATTTCGCTTCAAACCTATGAGGCCTTTCAAAGCGCAAGCCAAGCAACCGTATACATCCATCACTATCTGAAAGAAGACGAGGAACTCTACTACGGCTTTGCCACAAAAGACGAGCGGGAGCTGTTCCGGCTGCTCATCAGCGTATCCGGAATTGGCGTTGCCTCCGCCCGGATGATGCTGTCCTCGCTCTCCTCCGAAGAAATCCGGCAGGCCATTCTGGCAGAAGACGTAAACAAGCTCAAATCCGTCAAGGGAATTGGCCTGAAAAGTGCCCAGAGGATGGTTTTGGAGCTGAAGGACAAGGTTCTCAAGGGAGAGGGGACAGAGGAGTCCGCCCTCTTTGCCAAGGCCGATTCCAGCGCCACCGTAGAGGAGGCCACCACCGCCCTCACCATGTTGGGCTTCTCCAGAGCCAATATCGCCAAGGTTATGCCCGCCATCCTCAAAGAAAACCCCGCCGCCAAGGTGGAGGACATCATAAAAGCCGCACTGAAGCGGCTTTAGGAATGTTCCACGTGGAACAAAATCAAGACTATCGGCCGAAATAGACCAACATGACAGAAATGTCGGCAGGAGAGACGCCGGAGATTCTGGAAGCCTGAGCAATGGTCTCAGGCTTATATTTTTTCAATTTCTGCCGGCACTCAATGGTCAAGCCTTGCAAAGAATCGAAGTCAAAGCCTGCCGGAATGCGAATATATTCCAGCCGATTATTCTTCTCTGCCTGGGCCTTCTCACGCTCTATATAACCGGAATACTTAATGGCAATCTCGGCAGAGGTAATCTCTTCAGAAGAGAACGAAGTTCCACGTGGAACAAAGTCAATCAACTCTGAAAGAGAAACTTCGGGCCGAGCCACCAAATCTACCAAGTGTTTGCCCTCAGAAAGAGGTGTAGAGCCAAGAGATTCCAACAAAGGATTGACAGCATCGGCCCGGACCTTGGTGGAATAACAGAGACCTGTTAGCCGATTCACCGCTTCCATCTTGGACATGGTGGCAGCATAACGCGCCTCAGAAGCAAGGCCCAAATCATGTGCCAGAGGAGTAAGACGGAAATCCGCATTATCCTGTCTTAAAAGAATACGGTATTCTGCTCGGGAAGTAAACATCCGATAAGGCTCATCAACGCCCTTGTTAATCAAATCATCAATGAGAACACCAATGTACGCCTGGTCTCGACGAAGGATAAACGCCTCTCGTTCAGATAGATAAAGCGAAGCATTAATGCCTGCCATAATGCCTTGCGCGGCTGCCTCCTCATAGCCGGTTGTCCCGTTAACCTGACCCGCAAGAAACAGATTATCAATTACTTTCGAGCGCAAAGAGGCATAGAGATACTGCGGGTCAAAGTAATCATACTCAACAGCATAGGCCGGCTTGAAGAACACAGCATTTTCCAACCCTTCGATAGCATGGACGGCCTCCAGCTGAACCTCCAAAGGAAGGGAGGAAGAGAAGCCCTGAAGATAATACTCCGGAGAGTTTGCCCCCTCAGGCTCCAGGAACAATTGATGGGAATCCTTGTCGGCAAAAGTGCGGAGCTTGTCCTCAATGCTGGGGCAATAGCGCGGCCCGCGACCGTGAATCAGGCCGGTAAAGAGGGGAGAACGGTCAAAGCCGCTCCGCAAAATGTCATGGACCTTCTCATTCGTATGAAGGAGATAGCAGTTCATCTGATGGCCGGAAGCCTGAACGGCGGAGGGAACAACCAAAAAAGAAAAACGCTCAGGATTGGAGTCTCCTTCCTGAACAGGAAGCCGGGACAGATCCAGAGAGCGGACATCAATCCGGGGAGGAGTCCCCGTCTTCATCCGGGCCGTCGGAATTCCGAAGGAGGCAAGCTGGTCGGAAATTCCATAAGAAGCTTTCTCGCCAATTCGGCCTCCTTCGAAAGAATGCTGGCCAATAAACATCTTCCCGTTAAGGAAGGTGCCGGCAGTCAAAATAACGGCTTTACAACGAAAAATTGCCCCGGTAATTGTCTTGACGCCGCAGATTTTTTGATTCTCAAAGAGAAAATTTTCGGCAAAATCCGCGTAAAAGGTTAAATTAGAACAGCTTAGGAGCGTCTTAAGCCATGTAGCAGAAAAGCGCTGTTTATCGCACTGGGCACGCGGACTCCACATGGCCGGACCTTTGGAACGGTTGAGCATCCGGAACTGGAGGGTGGCGGCATCCGTCACCAAACCCGAGTAACCGCCCAACGCATCAATCTCCCGGACAATCTGTCCTTTGGCAATTCCACCTACGGCCGGGTTGCAGCTCATCTTGGCAAGCCCGTTCAAGTCGGCCGTAATCAGAAGGACGGAAGAGCCCATGCCGGCAGCCGCCATAGCCGCTTCACAACCGGCATGACCGCCACCCACCACAATCACATCATAGCACCGGCTCATATCTTGGAGCGCTGGGAAAGGTAGTAATTCTCCTTTGAACGCATCTGGGCAATGTCCTCTTCCGTATGGTCATCATATCCTATAAGGTGCAAAAGGCCGTGGACAATAACGCGGTTAAGCTCATCGGCAAACTCCGTCCCGTAAAAAGCTGCGTTCTCGCGAACAGAATCCACGCTGATGAACAGGTCTCCGGAAAGCCGGTTTCCCTCACAATAGTCAAAGGTGATGATGTCTGTATAATAATCGTGTTGCAGATATTTTATATTGACATCCAGAATATAATTATCGGAACAAAATATAACCGAAACGTCTCCCAAACGCTTGGACTCGCTCTCCGCCACAAACTTGAGCCAGCGGGAGGTCAAACGCTTTTCCTTGAAAGGAAACTTACAATCTTCTGTGAAATAACTTACCATACCCAAAAGTTTGCTGCAAATTTAGTAAATTTGCCGCAATATGAGCGAATTCAAAACCAACAAGGCCGTCTTCGTGGGCGTAATCCTGGAGAAAGGGGCCGAAAGAAAAGTGCAGGAATACCTGGAAGAGCTCCGCTTCCTGGCGGAGACCGCCGGCGCCGTAGGGGACAAGATGTTCACCCAGCGGCTGGACCGGCCGGACAAGGCCACCTACATCGGCCCAGGAAAGCTGGAGGAAATCAAGGAATACTGCCAGGAGAACGAGATAGAGTACGTCATCTTTGACGACGAACTCACCGGCATGCAGCAGCGCAACATCGAGAAGGTGATTGCGTGCTCCGACGTCATAGACCGAACCAGCCTCATCCTGGAAATCTTCGCCCAGCGGGCCAAGACCTCCTACGCCAAGATGCAGGTGGAGCTGGCCCATTACAACTACATGCTGCCGCGTCTGGCGGGCATGTGGACGCACCTGGAGCGGCAGCGGGGCGGCATGGGCACCCGCGGCGGCATGGGTGAAACCCAGATAGAGATAGACCGCCGGATTGTGAAGCAGCGCATTTCCAAGCTCAAGGAAGACCTCAAGAAGGTGGATAGGCAAATGGCCACGCAAAGGGGCAATAGAGGCTCTCTGGTGCGTTTGGCCCTCGTGGGGTATACCAATGTAGGGAAAAGCACTTTGATGAATTTATTGGCCAAATCTGACGTGTTTGCGGAGAACAAACTCTTTGCCACGCTGGACACCACCGTGAGGAAGGTGGTCATCGAGAACGTACCCTTCCTCCTGAGCGACACCGTGGGCTTCATCCGCAAGCTGCCCACCCAGCTGGTGGAAGCCTTCAAGAGCACCCTGGACGAGGTCCGCGAGGCCGATGTCCTGGTGCACGTGGTGGACATCTCCCACCCGGAGTTCGAAGAGCAGATGCAGGTGGTGGAGCAGACCCTCCGGGACATTGGTGCCGCCGGAAAGCCCGTGCTGGTGGTCTTCAACAAGGTGGATGCCTACACCTACGAGCCCTACGACGAGTTCTCCCTCCAGCCCAAGCAGCCCGTGAACCGCACCTTGGACGAGCTCAAGAACAGCTGGATTGCCCAGGAAAAGACCCCTTGCATCTTCATATCGGCCAAGCAGAAGATAGGCATAGAAAAACTCCGCAACGACCTTTACAAGATAGTTGCGGAGATTCATGCGGGGCGTTACCCCTTCAACAATTTCCTCTGGTAGTTAGAAAGAATACCCCAGGCCTATACACAGGGTGTTCCCCAGCACCTTGGAGGCGGTGAGCCAGGTGGCGTCCAGGTGGAAGCCGAAGAACTTCACGCCCAGGCCCAGCGAGGCGTAGGTAGGCTGGGGAGCGTTGCCGGTGCCCAGATGGAAGCCGCCGCGGGCGAACACCATCTTGTTCCAGTCATACTGCAGGCCCAATCCCAGGCCCAGGCCGCCGGTAAAGAAAAGGTCTCCGTCGGCCGCTATCTGCAGCCCGCTCTTTCCAAAGGCAAAGTCAAAGGCTACGCCCAGTTTGGCCGATGTGGGCAGCTTGAAGGAGTTCTCTCCGGACTTGACGGGCATGCCCAGGTTGGCCACGCCGGCCGTCGCCTTGAGGCCCTTCATGGAGAAAGTGACAAACAGGTCTCCCATCACGGATCCGAAGCTGGTTCCCTGGGCAATGGTGGACGTGGCATACTTCACATTAAGGCCGGCCGACAGGAAATCCGTAAAGGCAAAGCCGAATCCGGCTCCCACCAACAGGTCGGAGGGGGCGAAGGTGTTCTTTCCGTTTCCGGTATTGTCATAGATGGTGTACTCCTTGCCGTTCTGGTAGGCGGCTATCACATTGATGCCGATTCGTTTTCCGGCCTTGATACCCGCCAGAAGGTTGAGGTTGGTGGAGGCAGCTCCGCCGGGAGCCCAACTCTGGAAGGAGAAGGCCACGTCGCTACCCCGGAAGGGCACGACGGCGGGGTTATAGAGCCCCTGGTTGGCCTGCGTGCCGCCCATGGCGGAGGATATGGCACTGCGGTCTGTGGTCACGAAGGGGAGGGCAGGAGCCTCCTGCGCCATCAGCTTGGCGGACCCGAGGGCCATCGCCATCAGAAAGAATAATGCTTTTTTCATAATCTCTTACAGTTTGACGATGGTCTGTTTGAAGCGGTTCTCTGCGTAGGATGCGCTGAGGGAATAAACGCCCGGAGCGCACTTGGAGAGGTCAATGGACGCCGGCTCGAAGGCGCTGGCCTGTACCGTCCCCTCATACACCTTTCCACCCGTGGAGGACACGATGGTCACCGCCACGCTCACCGGGTTCAGTTCCGCGCTGCTCACGTACACATAGTCCTTCACCTGGCTGGGATAGGCCTGGATGGGCGTGTCGGCGTTTTTCACCAGAACCTTGAAGGAGACAGAAACCGATTCTCCCATCGCATCTGACCCCGTCACAATAACATCACTTGCTCCAAACGACAAGGCCGTAACAATTACACTTTCTCCCTCCGGACTTGCATGAATTGCCTGCTTGTTGGATATTTCCACTTGATAGGATAGTTTTTCGCCATCTTCATCCGTCACATATTCGGTCATGTTCAAAACCATTTTTTCGCCCACCGAAGACATAACGACATTGCCCGCTTGCTTTATCACAACCGGAGCGTGGTTTTTCTCCAGTACATAAGAAATATTGAAGTCCGTAGATGCACCATATTCGTCTGTTGCGACAATATGGGCCGTATAATTACCGGAAGGGGCGCCATTTCCACGAATTGTAACCTGATAACCGTTTGTCAATTCCTGAAAAACAAAAGCCTCAGACCCGGGGTTTACGGAAACGGAAAACGCATGCCCGTCCGGATCTGAAACAACGAAGCTGACCCGAAGCGTTTCAAAGGGAAGCACTTTCCAATCCCCGGAATAGTCTGTCTGGATAATGGGGGCCTTATTTGCTTCCGTTGTTCCCTTTTTGACAGGAGAGAGTTTCGAGTAATTGTGTTGATAGTCATACGATATCAGAGACACATAATAGTTTGTCTCAAAAGAGAGACCGGATACAGTCGCCTCCAAGGTTTCTCCAACCTGCGCCGTTCCGACTTCACAAACAACAGACCGGACGGAAGAGGGGATAGCCTTAGGATTAAAATCTTGGAAATCCTCGGCCTTCTCGGACACCAGGACAAGATATCCGTACGCCTTGGCGTCGTCTTCGTCTTCCGTAACTTTCCATGTAATATTCAAGTTGTTGGATTGAGGCGTAATCGTAAACTCATTCACCCCTTGGGGAGGTATGACTCCACCATATGTAAAGGCCCCCATCGCATCTACCACCGGCCCTATTTTGGCCAAAGCAGGTGCTTTTTGGACATTAGCCCCTTTCAGGAGCTTTTCCTTAAGCATCTCCGCGGTGAAACCGGGACCGCCAAAATAAGAGGCAATCAATGCGGCCACGCCCGTAACCTGGGGACATGCCATGGATGTACCCTGCATATTCCCATATCCGCCACCAGCAACTGTACTTAAAATGACGGGGCCCAATTGGGCGTCTCCGCCGGGTGCACAGATATCTACCCAGTCTCCATAGTTTGAATAATAGGAACGCGTTCCTTTTGAACTGAAAGCACCTACGGCTACAACAGATTCATATGCTGCCGGCCATGCCATCCTATACTGCTCGTTGCCTGCAGCAAAAATAACCACACCTCCCTTCATCGGGCTATCGGGAAGCTGATTCCCTTCTTTATCACAGCCCGCATTTTTGATAAAATACTCTATCGCCGGACCCATGGCTCCTACTCCTCCTGCCATAGCATCCGTCTCCGTATCATAGACGTAGCCCCAGCTGTTATTGGCGATAACAGCCCCATGGTCTGCTGCCCAAACAAGGGCATTATATGAATCTCCCTGAAGGCTTTTTTCCGGGTCTGACGGGTCTTCCATAAAAATGGCACAGGAAAGTATTTTAACCCCACCTTTTCCGTCATCGCCTCCGGCAATTCCACTAATTCCCACTTCATTGTTGTTGACAGCGGCAATGATACCGGCAACATGCGTACCATGATTGTCGGCTGGGATTGAAAAGCCTTCATGGTTATAAACAAAACTTTTACTTCCGTCAGACCCGCCCGGAATAGTAACGGCTTGCAAATCTGGATGATTTAACTGTACGCCACCGTCGATAACAGCAACGATAACATCTGGGGATCCTGTCGTATAGCTTTCCCATACTGGAAGCACGTTGACATCGTAACCCGCCACATAATTACTGCCTGTTGAGCCGTCGTTAAACAGCGCCCACTGCTGGCTTGCCAGGGGATCATTAAAATAAGCTGTAGATTGCATCCTTCTCTCCGGTGCGGAATAAACGACACCGGGGATTCCACCAAGGCTCGCCTCCGCTTTGGTTTCCTGCAGATCTGGAGAATCAAATATAATGCGGTACCAGCAATGTAACCCCGCCTCCCGGTGACGGGCTTCCCATTCTCCTGCATCCGGGAAAATGCGCTCGATTCTGGCGCCCTCCAGCGCGCCCAACAAATCTGGCGCCTGGTTAACATAATCGTCATCAAACTGAACGATATAAGAGCCGGGGATAATGGCGCTTTGTTTTTCTACAACGGTCGCGTCGGTTCTCTCTACATCAGGTTTTACCTCTCTTGTGCAGGCGAAGAATAAAACCAACGGAACTAGTTTAATAAGTGTTTTGTGCATAGGTTGTGTGGTTATTTATGTTCTGAAAGGAAGACCAGCACTTTTTCCAAAGAAGCCGTATCCTTCCATCGAATCTTTTCTTGTTTGAAAAATGCTTTTGTTGCTTTTTTATCAATTCCGGGCATATCTAAAATTTCCTGCTTTTTTGCAGGAATCAAACGTCCTTCAAAAAAAAGGAAGTAGTTTTCTCGAAGAGGAAGTATATCTCCTGTATTCTTCTCGTTTTCCGTCTGTTGCAAATTCTTTCCAAGCGTATCAAAACGCCCGTACATCAAAATGGCCAATCCCTGGGCCGATGCCGTGGAGGAATTGATTCCATACCCAATGGAAACCTTGCTTTGTTCCTCAAAATCTATTTCAACGCCCTTTAGAACAGCTCCGTATTCCGTTTCGGAAAGCAATTTATACATTTTTCCGGAAACATTCAAAAAAACGTCATCCCCCAGTTTTGCCGTATATACCCGGGACATGTCCGCTTTCATGATTTTCTCATCTTTGCCGATGTACAGAAGGGCGCCGTCATGGGCGGTAATATTAAAACGTGATTCTATCACAAGGACTCCGTCTTTAGTGCGGGTGGCTCCGCTCATAAACTCCTCATAAAGAAAAGGCCACGTTTCTCTTGGAGAAAAAGACTGGGAGTATGCTGGGATCATGAGTAGCATTCCCGAAATAAAACCAAGGATTCTTTTCATAGCAAAAGGAAAAAAGAGTCCGTCCTTAAGAAGGGCGGACTCTACAGATTTAACTAATTATTATTTGGTCAGCTCGGTTTGATAGGAGCCGCCATATAGATGACCGGCATACGTTCCCGCAGTGATTAGCATATTCCAAGGGCCAATACTAATGCCGCCGGATGTAACCTTTGCGATGACTGGCACATAAGCCCAACTACCCGAAGAATTTTGACCAATTAAAATGAGATTGCCATATCCATAGGCAGAAGCGTCCATAACCACCTGTCGCGCCGCAAATTCAATAGTGGCAGAATTGGTTGCGGAATCAAATTCAATTGTTCCTTCCAAATCTGTACCTCCGCCCCAAAGATTATTCAACGTAATATGCGTGTCGTCTACTTTGGTAATGGAAACAGAGTACGCAGAGCCATCTTCCTGCCCTTCATCATAATCTTGTGCCGTCCATTTTCCAGTAACAAAGTCCCAGTTAACAGGGATGTCGTTGTCGAGAATCGTGATGGTAAGACTCTTAATGGCACCTATTTCCATGCCATCCGACACACTGGAGATGCCCAGCACAATGGTCTGATTTCCCAGGTACTCATTGGGGTGGTCAATAATATTGAACGTCAGCGTTTTGGTTTCGCTTTTGGTGAAATTAAGCACGCCTCCTTCTATTCCGGACACGGTGTAATGCTCTCCGGACTTCGCTGTGCCGCCGAAGGAAACTGTTACATTGCAGGCGCTTTCAATATTGTAAGCGGTAAGGTCTACCTTTACACTTCCGGCATCCTCATTAACAGAGAATGACTTATTGTCAAACGCCGCAAAAGCAACCTTCTTGTATTCGAGTTTCTGCGAGCAAGACACAAGTGTCATAACTGCCAGCAGACCGCCAAAAATGATATTGCGTTTCATGCTTTTTTCGATTTAAAGATTAAAGATCTGCATATCCAGCGTTCTGGACAAGGTTCTTGTTAATATTCATCTCGTGAGACGGGATGGGCCAGCAGAAGTGAGGATCCGTGCTGGGAAGAACTTTTTGTTCGTAATCCGTGCCCTGGTTCAAGGCATTGGCGGCACCCGGCTGCATAGCACGGCCGTTATAGCCCTGACCCCAACGTTTCATGGTAACCATGCGAAGTCCTTCACCAATGGTTTCTTTGAACCACTCGTTTCTGACAGTCTCCACAGTGGCATCAGTCTCACTTGCTCCACGAGCACTCTGAAGGGCGTTAAGATCTGTCTTTGCGGCAACAGGGTTGGTTGTCAGCTCTGCTTCTGCCGCAATCAGATACATTTCACTAATCAGAAGGGGCTTGGGAAGCTGACGGCCATTCCGGAGCGGAGTGGTGGTAAGTGCAGGATTTCCCCAATACTTGGTAAACACGAAGAATTCTCCCTGATAATATGAACCGTTTATCTGTACATACTCCTGATTGTCAAACCATTGGGCCAAGCGCAGATCTGTAGCTTCATAGCAGTCAATCAGCTTCTGGGAAGGAATATAGTAAGGCTTGAATACCTTCTCGTGCTGGGTATCGGCAGTATAGTAGGTATAAAGGGCATTGGAATTGGTGCCTTCGGTGCTCTTGTTACCAAAAACCTGATAAATGGCTTCCGTTCCATTGTCATCGATATACTCCGCCTGCATTTCTTTTTCAGTTTTTGCCAGCGCATAGGTACGGGGGTCAATCACTTTGTGGGCATATTCCGCTGCATGACTATAGTCTGCAATATCAAGATAATAGCGGGCATAAAGGGCATTGACGGCATCAATCGTGGGTTTGCTGGAGCGCACCTTCCCCTTGGTATCGGCAAGAAGAATAGCCGCGTTATCCAAATCTTCCTTGATTTGTGCATACACCTTGGCAACCGTTTCACGAGCCGGCTTTTCTGCCTGATCGTAAACGAGCACAAGCGGAACACAAAGATCCGTAGAAGCTGTGGAAGCAGAATAGGCAACACCAAAATGACGAGCCAAGTTCAAATAACTGAACGCACGGAAGAAATAAGCCTCACCCAAAACGACATCCACTTTCTCCTTCAGCTCTTCAGGAACGTTTTCGGCAGCGGCGATAAAGATGTTATAGTTCTTGATGGCGCCATAATAACCGGCCCAATAGTCTTCCACATAATAGTCTCCGGAATTGAAGTCGTTTATGGTGGCTCTGTGGATTCCGCCATAGTTGTTTCCATAATCCAGCGTGGCATTGAATCCATCCATCATAAGTTCACTGGTAATGGAATACAGCCCCATCTGTGTGGCTCGGAACGAAGTGAGTAAACCATTTTCCATAGCATCCAGGTTGGCCTGGGTCTGAATTAGTTGTTCCCCTTCTTCATATGCCACAGCATCGATAGGAACAAGGTCCATGTTACAAGAAACGGTTGTTGCAACAGCCAGTCCGGTAACAGCAATGTATTTAAGTATTTTTTTCATGGCTTCTTCAGTTTAGAAAGTGAGTTCAATACCAAAGAGATACTGTTTGCTCGCACCCACGACACCACGGGCCAGGTTACCGGCAATTTCCGGGTCGATACCCTCATATTTAGTAGCGGTAAGGAGGTTACGGCCAGTAAAGGTAAAGCGAACTGCCTTGAACACCTTCTGAGCCTCCATCCACTTGTTGGGCAGGGCGACACCCACCTGGAGGTTCTTCAGGCGCAGGAAGGAGGCATCCTGATAAAGGTGCGTGTCAAAGTAAGTGCGCTGACCAGACGTCCAGTCCGGATATTTCGCGTTCGGATTGTTGGGTGTCCAATAGTCGCTCACCGCTTTGATTTTGTTATAAGAAGAGTTAAGATTCGGGTTCTCGTAATAAATGGCGTCGTTATTGATAAGGGTTTTGCCCAGCACGAAGGAGAAATCGGCCGCAAAAGACAGAATCTTCCAACCGCCGTGAAGGCTGAAACCGCCATTGATAGGAGCCGTATACTTGAGACCGGTATTCTGGATAAGGGCGTCCTCGTCGAAGATTTTGGTCGTTCTGTCTTTATCCATGGTGAGAACATCCGGATCGTCTCCAGGAAGATACCACATCTGCTTTCCATCTGCGGGATCTATGCCGGCGTATACAGGAGCATAGAACATAACAGGCTGTCCCTGCACATAAGCCATACCATAACTGGGCATCTCCCAGCGATAACGCTGCAAATCTTCATCCCATGCGGAGTCAAACAACTCGGCAACTTTTTCCTTGTTGTAGTTAAAGTTGGCATTAAAGCGGAGATAATAGTCACGCTTTTTGAGAATATCAACACCCAAAGTAATATCAATACCCGTATTGGAGAGGGTTCCCACATTGGCGGTAAGTTCACTGAAACCGGTAGTGTAGGGATAAGGAACATCCATCAGCATGTTGGAAGTCTTACGGTTGTAGAATTCAACTTCCAAATCAACCATATTGAAGAATCGTCCGCTGGCACCAATGCTGAACAGGGCCTGCTGCTCCCAGGTAAGGTCCTTGTTTGCGGGCTGCCCGATTACCCAGGCGTTTCCGTCCTGATAATTGGTGGTGGCAGAGATGAGGGCCAGATGCTGATAGTTGCCAATCTCTGCGTTACCCTGAGTACCATAACTCACTTTGAACGTGGCGTTGGAGAGCCATTTTACGCCCTTCATAAAGGGTTCCCGGCTCAGGTTCCAGCGACCGCCGACAGACCAGAACGTTGCATTGCGCTTGTTCACACCAAAACGGGAAGATGCGTCATTACGGACAGTTACGTCTACGTTATAACGGCTGGCATAACTGTAGTCCGCATGACCGAAGAAAGACAGGAACTTACTGGCCTGAGACCTCTCGCTCATGGCATATGAATCAGACTTACCCTGCTGAAGGATAAGCATTCGGTCTTCGGTCTGGCCACTGGAGGAAGCATAGAAATAATCGTACCAGTTACTGATTCCCTCATGACCCAGCAGCACGGAGAAACTATGATCGTCGGCAATGGTGCGGGCATATTCGATCGTATTGGTAATGGTGTTATTAGAAGTGAGCTGAGAGCTCTTTCCTTTGGAACCGGTTCCACTACGAAGTTTGCTGGAAGGAATACTTGCCCAGTTATTGCGATAGAACCGAGTATCTGTACCCAGCTGAGAACGGAGTTTCAGATGTTTGATGGGCTCAATTTCAATATAGACATTTCCATTCAGACCATATGTGTTATAGACATCCGGATAGGTTTCCATATAGTAATACGGGTTTGATGTACCATTTGGGAACTTGTAGGGATACAACTTCCCTTCTTCATCATAAGCCGGATGCAGCGGGTTGTAAAGGTAAGAAAGGCTACCACTTAAATAGGTACTGCTTCCAATGCTGGAACCATTCCAGTTTCCATTCTGTTGATTCTCGTCCATCGAGAGATTCAGGTTCACACCAATCTTGAGCCAGTCTTTGGGGTGTCCCTGCACGTTGGAACGAAGGGTATATCTGTCATAATAGTTGCCGATAGAGGTACCTCTCTGATGGAACTGGGACGCAGAAATCATGTAAGCCACGCGGGCACCACCGCCTTCAATGGTGACATCGTTCTGATATTGGGGATTATTCCACTGCTGGAAAATCTTATACCATTCCGTGTTGGCAGTATAGCCTTTATCGGTATAGTTGGCCTTGAACTGTTCAGGTGTCATGTAACCGGTACGAAGCCAGAAATCCTTAAGTTCGTCTCCGCTCATGAAGTTCTTGTAGAACTGTTTGTTAATAAGGGTGGAGATACCATACTGAGAACGAACCGTCACGCGGGCCTTACTGTCATACGAACCGCTCTTGGTTGTCACAAAGACAACACCGTTTGCAGCGCGGGCGCCATATATGGAAGTGGAGGAGGCATCCTTCAGAACAGAAATAGACAAAATGTCGTTCGGGTTCATCATCATGATGGCCGTACTGGAGGAAGGAACGCCGTCAATAACATACAGCGGAGTGGTGGAAGAGCCCAAAGAGCCCATACCATGCAACTGCATGGAAACGGCATTATCACCAGCCACACCACCCTGGGTGATAACACTCAGACCGGCAACCTGACCCTGCAGGTTATCCAAAGCGGAGGCCGAGGGGGCGTTTTTCACCGTTTCTGAACTGACGGTTGTCACGGAGCCAACCAGATTGCCCACTTTCTTTGCGGAGCCGTAGCCTACGACAACTGCATTGTCCAGAAGTTCAGTGTCTTCCGAAAGGGTAATTACAAGCGTGTTCTGTCCTTTAACCGCGACCTGCTTGGATTCATATCCCATGCAAGAAACAACAAGTGTTCCGTTGGACGGGACCTGTAAAGAAAAGGCTCCGGCAGGGTCTGTCATGGTATAAACGGTCTGACTTCCCTGCAGGACGATGTTTGCACCAACGATTCCGTTTCCGGATTCATCCACAACGGTACCTTTTACCGTGATGTTCTGTGCAAGAGCCACTGCCGACACCGTCAGCAATGCCATCATCGTGAAAAAAAGCTTAATTTTTTTCATAAGCATTAGAACTAGTTAAACATAAATATTGATACTGATACAAAATCCTATCTTTGCCGTATCGATACACTACTAAACGTCCGTTTTTTAGTGAATCAAAAACAGACATAAAACCATGGCTGAACTTATGATTTGAAAGGCACAAAAAAAAACGAAGCACTTTCGTACTCCGTCTTCGACTCTGATATTATTGAGTTTATTACTTCTTCTGAAGGGCCAAAACTCCCTCCAGGCTCAATCCGGTAAACTCTGACACGCGGGAGGGTTCCTCACCGGCCTTAAGCATCTTCAGGGCCATCTTTCGCATAGCATTTGCTTCGCCTTCTGCCCGGCCTTCCGCTTTTCCTTTTTCCATACCATCATTGAAGCCGTCCTCATAGTAGGCGGCACCCATATCAAGTCTTTCTTCTTCGGTAATCATATTGCGGAAATATTTGGTCAGTTCTTCTTCCTCCGGAAGGCCAGGCATGCGCGCTTCCTCTGCAACGGCAGCATAACGTTTTCCCATATCTTCTGGTTTTCCTGCAAAGATACGCATATTTACGAGAATATAAAACCAACTTTGTACAGGGTCAAGACCTTCAATGGCAGTTGCTTGCAGGCGGGGAAGTTCACAAAAATAAATGGACAGCAGGTCATTGTAGCGCTCTCCTGAGGCCTGCTCGCAAAGCGAGTACCGGTACACCAGCTGGTCAGTCTCATGGTGCATCTTGAAATCCATGAAGCAAATCACATAGACCGGTTTCAGGGCCGAATACGGTTCCCGTGGCTTCAATTGGGCATGCAGCATGGAGGCTCCATAGTACAGCATCCGGTTCTTGAACGTCGTTTTCTTCTTCCGCTGCATCTCCACAATAAACTCCTTCCCGTCCGCCGTGTGGCACAGCACGTCCATGATCACGTTCTTGTCATCTGGGCGCATCTTGTCAATCTCGTTGGACTGTGGTTCCACCGACTCAATCTCTTCCGGCAGGAAGTCGTTCAGCAGCATCTTCAAAATCTCCGTGTTTTTCATCACGTGCTTGAAGGCCCAGTCACATCGAAGGTCCATGTACGGATGGTCCAGGATAGATAAAACCAGTTGTTCCTTCTCTTTCTCGGAGAGATCCCGGTATCGTTCCACCTCATTGACGATGGCTACGAATTTGCGCATCTGCGCAGGAGTCATTTTGATGTTCATAAAGATAATTGTTAGTGCCGGACGGAGTTGTCTGGCACCAACAAACATAGAACAAGGACTCCGGAAAACCTACAATCGTAAAAAAAGTTGTGTTGTTTTACATGCTTTTTGTGTGTTTCTTACGATTTTAAGCCCCTGGAACATCATCGTATCACAACTACAAAAAAGGAAGAACATGAATTACGCCTACATCCGCGTGAGTACGGAAATGCAATCTTACGAGGGCCAGCGCTACGAGATAGAGCAATGGAGCCGCCGGCAAGGCCGGGAAATAGGCCGATGGGTACAGGAGAAGGTCTCCGGCACCCAAAAGCTGGAGAAGCGCACGCTGGGAAAGCTGCTGCGCCGGATGAAACCCGGAGACACGCTGGTATGCACGGAACTCTCCCGCCTGGGGAGAAACATGATGATGGTGATGTCCATCCTGAACACCTGCTCCCAGAAAGAGCTCCACCTGTATTCCATCAAGGACAACTTCGAGCTCTCGGACAGCCTCAACGCCAAGATTATCGCCTTCGCCTTCTCCCTGGCGGCGGAGATTGAGCGCAACCTTATCTCCCAACGCACGCGCGAGGCGCTGGCCGCCAAGAAGCAGGCGGGCGTCAAACTGGGAAGACCAACGGGACCATCGGCCCAACGTCTTTTATTTGAACAGAGAAAGGCCGATATCCTCCGCCTCCGTGCCCAGGGGATGACCATCGGCCGGCTGGCCCGCCGCCTTCACATCCACCCCAACACCCTTTCGAGGTATCTGAATGAATTCAAGAATATTGGTTTTGAAGGGCCTGAATCTCCTCTTTGAAAAAGGAAGACGGATCAACCAGGCCCACATCCCGGTGAAGGAGATATCCGGAATTTTGTAATAAAAAAAATTAGTTATATCTTTGCCAGGTAGTCATCCGGCGGTGACAGCCCTGCCGCCTTAATTGATATCAGGGGGAGCTGTGGTGGTATCAGATGACTCTTTTTCCTTCTGTTCTAAAAATTTTCCAGACCACTCGTTTTAAAGGTTCGGGGCTGCACATCAAGAAATTAGGCATCAATTTCTCTTTGCAGTCCAGAACTATCGGAGACGGGGTTTTGGAGGAGGAAGAGTAGTGCCTCTAACCTATTGGTATTCACCTGTTCGCGAAAAGAATACAGAAATATGCAAAGAAATGAAAAAATTTTTTTGCTTTCGATTTGTTAGAAATTTGTTCGGAATATTCAAAAATTATAATTAACTTGTGCAGGAAAACCTGTTAAAAACTTTTAAAAACTAAAAATTCGTTGTCAAATTACACTTTTAGGCCACTTTGACGGGCTTGCAAATTAAAAATATGTTTTGCATTTTTGCAGCCAAGTTTCGTTTATTTTAAACGGACGTTTTGTAGTGTACGGATACCTATAACGACTATTTGTATCAGTATCAATATTTATGTTTAACTAATGTCTTGCTTATGAAAAAGTTCAAGATTTTTCTCTCGGCAGTGGCAGTATTGGCAATGTCCCTCACCGCAGCAGCACAGAACATCGCTGTGACCGGTACGGTGAAGGATGCCGCCGGTGAACCCATCGTGGGCGCCAATGTGGTGCTCCAGGGGTCTTCCACCACCTACACCCTGACCGATTTCAATGGAGCTTACAAAATCAGCGTTCCGCGTAACGGAAACCTGGAAGTAAGCTGCATGGGTTACCAGAGCGTCGTCGTAGCCGTGAACGGCAAAAACACGCTGAACATCGTCCTTGAGGACGACTCCCAACTGCTGGACGAGACCATCGTGGTGGCCTTCGGTACCGCTACCAAGGAATCCTTTACCGGATCGGCCAAGGTGGTGAAGGCCGAAACCCTCGAAAAGTCCCAGGTATCCAACGTCACCCGCGCCATCGAAGGTCATGTGGCCGGCGTGCAGATGACCACCTCCTCCGGTACCCTGGGTTCCAACCCGTCCATCATCATCCGTGGTATCAGCTCCATCTCTGCCGGAAGCGCCCCTCTATATGTGATTGACGGCATTCCGTACAGCGGAGACATGAACAACATCAACCCGGCCGATATCGAGAGCCTCACCGTTCTGAAGGATGCCGCCTCCAACGCCCTGTACGGTTCCCGTGGTGCCAACGGTGTTATCATGATCACCACCAAGAAGGCAAAGGCAGGCGAGGCCGTTGTGAACGTGGACGCCAAGTGGGGTCTGAATACCAAGGCCCTGCAGGACTACGACTACATCCGCAATCCCGCCGTTTACTATGAGACCTACTACTCCTCCCTGTATTGGTATTACATGAATCAGGGCATGAGCAACTCAGAGGCTCATCTTCGCGCCGCCACCATCACCCCCGGCACCATCGCCAGCGGCGGTCTGGGTTACAATGTGTACACCCTTCCGGAAGGTGAACTCCTGATTGGTTCCAACGGCAAGCTGAACCCCAACGCCACCCTGGGCCGCAAGGTCACTTATGGCGGACAGGAATACCTCCTCACGCCCGACAACTGGGTGGATGAGGCTTATCGCCAATCTCTCCGTCAGGAATACAACGTGAGCGTATCCGGCACCTCCGGCCGCGCCTCCTTCCTGGCCTCCTTCGGCTACCTGAACAACAAGGGTATCGTCCAGTCCAACGACATGCGCCGCTACACCGCCCGTTTGAAGGCCGATTATCAGGCAAAGCCCTGGCTCAAAGTGGGTGCCAACATGTCCTACACCAACTTCCTGTGGAACAACTCCAACAGCGACGAAGGCTCCGCCGGTTCCACCGGTAACATCTTCGGCACCGCTACCATGATGGCCCCTATCTATCCGCTGTATATCCGCGACGGAGAAGGCAACATCATGAAGGACCAGTGGGGTCACATCATGTACGACTATGGTGACGGCGCCAACGGCGGCCAGAACCGTCCTACTTCCCCCAACTCCAACGCCCTCAGCTCCGCCATGCTGGACGTGAACCGTTCCGAAGGCAATGCCTTCACCGGCACCGGCTTTGCCGAGGTCCGCTTCCTGAAAGACTTCACCTTCACCTTCAACGCCGGTGTAGGTTTGGACGAAACCCGCAGCCAGGACATGAACAACATGTACTATGGCCAGTTCGCCCCCAACGGCGGTACCCTCTCCGTTGGTCACTCCCGTTACTTCTACTACAACCTGCAGCAGATTCTCAACTACAACAAGACCATTGCCGAGGATCACAACATTTCGGCCATGATTGGTCATGAGAACTATGTGACCACCTCCAAGAGCCTGTCCGGTTACAAGACCCGCCTGTTCTCTCCGGAGAACCTGGAACTGAACGGCGCCGTCATCGACGGCCAGAATGCCGCCTCTTCCATGAGCACCTACAACACGGAAGGTTACTTCGGCCGTGTCCAGTACGACTATAAGAACACCGTTTTCGTGAGCGCTTCCTATCGTCGTGACGCCTCTTCCCGCTTCCACCCGAACCACCGCTGGGGTAACTTCTGGTCGGCCGGTGCCGCCTGGATCATCTCCAAGGAACCCTGGTTCAACGCTTCCTGGATTGACATGCTCAAACTGAAGGCCTCCATCGGCTCCCAGGGTAATGACGGTATCGGCAACTACCGTTACACGGATACCTATTCCCTCTCCAACAACGACGGACAGCTGGCCATCAGCTTCGCCAACAAGGGTAAGGAAGACATCTCCTGGGAAACCAACACCAACTTCAATACCGGTATCGAGTTCGAACTGCTCAACTCCCGCATCTCCGGTGGTGTGGAATACTTCTACCGCAAGACCTCCGACATGCTCTTCTGGTTCACCGTTCCCGCCTCCCTGGGTTACAGCGGCTACTACGACAATATCGGCGACATGCGCAACCAGGGCGTTGAGTTCAACTTGGACTTCGCCGTTATCCGTAACCGCGACTTCCAGTGGAACATCAACCTGAACGGTACGCACTACCGCAACAAGATTATCCGTCTCCCGGACGAGCGCAAGACCCGCACCGTAGAAGGTTATGAGGGTTATGCCAGCGGCAACAAGTTCGTGGGTGAAGGACTCCCTCTGAACACCTTCCTCATGGCCAAGTATGCCGGCATCGACCACGAAGACGGTCTCCCCATGTGGTACATGGACCTGAAGGAAGACGCCAACGATCCCGACAAGGTGACCGGACAGACCACCACCAAGAAGTACTCCGACGCCACCCAGTATCTGTGCTCCAACACCACGCCTGACATCTATGGCGGTTTTGGAACAGACCTGGCCTACAAGGGCCTGGACTTCTCCGTCCAGTTCACCTACAACATCGGCGGCCGCACCTATGATTCCGGTTATGCCAGCTTGATGGCCAACCCGGAGGGAACGCCCGGCCATTCCATCCACCAGGATATCCTGAATGCATGGTCCCCGACCAACACCACCTCCGACATTCCCCGTTTCGTTTACAAGGACACCAACATTACGGCGGCCTCCGACCGCTTCCTGGTGCCTGCCAGCTACCTCAACATCCAGAATGCACAGATTGGTTACACCTTCCCCCAGAAGTGGACCAAGAAGATTGGTGTAAGCCGTCTACGTCTGTACGCTACCTGCGACAACGTGTGGTACTGGTCTTTCAGAAAGGGTCTTGACCCTCGTCAGAGTTTCACCGGATCCACCAACAACGCCAGCAACTCGCCTGTGCGCACCATTTCCGGTGGTATTAACATCACATTCTAAAGAGGAGGACAGCTATTATGAAAAATATTGCAATCAAAACCGTCAGCGTCCTTTCCGCTCTTCTGGTTCTTGCAACCGGATGTATCAAGGAAACCTTCCCGCAGGGTTCCACCCAGACTGCCGCACAGGTAGCCAAGAGTGACGGTGCCCTGGATGCCATGATCAACGCCATTCCCGTGAGCATGATGGGAACCAATGAACTGGGTTATTTCTCCAATTACGGTGTTCACTGGGATTACGGCATCGGCGCCATTCACATGGCCACCGAGTTTATGCTGGAAGACATGGCCACGCTGGGCGACAACCCTTACTATAACCGTTACTACGCCTGGGCCTATAACCAGAGCCAGGGAGACCGATATATCTATTGCGCCTATTTCTGGGATGCCTACTATACCTGGATCAAGGCCGCCAACGACATTATCAACGTGGTGAATCCCGAAGATATGAACGACACGGCCAAGAAGTATCTGGGACAGGCCCTAGCCTACCGTGCCAGCTTCTACCTGGATCTGGCCCGTCTGTTCGAACCCCTCGAACCTGGAACCAGCTATTCCGGCTATGACATTTCCAAGGTGAAAGGCCTTACCGTTCCCATCGTGGACGAGAACACCACCGAAGAACTGGGCAAGAACAACCCCCGCGTTTCCCACGACAAGATGTATGAGTTCATCCTGTCCGACCTGGACCGCGCCGCCGAATACCTCAAAGACGTGAAGACGGACTATTCCCATCCTTCCATCAACCTGGTGAACGGCCTGTATGCCCGTGCCTATCTTGAGATGGGTGCCGCAGGTACTGCAGGTGCCTATGAAAAGGCGGCACAGTACGCCCAGAAGGTGATTGACGAAAGTGGAAAGACTCCGCTCACCCAGGCCCAATGGGAAGACCCCAAAACGGGCTTCAACAGCGGTTCCTCCAACAATTCCTGGATTTGGGGCCTCACCCTTTCCACGGAGAACCAGGGTAACATCATCACTTGGGCTGCCCACATCTGCAGCGAAGGTGCCTGGGGTTATGCTCCGCTTTCCCAGATTGGTATCAACAAAGCCACCTATGAGAGAATCCCGGACACCGACTTCCGCAAACACTCCTGGCTGGATCCGGGCCGTACCAACTATTACAGCTACAAGTTCGCCTGCGGTGACGATTCTTATCTGACCGCAACGGGTGCCTACAAGGGCAACCCCGTCCCCAAGGATCTGGTGAACATCAAGTTCCGCCCGGCCCAGGGAGAAATCTCCGACTATGCGGTAGGTAACTGCACGGACCAGGTTCTCATGCGTATAGAGGAAATGTACTTCATTGAGGCCGAAGCTCTGGCTCAGACCAACGTGGCCGCTGCCAAGACCGTTTTGGAAAGCCTGGTGAAGACCCGCAACCCTCAGTACAGCTGCACCGCCAACAGCAAGGAAGACTTTCTGGAAGAGCTCCTTTTCCAGAAGCGTGTAGAGTTCTGGGGTGAGGGTATCCTCTTCTATGACTACAAGCGTCTGGGCGCCGGTATCACCCGTGGATACAAGGGCACCAACCATGCAGCCGTTTACTCTTACAACAGCGTTGGCCGTTCCCCTCAGTGGAATATCGTGATTACCCGTGGTGAGCACCAGGCCAATACCGGCATCACCGCAGAGACCAACAATCCCGATCCTTCCGACCTCCTTCCTCTGTGGTCTGAATAAGTTAAGAACCAGATTGTTATGAAAAAGATATTATCCTATATTTTTATGTTTGGCGCCGTGGCTGCTCTTACCCTGAGCAGCTGCGCCAAAAAGGAAGTCTATCAGCCCGGTGAGCCCGATTCGGAAACTTGCTTCGGCGTGTACTTCCCTTCCCAGGAGGCTTCCGGTAGCCACACTTTTGATCCGGAAATGGAACGGACACTCACAGTCACCGTTGCCCGTAATCAGGAAAAGCCTTATATCGATAAAGCTATCACGGTTCCCTATGTGATAAAATCCGATACGGACGGCATCTTCCAGGCCGGTAACATTACCTTTGAAGCTGGTCAGGCAGAAACGGCCTTCGAAATCAGTTTTGATAATGCTGAGATGGGTACCAATTATGCCGCCACCCTGGAAATTACAGATACGGAATATGTTTCCAAGTATTCCAACAAGGCTACGTTCTTGAATTTTGACGTGTTGGTTGTTGCCTGGCAGTATATGCTGAATCCCAAGACTGGGGAGCCGGCTGTTTTCACTATCAATTCCCGTTGGGATAATAAGCTTGGTCCCATTCACGCTACTTTGAAGTACTATGAGATCGGGGGAGTGAAGACCGGCATATTCACCAGCATTGACAAGGATAAAGACGGTAACCTTGAAGGATTCTGGCACAGCGTTCCTTCCGTTACGTTGAATATCCGTTGGTATAGTGAAAAAAACAACAATGGATATGAGTTCGTAGAACTTCCTAAACAGTATTTCGGTTATGACTATAATGGTGGTAACTGGCTTAAAGTTCCTCTAGAAGAGGCTGCGACACCTATTTATGCGTATGACTATGCCTGGTATTGGGTAGAGCGAGGCTATAACTTCGGAGACGATGGCATGGGAGCTAACTGGCTGGAAGAAGCCAAGGCTACCGGTCAGATGGATGGTAATTATCCTGTCGGTTACTATGACGGTAATGGCGGATTCTTCTTCAATATCTACTTCTTCATGCCCGGATTGGGTGGATGGTCTCCGGATAACTATGGGACAGTGGCTATTGCAGATGGTTTCACCCGCGTAGACTTCAGCCTCGCTTTGGAGACCGATTATCCCGCCGATGGTGTAACTCCAGTCTATGTGGAAGCCGGCGCTGATGTAGCCAGCATTAAGTATGCCATCTACCCCGGCGAACTCAAGGAAGATGAAGTAAAAGATAAGGTGAACGCCATTGCCGCCGGTACGGAGGAAGCAACGGAATTCTCCGAATTTGAGCTTGACGAAGAAAGCGGAAAGAACTTCGCCACTCTGGGTCTTTCCCCCGAAACGACCGGCACTTACACCATCGCTGTCGTAGGCTTCGACGCCGCCGGAGCTGCACAGGTTGCCGAGAGCCTCGTTTTCAACTTCATCACCGCCGATGACCAGGATGACCACGCTGTTCAAGTTCAGGTTGGTACGGAGGATGTCCCCGCCCGCTACGGTGACTATCCCACCAACTCTTCTTTCGCTTTCTATATAGTGGGAAAGAACATTCAGGAAGCCCACATCAACATTTATGCGACGGAAACATTCAATGAAAATCAGGAGGCAATTCTGGCCGAAATGAAGGCTGCCGAAACAGGAAGCGGTGTATCTGTTGCATCGGCAAGCGTCTTGGCCGAAATCAACGCTCCCGGTGGATTCTATACCTACACAACCGGCCTGAAGGCTCTCACCAGCTACACGGTTGTTGTCTGGGCTACCAATGGTGAAATGGAAACCTGGCAGACGGCAGAATATACCACGGACGGTCTTCCCAATGTACTGCTGACAAAGGGTGATTACTATTATACCGGTTGGTTCTTGAAGATTTCGGGCAGTACCGAAGAATCTATTGTTGATTCGGGCCTTGAACTTTATCAGAACCCTAACATTGATAATACTTATGTTATCACTCATTGGGGCTATGATGTAGACTTTATCTTCACGGTAGATCCCAAGACAAACGTCATTGACTGGGATTACTTCTACTCCGGTTATTCTACTGGCGGTATTGATTTGCTTGTTTTCAATAGTAAAAACATCTGGTCGGCATCATACCTCGAACAGCATCCGGAACTTGCAAAAGATAGCTACTATGACCCGGAAACCGGCATTTATCATTTCTATGCCGCCTACTATGCTCCTGGTTATGGCGTTCAGACCTGCACTTGGGAAACTTTCGTTCCTAATAAAGAGAGCGGAGAAGAACCCACCGGAATTAAGTTCAACAGTTCCTCCGTATCGTTGTCACAGGCTACGATGTCCGGCGTGAAGGATATTCAACTTCCAACCCGCGAATTCAAAGCCTTACCTCGCGATCCCCAGCCGGTGAAAGCCAACGTTACCGTAAGCTACACCCGCAAGGCAAAGGAAAGCGGCAGAAACAACATGGTTGTCACCCGTGATTCCGACCAGCGGTTCTTTGAATAGAAACGTTTAATTCTGAGACAATTGAGACCAGGCGTAAATGCGCCTGGCCTCTTTGTCGTTAAAAACATTGATATGAACAAGTATCCTTTACTCTTGATTCCGGCATTGCTGCTAAGCGCCCTCTCCTGTCAGCAGGAGAAGGTGGAAACAGACCGGCCGGCAACAGACGATGTATCGGCCAAAATCCTTACCAAAGGAGATGCGGTGGTGGCGGAGGATGCCTTTTTGGTGAAATTTGCGAAGGCCCCCACTGCCGATGACATTCAGCAGTTTGAAAAGGAGACGGGCACCAGTCTGCAAAAGACCTTCCGTTCTACTCCGGGCCGGGAGGAGCTGGAAAAGGCTCACGGACTGGACCGCTGGTATGATGCCACCCTCTGCGAAGGGGACGTGCTGGACCGGATTGTCCTGAAGGCGGCTTCCGTCCCCGAGGTGCAGGTGGTGGAATATCTTTCCGAGGTTGTTAAAACGTCGGACGGTGAGGTTTATCCTCTATCGGCTCCAACCAAGGGAACGGCAGACACTTTCAACGACCCTTATCTCTACCTCCAATGGCATTATAAGAACACGGCCGATCCCATGGTGTCTCCCACAGCCAAGGCCGGGGCCGATGTCAATGTAACCCCGGTGTGGAACAATCTCACCTGCGGAGACCCCGCCATCATTGTAGCCGTCATTGACGAAGGCGTCAAATACTCGCACCCGGACCTCAAGGACAACATGTGGGTGAATGCAAAGGAAATTCCCGGAAACGGAATCGATGATGACAATAACGGGTATATTGACGATATTTACGGCTATAACTTCTTTAACAATAGCCCTAACATTAGCTGGAACGTTGAGGGAGATTCCGGCCATGGAACCCACTGCGCCGGTACCATTGCCGCCGTTAACAACAACGGAATGGGCGTTGCCGGCATTGCCGGCGGCTCCGGCAAGGGAGACGGTTGCCGTATCATGGGCCTGCAGATATTCTCCGGCAAAAGCGGTGCATCGGCGAACCGCATTGCCCAGGCTATCAAATATGCGGCCGACAACGGTGCCTCCATCATTTCCTGCTCTTTCGGCTCAACCCTTTCTTACGGTTCCGACAATGCCTATTACAAAGCCGGTGGAGGCGTGGAAATAGACGCCATCCACTACTTTGAGGATTGCAAGAACAATCCTGTTCTGAATGGGAACATTGCCATTTTCGCTGCCAGCAACGACGCAAAGAACTATGCTTTCTATCCCGGTGCCTGGCACGATATCATCAGCGTATCGGCCCTGGGCCCCGACGGACTGCCGGCCTACTATACCAATTATGGGCCCGGCTGCAATATCTGCGCCCCCGGCGGAGAAGCTTATCATATTGTGAACCGTTGGAATTCCATGGTGTTATCCACCATCCCTTCCGAAGTAGGCGGAAACGGAATTAACGGTGAATATGGACAGACCGGAATGGACTACGGCTACATGCAGGGAACGTCCATGGCCTGCCCGCACGTGAGCGGCGTGGTGGCCCTGGCCCTGTCTTATGCCAAGCAACTTGGAAAAACCTTTGACCGCGACGAGTTCAAACGCATGATTCTTTCGTCCGTAAACGACATAGACCAGCTTATTGCCAACACCAGCGAGAAAACCTATGCTTATGGCCGTGGAGCCCTGAAAATGGCCCCCTATTACCATCAGATGGGTACCGGCAGCATCGACGCCTGGCGCCTCATGATGAAAATTGAAGGAACGCCCACCTCTACGCTCCAGCTGGGCAAGAAACAGTGGGTAGACCTTACTTCCGTCTTTGGAACGGCTTCCGTAAGTCTCACCTACCTAAATGTGGAAGTATCGGAGCAGACCGTCAAGGATCTGGGGCTCCAGACCATTGCGGGAACCTCGCAAAAGGCCTATCCCTGCGTTCCCGAAGGGGACTGCTATGCATATATTCAGTTCGGCCGTTTGTACATTCACCCCACAAAAATAGGATCCGGCAAAATTGCCATTACGGCCGTAGGGGGCGGATCCCATGTAGGTGGAGGCGACAACCCTCCGGGCGGCATGGAACTGGAACAGGATCTTTCTATCATTGTCCGTGATACGGACGGAGGCAACGGAACAGGAGGATGGTTATGATGAAAAAAATATTTGCATTGGCAGCTATGCTGCTGGTTTTGGCCGCCTGTGGCGGAAAAGACAATCCGGACACACCCAACCCCAATCCGGGCGGTGGAAGCGGTTCCACCACCACCAAGGTGGATGTCACCGGCTCCTGGGAGTTGAGCGGCGTTGAGACAAAAGTCAGCGTGGGTTCTGTGAACGTATCGGTATATATCAGCTTCGCTTCCGACGGAAGCTTCACCCTCTACCAGAAGATAGGAGAAGGCCGATATACCCAGTTCACCGGAACCTACACCCTTTCGTCCGACAACAAACTCAGCGGTAAATATAGCAACAACACTGCCTGGGGCCCTTACACGGCCGCCATGGCCAGCGGAAAGCTCACGCTCACATCGGCCGGCGGAAAGGAAGTGGATACCTATTCAAAGATATCCTCCATTCCCACCTCTGTTACGCAAAACATCTACTAAAAAATTAGCGGCCGAGAAATTCGGTCGCTAATTTTTTTATAGGCACTTCCTACTCGCTTAAGCAGGCTTTCAAATCGTAAGAAACACACAAAAAGCATGTAAAACAACACAACTTTTTTTACGATTGTAGGTTTTCCGGAGTCCTTGTTCTATGTTTGCAAAAACCGACATCCGGGCCCGGTGTCATTAAAACCTACAAATATGCAAGAAAACGAATTAAAGATTGGCAGGTATGCCAATGTGTTGATGGACCGCTGGTTCAAGAGGACGTTTGGTTGGGCCCCGGCCCGGCGGTTGATGCAGCTCTTTCTGCAGGAAATGATTCCTGAACGGAAGATTACAAAGTTGAGTTTTGGCCCACAGGAGTATGTGAATCCCATTGAGGAGGGAAAGGATATCAGGCTGGACGTGCACTGTACGGATGAGACAGGAGCGCATTTCATAGTAGAAATGCAGTTCACGGAACAGAAGACCTTCTATGAACGGGCGTTGTTTAACTCTACTTTTGTGATTCAGGAGCAGATTCCGGTTGGCAACACGGATTGGACCTTGCCGCAAATCTATTTTATCGGCGTGGTCAATTTCCCGTTGCACGAAGGGTCTGACAGGGTGTTGTACCGATACAGGCTAAAGGAACTTTCCACGGGTGAGGATATGCCCATTCCAGTGGAGTATATCTTCCTGGAGGTCCCCAATTGCCGGAAGGCAATGACCAGCGAGGCGTCGTTGCTGGATAACTTCTGCTACGCGATGAGGAAGATGCCGGAGATGGAGGAGCGCCCAAAAGAATTGAAAGGAGAAATCTTTGACTTGTTGTTTAATTCTGCGGAAATTAATAAATTTGCCCCGAAGGAACGTTCCGAATACATCAAGCAAATGATTACCATCAGAGACATTGTCAACCAAATGACCACCGCAGAAGAAAAGGGCGAAACCAAAGGAAGAGCTAACGCTATGCGAAAGGTAGCCCTGAGGATGCTTGCGGCCGGTGAGGAGCCCTCTCGCGTGTCAGAGTTTACCGGATTAAGCCAGGAGGAAGTTTTGGCCCTTCAGACAAATAAATAAAATTTTACAAAAAAAAATAATTTTCTAAAAATAAAATTATCCCGGTTCCTTTTCAGAAACCGGGATAACTATTTATGCATTGACCTTCCTACTCGCTGAAGCGGGCTTTCAGATATTCGCGGTTCAGGCGGGCGATATGGTCGATGGTCACATGCTTGGGGCACTCCATCTCGCAGGCGCGGGTGTTGGTGCAGTTACCAAAGCCCAACTCGTCCATCTTGGCTACCATGGCGCGGGCGCGGCGGGCGGCTTCCGGCTTGCCCTGAGGCAGAAGGGCCAGGGAACTCACACGGGCGGCCACAAACAGCATGGCGGAACCGTTCTTGCAGGTGGCCACGCAGGCGCCGCAACCAACGCAAGCGGCGGCATCCATGGACAGTTCTGCATCGTCGTGCGGAATCAGGATGTTGTTGCCATCCTGGGCGCTGCCGGTACGGACGGTGATGAAACCGCCGGCCTGCATAATCTTGTCAAAGGCGGTACGATCCACCACCAGGTCTTTGATTACCGGGAAAGCGCCGCTGCGCCAAGGCTCCACGGTAATGGTGGCACCCGGCTTGAAATGACGCATGAACAGCTGGCAGGTGGTCACGGCATCGTCCGGGCCGTGGGCACGGCCGTCTACATACAGGGAACAGGCACCGCAGATACCCTCACGGCAGTCATGGTCAAAAGCAACGGGTTCAATGCCCTTGCGGATGAGCTGATCATTGAGGATATCCAGCATTTCGAGGAAAGAGGCATCTTCCTCCACATCCGTAACGTGGTAGGTCTCGAAATGGCCTTTTGCTTTGGCGTTCTTCTGACGCCATACTTTCACATTATATTCCATACTCGGGATTAGTCTTTATAGTTACGGGTTGCAATCTTGATGTTCTCGTACTTGAGCTCTTCCTTATGCAGTTCAGGCTCCTTGCCTTCGCCCTTGTATTCCCAGGCGGCTACATACATGAAGTTCTCGTCGTCACGCTTGGTCTCGCCTTCCTCGGTCTGCATCTCCTCGCGGAAATGGCCGCCGCAGGATTCCTTACGGTTCAAGGCGTCGTAGGCCATCAGTTCTCCGATATCGAAGAAATCCACCAGACGGAGAGCCTTCTCCAGTTCCTGGTTGAATTCCTCGTTGGTACCGGGAACGCATACGTTCTTCCAGAAGTACTCGCGAAGAGCCTTTATTTCCTCAATACCCTTCTTCAGGCCGGCCTCATTGCGCGCCATACCTACATACTCCCACATAATGTTGCCCAGCTTCTTATGGATGGAATCCACGGTCTCTTTGCCCTTCACGGCAAAAAGCTTGGCAATACGCTCCTTTACGGACTTCTCCGCTTCCACAAACTCCGGAGCATTGATATCCGTCTTGGGTTCCAGGAATTTATGGGAAAGATAATCGCCGATGGTGTAAGGCAGCACAAAGTAACCGTCGGCCAGGCCCTGCATCAGGGCACTTGCTCCCAGGCGGTTTCCGCCATGGTCGGAGAAGTTGGCTTCGCCTATAGCATACAGGCCGGGGATGGTGGTCTGGAGGTCATAGTCTACCCAGAGGCCGCCCATGGTATAATGGATGGCCGGATAAATCATCATAGGCTCCTCCCAGGGGGAAGTGGAGGTAATCTTCTCGTACATGTCAAAGAGGTTGCCGTAACGCTCCTGTACGCGCTGGTGACCCAGGCGCTTGATGGCATCGGCAAAATCAAGATACACGGCCAGGCCGGTCTCGTTTACACCGTAGCCGGCGTCGCAACGCTCCTTGGCGGCGCGGGAAGCCACGTCACGGGGAACCAGGTTGCCAAAGGCGGGATAACGGCGCTCCAGATAGTAGTCACGGTCTTCCTCAGGAATCTGGGAAGGCTTTATTTCGTGTTTGCGGAGCTTCATCACATCCTCCATCTTCTTGGGAACCCAGATACGGCCGTCGTTACGCAGGGACTCGGACATCAGCGTGAGTTTGCACTGCTGCTCTCCGTGGACGGGAATACAGGTGGGGTGGATCTGCGCAAAGCAGGGGTTGGCAAAGAAGGCACCCTTGCGGTAGGCCTGCATGGCGGCCGATCCGTTGGAGTTCATGGCATTGGTGGAAAGGAAATAGGTATTTCCGTAACCGCCGGTGGCCAGCACCACGGCATGGGCGCCGAAGCGCTCTATTTCACCGGTTACCAGGTTTCTGGCAATGATACCCTTAGCTTCTCCGTTGATAATCACCAGATCCAGCATCTCGTGACGGGGATAACTCTTCACGCTGCCGGCGGCAATCTCCTTGTTCAGGGAAGCATAGGCACCCAGGAGCAGCTGCTGACCGGTTTGTCCCCTGGCATAGAAGGTACGGCTCACCTGCACGCCACCGAAGGAACGGTTGGCCAGGTATCCGCCATATTCACGGGCGAAGGGAACACCCTGGGCCACGCACTGGTCAATGATGGCGGCGCTCACCTCTGCCAGACGGTACACATTGGCCTCTCTGGAACGGTAGTCACCACCTTTGATGGTGTCGTAGAACAGACGGTAGATGGAGTCGTTGTCGTTCTGGTAGTTCTTGGCAGCGTTGATACCACCCTGGGCCGCAATGGAGTGGGCCCGGCGGGGGGAGTCGCTGATGCAGAAAATCTTGACGTTGTAGCCCATCTCACCAAGAGATGCAGCGGCCGATGCACCGCCAAGACCGGTTCCTACCACAATCACTTCCAGTTTCCGCTTGTTGTTGGGAGAAACAATCCGGATTTCGGCTTTACGCTTGGACCATTTTTCCTTGAGCGGTCCGTCCGGAATCTTGGAAATTAATTTAGGATCTGCCATATAGTTTTAGATATTGTGTTTCTATTTCGCAAAAATAAGCATTTTTCGTGATTATTTTGTCACTTTTTATGCTTTTCCCTACAATTTATACGGTAAACAGGGCACTTTGTCCGGTTTTCCCAAGGAAGCCCACATGGTATTTCCCTCAAATACAATGGCGCAGGAAGTGATGTCCCTCAGGATGGGTTTCCCGGAGCAGGAGATGTTCTTGATGAAGAAAGTGTGGTCCCATTCCTCCATGGGCACATAGGTAGAGGCCAGAATCTTGTGGGCCTTGATATACCGGTCCACCCCCTTGCGGTCTTCCATCCGGCCTGTGGTGGTGAAATTGGTCACCACCCGGTATCCCAGCGGCTCCCGGTTCACATCGAACTTCACCCAGCTGTGGTTGTTCACCTCATAATAAGCCGCTCCGCCCTTATTGTCGATGACGCCGAAATTGGCTTCCACCCGCATCGGCCTGGAAAGGGTGTCCAGAAAATGCTCAAAGTCCTCCAGCGTGGCACAAATCTCCAGGGCCCTGTACATAAGCACCCCTTCACAGTCCATCATGTCCGCAGGGACGTCGTCATCCTTCAAATCATAGGTGGCCGTATTCATGATGGCAAAGCCCGTCTCATTCTCCCCGCCCCATGCCTCACGCGTCCCAAGCGGCACCTTTGCCATGGGATTCGTCCTCCAATCGGCATTCACCAGGCACATCATCCGGTACTTCTCCCCCGTGAAATACTCAACCCTCACATCCTGACAGTCAGAATCCCGGTGCTTGAACATCACCGCCTTCCCGTCCTTGGTATACTTCCCGCTCACTATCACCGACGTACACGCATACGACGGCATGCTTATTCCCACAAGGAATAGTAGTACAAAAACCCATGGCCACCCTCGGCCCTGTAAGAGGGAGGGGCCCATCGAAGATGGGAGGGGTCGCGAAGCGACGGTTTTTGTACTACTATTCTTTGTGGGTGAGTTAAAACAATGTGCCATTTTCATCCAGGTTGTATTTCCGTTGATTCATGTATGTTTCCATTCCCAGGTGGGTGTAGGCCAGGTCTGTGGCCACACGGCCGCGCTGGGTGCGGATCAGGAAACCTTCCTTGATAAGGAAAGGTTCGTATACTTCTTCCAGGGTGCCGGCGTCTTCGCTCACGGAAGTGGCCAGGGTGCCAATTCCCACCGGACCTCCCTTGAAAGTGGTGATGAGCGTGCGCAGGATCTTGTTGTCTATGGCATCCAGACCCCGCTTGTCTATCTTGAGCTTGTTCAGTGCAAAACGCGTGATTTCCAGGTTGATGCGTCCGTCTCCCAGCACCTGCGCAAAGTCCCTCACCCGCTTCAGGAGCGCATTGGCTATTCTCGCCGTGCCGCGGCTTCTGAGGGCAATCTCATACGCCGCATCATCGTCAATCTCCAGGGAAAGGATATGGGCGCTGCGCAGCACAATCTTCTTCAAATCGTCCGTATCGTAATACTCCAGGGCGCAGTTGATACCAAAACGGTCCCGGAGCGGCGCCGTCAGAAGACCGCTTCGCGTAGTGGCCCCCACCAGCGTGAACGGATTCAGGGAAATGCGCACGGAACGGGCTCCGGGCCCCTTGTCAATCATGATATCAATCACATAATCCTCCATGGCGGAGTACAGATACTCCTCCACCTCCGGAGAAAGCCGGTGAATCTCGTCGATAAAAAGCACATCCCCCGTCTCCAGGGAAGTGAGCAGTCCGGCCAGATCTCCCGGTTTGTCCAGCACCGGACCGGAGGTCACCTTCATGTTCACCCCCATCTCGTTGGCTATGATATGCGCCAGCGTGGTCTTTCCCAGACCGGGAGGGCCATGGAAGAGAACATGGTCCAGGGCCTCCCCGCGCAGTTTGGCGGCCTTTATATAAATGGAAAGGTTGGAGACAATTTCCTTCTGACCGGTAAAATCCTCCAGCTGCTGCGGGCGGATAATTCCGTCAAATTCATTATCTTTGCGCTCTATTGTGTCGTGTGGATCGAATTCGTTCATGACGGCTAAGATTCAATTCAGATACAAATATAGTTTTTTTATTTTTAAATTGTTGATGATGTTGAGGCTGTTGAAATGTTGAAAACTTTCAAAACACCTCTAAAAATCAAGGATTTAAGGATAATGCAAACAGTTGAAAACCGCTGGAAAACCTGTTGAGGGACTGTGAAAAAGTGAAGCACCTTTTTTCATCAACCTTGAAAAACCACTTTTCAACAGGGTTATGAACAGCTTTTCAACAGGGAAAATGAAGGGAATGTTGATAAGTAAAAAAACTTCCGCGCTCCTGCAAAAAAGTCTTCAAAACCGGGAAGAGATTTTTTGCAGCGGGCTCTTTTTGTCTGCCCGTTGGGCCGTTGTCTCCCAAGTGGCCTCTGAAAAACCCCAACTCATCATCCTCCCCAACCGGGAAGCGGCCGAGTACTGCAGCGCAGACCTTTACAACCTCACCCAGGGAGACTGCGTCTTCTTCCTCCCGGAATCCGGCAAAAGCGTGGAAAGAAGCAATTACAAATCCTCCATGGGCGTCCAGCGCACCGCCGCCATCGGCAAAATCCTGGAAAAGGCCGATGAAAAGTTCTTCATCGTCACCTATTCCGAGGCCCTGGAAGAAAAGGTTCCCTCGGAGAACAAACTCCAGGATGCCCTTTTCACCATCCAAAGCGGGGAAACGCTCTCCTACGAAGGCCTTCGCACCCGCCTGGGAGAAGAAGGCTTCGAGCGGGTGGATTTTGTATCGGCTCCCGGCCAATATGCCGTCAGGGGAGCCGTCATCGACATATTTTCCTATTCCTTAGACAAGCCCTACCGCATCACCTTCTTCGGGAACGAGGTGGACAAAATCAATACCTTCGACTGCAACACCCAGCTCTCCATCGATACCTTGGAAAAGGCCGATATCTACCCCGACATCGCCGCCCGGGAAGACGACGAAGGCGTTTCCATCCTTTCCCTCCTCAAGGCCGATACCACCGTCTGGCTGGATTCCTCGGACATGTACAAGGAAAAGGCCTTCTTCAGCGAGCTGAATGCCTTCCAGCGCGTTTTCCTGGATATTCCGCTCCGCCGGGAAGAGATTGAAACTATCAACTTCAACATAGCCCCGCAGCCCGTCTTCAACAAGAATTTCGAGCTTCTGATTGCCGATATCCGCCTCAAGCGGGAGAACAACTTCAAGGTATACATCTTCGGAGAGAAGGAGAGCCAGCTGGAACGCCTCCGCTCCATCATGATGCAGGAGGAGAATGCCGTACTGCCGGAATTCGTGAAGGGAAAGAACATCCACGCCGGCTTTATAGACAACGAAGACAAGGTTTGCTGGTACACAGACCACGAAATCTTCGACCGCTTCCACCGCGTGCACCTCCGCCGCACCGTGGAAAAATCCGAGCAGCTCACCCTCAACGACCTCAACTCCTTCAACCAGGGAGACTATGTGGTGCACATAGATCACGGCGTGGGCGTATTCGGCGGACTGGTGAAGATGAAAGACGACTACGGCCGCGTGAAAGAGGTGGTCAAACTCATCTACAGCGGGGGAGACGTGGTATTTGTCTCCGTCCATTCCCTGCACAAGATTTCCCGCTTCCGCTCCAAGGAAGGGGAGGCGCCGCGCGTGAACAAGCTGGGCTCCAAGACCTGGGGCAACCTCAAGAGCGCCGCCAAGTCCCGCGTCAAAGACATCGCCAAGGAGCTCATCCAACTTTATGCCAAGCGCCGGGCCTCGGAGGGCTTCGCCTTTTCGGCCGATACCTACCTCCAGGAAGAGTTGGAATCTTCCTTCATGTATGAGGACACCCCGGATCAGGAGAAGGCCACCCAGGCGGTGAAGGCCGATATGGAAGACAACTGCCCCATGGACCGCCTGGTGTGCGGAGATGTGGGTTTCGGGAAGACGGAAATCGCCATCCGGGCTGCCTTCAAGGCCGTTTGCGACTCCAAGCAGGTGGCCGTGCTGGTGCCCACCACCATCCTGAGCCTCCAGCACTTCGAAACCTTTAAGGCCCGCCTGCAGAACCTTCCCTGCAATATAGACTATGTGAGCCGCTTAAGGACGGCCAAACAGATAACAGACATCAAAAAACGCCTCAAGGAGGGAAGTATAGACATCCTTATCGGCACCCATAAAATCCTGGGGAACGGCTTCGAATTCAAGGACCTGGGGCTGCTCATCATTGACGAGGAGCAAAAATTCGGCGTATCGGCCAAGGAAAAGCTGCGCCAGTTCAAAAACGCCGTGGACACCCTTACGCTCACGGCTACGCCCATTCCCAGAACCCTGCAGTTCTCGCTTCTGGGTGCCCGCGACCTTTCCATCATCCAGACCCCGCCGCCCAACCGCATCCCCATCCAGACGGAGATTATCCTTTTCAACGAGACGGAAATCAAGAGTATCATCAATTACGAGCTCAACCGCGGCGGACAGGTGTTTTTCCTGCACAACAAGGTGGAGGAACTGCCGGCCATCGAAGATATCCTGCACCGGCTCATCCCGGACATGAAAATCTGCGTGGCGCATGGGCAGATGGAATCCCGGGACCTGGAAGACCGCATGCTCTCCTTCATGCGCGGAGATTACGACCTCCTGCTGTGCACCACCATCATCGAAAACGGCCTGGACATCCCCAACGCCAACACCATCATCGTAAACCAGGCCCAGAACATAGGCCTCAGCGATCTCCACCAGCTTCGCGGACGTGTGGGCCGATCCAACAAGAAGGCCTTCTGCTACCTCATCGTGCCGCCGCTGGTAACCCTCACGGACGATGCCAGAAGGCGCCTGAGGGCCATCGAAGAGTTCTCAGACCTGGGCAGCGGCTTCAACATTGCCATGCAGGATTTGGACATCCGCGGCGCCGGCAACCTGCTGGGCGCGGAGCAGAGCGGTTTCATCTCCGACATGGGCTATGAGACCTACCAGAAAATCCTCTCCGAAGCCATGGAGGAACTGGGCATGGAAACCCAGATGACCCAGCAGCGGGGCAACGAGAAATACGTGGAAGACTGCACCATAGAAACAGACCAGCCCGCCCTCATTCCGGACGACTATATTGATATTACGGCAGAGAAAATCCGCCTGTACAAGCAGTTGGACGCTCTTACGGACGAGCGTGAGATTGACCGGTTGGGCCAGCAGGTGGCAGACCGTTTCGGCCCGCTTCCGCTGGAAGTGCAGAACCTCCTTTTTGTGGTGAAAATCAGGAATTTGGGCGCACAGATGGGCTTTGAGAAGATTATCATCAAGAACGGCATGCAGATCATGTTCTTCGTGTCCAATCCCATGTCCCCCTTCTACAAGTCCAAGCGCTTTGAGACCATCCTCACCCGGGTGAACGAGAACCCTGCGGAGTACAAGTTCAACCAGGACGGCGGCAAGCTGCGCACCGTGTCCCGCGGAGTGAATACGATGTCATCGGCCCTCTATATTTTGAAAAAACTCCAATAATTGGTAAATTTGCAGGCTATGTCCAACCTGCTCATAGAAATAGGCAACACCGCCCTCAAGGCCGCCTGGGCCGATGGAATGACGCTGGGGAAAACTTTCCGCTATCAAGGGGAGAAATACCTGGAGTTCATCCTTTCCCTTACCCAGCGGGACAAGCCGGCGGTGATGGTGGTCGCTTCTGTCTATCCTTTTTCTGAGGCCGATATCCGCCTGCTCCAAAAGGAGTGCGAGCGCCTTATCCTGATGGATCACAACCACAAGGAAGCGCTTCTTTCCTACGGCCTTCCCACCTATCTTTCCTATGACCGGGCGGCGGCCATCGTGGCGGCGCGGTACCTGTTTCAGGGCAAAGGCTGCACCGTGGTGGACTTCGGAACCACGCTTTCCATAGACTTCACCTCCGAGGAAGGGCTGTATCAGGGGGGAAACATCTCCCTGGGTTTCCGCACGCGCTTCAAGGCCCTGAACCGTTATTCCCGCTCCCTGCCCCTGGTGGACAGCCCGGAATCTCCGGACGTCCTGGGGCTCTCCGAGAAGGCTTCCATCGAGGCCGGAGTGGTTTCAGGCATTATATTTGAAATGGAAGGCTACCTGAACCTTCATCCCGGCAACGTGGTGGTATTCACCGGCGGGGATGCGAATTATTTTGCAAAACGGATGAAAAGTTCCATATTTGTAATTTGTAACCTCGTTTTGATGGGGTTGGCACTAATGGCGCAAGAGTATGTTCGAAGGAATGAGAAATAGATTGCTGGCCTTGGCCGTCGTCCTGTTTTCCGCCGGGTCCCTGTGGGCCCAGACGGAGGGAACGTATGTGGGCTTTTCCCCGTACTCCGTCTTTGGCGTGGGAAATTTGCACCAGGCGGGATCCACCTGGAACCGCGGAATGGGCGGGGTGGGCATCGCCGCCCGCAACAACCGCTTCGTGAATGTGCTGAATCCGGCCTCCGTCACCGCCCGTGACACCCTTTCCTTCATGGCCGACGTTAGCCTGGGCGGCCGCCTTTCCCTTTTCAAGGAAGGGGACAAGCAGGCCTACAACGCCGTCTTCGTTCCGGAAAACCTGGCCATCTCCTTCCCCATGTGGAGGAATACGGCCTTAATGGTGGGAATGCGTCCGGTAAGCGACGTGGGCTACAGCATTTCCTACAACGAAATGGACGTGAGGGCCGGTCAGCGCCAGTTCACTTCCACCGGAAACGGAGGCGTCTACAACGTATTTGCCGCCGCCGCCATCACCCTCTGGGACCGCCTTTCCATCGGCCTTCAGGGAAATTACGTGTTCGGAAACATCAACAAGAAATCCTCCCTCACCAGTTCGGACGAGTCCTATCTCTCCATGACGCAGGGAGACTCCTTGCAGATCAATAATTTGTCGGCCAAGATTGGCCTCCAATATCAGCAGCCGCTCTCTCCGGGCTCCTACCTCACGGTGGGCGCCACCTACCAGATTTCCACCGGCTTCTTCGGGCACAGCATCCATTACCGTACCCTGGGCAGTTATTACCGCAAGCGCACGGCCGATGAACTCAAGGGAAAAGGCCTCCGGATGGGAGACGAGCTGGGCGTGGGCATCAGCTACCGCAACACGGACAAATTCATGGTGGAGGTAGACTACACCCGCACCAACTGGAAAAACAGCAACCTGGACCAGGTGAGCGGGTTCTCCAATGTGGGAGACGCCATGTTCGCCCCCGGAGTGGGACAGAGTGTCCGCGTGGGAGGAGAATTCACCCCCAACCGGAACGACATCCGCTATTTCATGCGTCGCTGCACCTACCGGGCGGGAGCCTATTTTGAGCAGTCCTATTATACGGTAGACGGCGCCCATGTCAATTCCGTGGGCTTGAGCCTGGGCATGACGCTTCCCGTATTCCGTTGGTACAACGGCCTTTCCATCGGCCTGGAAGCGGGCCGAAGGGGCCTTGCCACCTCCCAGGTAAAAGAGAATTATTTCGGTTTCAGCGTCGGATTCAATATCTTTGACATCTGGTTCCAGAAGCGCGCATACCAGTAATATTGGCATAGACCTTGTTTAGCAAATAAATTTAAAAGCAAAAAATATGAAAAAGTTAGCTCTCATCTTCTTCTTCGCCGCCGCCCTCATGGGCCAGGGCGCCTTTGCCCAGACCTCTCGTTTCGGTCACGGTAAAGACAGCGCAGATTGCGTGCTTTACCTCTCCTACTATCAGGAGTATTACAAGCAGAAGAACTACGATTCCGCCCTGCCCAACTGGCGTAAAGCCTATTCCGTGTGCCCTGCTACGGCATCGGAGAACATGTTCATCCATGGTACCACCCTCATGACCCGTCTGTACAACCAGACCAAGGATCCGGCCAAAAAGAACGCCATCGTGGACACCATCCTCACCCTTCAGGACAAGCGTATGGCCGCTTATCCCAGGCGCCGGGTTTCCATCCTGAACAACAAGGGACAGCACATTATCAATTATCGCAGCGCGGACGCCGCTTACACTTATGAGAACCTGAACGCCATCGTGGATGAACTGGGTGCTCAGGCCAACGGCCCCCTGCAGGTGAACCTGCTTCAGTCCGCCATCACCCTCTACCGCGAGAACAAACTCAGCGCGGATGATGTGATTGCAACCTATGACAAGGTGGCCGCCAATGTGGAGAACGCCACCCCCAAGAGCGACGCCGAGAAAGAGGACAACCTGAAGGTGAAAGCCACCATCGAGTCCATCTTTGCAGACAGCAAGGTGGCTTCCTGCGAGAACCTCCTCGCTATCTTCGGCCCCCGCTACGAGGCTGAGCCCGAGAACCTGGCTGTGGTTTCCAACATCGTGAAGCTCATGAACTCGGCCGACGACTGCACCTCCAACGACCTCTACCTGAAGGCCGTCACCTCCATGTACAAGCTGGATCCTTCCTTCCGCAGCGCCTATGGCCTGTACCGTCTGAACGCCTCCCGCGACAACGTGGCCGACGCCTGCCGTTACCTGGAAGAGGCCATCGCCTCCGATGAGTCCGACGCCGCCACCGACGCCCAGTACTACTATGAACTGGCCGCCTTCTGCTACAAGAACAACATGCGCGGCAAGGCTTCCGAGTCTGCCAAGAAGGCTGTTGAGATGGATTACGGCTATGCCGGCAAGGCCTACATGATCCTGGGCAACCTCTGGGCTTCCGCCCCTTGCTCCGGAGACGTGGACAAGTACGCCCGCTACTGGGCCGCCACGGACTTCTATCAGAAGGCCCGCAGCACCGACGCCACCCTGGCCGATGATGCCGCCACCGCCATCTCTTCCGTGGCCCGCTACTATCCCGAGGCCTCCGAGATCTTCATGTACGACCTCAGCGCCGGTCAGTCATACACCGTGTCCTGCGCAGGCATGTCTGCCTTCACCACGGTTCGCGTCAGTGGCCGCTAGTGAATGTACGGTACATATTCAGAACGTTAGCAAGCGCCCTGGCGCTTGCTTTCGTCGTCTATTCCTGCCGGAGTAACCTGGCGGAGGCGGAGAAGCTGGACCTGGGAAAAACGCCCCTCCAGACGGTGGACGAAATGTTCTTTGTCCGCACGGAGAACGGCCGGCTCAAAATGCGGGTGGAGTCGCCCAGAATGGAGGTTTTTGAGCACGATACCGTAGCGTATGACCTCTTCCCGCAAGGGCTCCGCGTCTTTGGTTATTCAGAGGACGGCAAGCTGGAAACCACCATTTTCTCCCGGGCCGCCCGGCACGACAAGCCCGCCCCCGGAAGCCGCCGCGCCGGAGAGGTGTGGAGTGCATACGGAGACGTGGTGGTGCGCAATATCATCCAGCAGGAGACCATGGAGACCGACACCCTCTACTGGGACAGCGAGGCCAAGGAAATCTGGACAGACTGTTACGTGAAGATGTCCTCCCCTTCCGGCTACATGCAGGGCTACGGGATGCGCTCCGACGAAATGGCCCGCAACGCCATCCTCATGCGTCCTTTCGACAATGAATTCCTGATTCAGAACGACAGCACCGCGGTCCGGGTGGACTCCGTGAATTTTATCGGCCCCCGCGTAAAAAAATGGTAGGTATTTAGAAGAAAATTAGTAACTTTGCAGCCCTTAAGCGAATTTTTTCGAAAATATTAAAAAAGTAACTATAAAATGGCAGCTCTTGAGACCATCAGAACTAAGTTTGGCATTGGTGCATCCCTCATCATTGCCTTCGGTCTTTTACTCTTCCTTGTAAACCCGTCCGACATCATCCAGACCATCCAGTCCACTTCTTCCAAGAACGATGTCGGCAAAATCAATGGGAAATCCGTTTCTTATCTGCAGTTTGACAGCGAAGTGCGTCAGCTGGAAGAGGTGCGCAAAATGATGTCCGGCACCAATTCTTCCTCCGAAGAGGAGCAGACCCAGATCCGTGAAATGGCCTGGCAGAACCTCGTGGACCGCTACCTGGTAACTCCTACCATGGAAAAAGCCGGCATCCGCGTGGGTCAGCAGGAACAGATAGACATGTTCGTGGGTTCCAACCCTTCCGCCGTGGCCGCCGGTTTCGGTGGTTTCTACGATGAGCAGGGCAATTACTCCGCCGCCCGCGTGAGCGAGTTCATGGAGCTGGCCGAATCCAACGAAAGCTATCGCCTCATCCGCGACTACCTGCAGAACGCCGCCCGTTCCAACCGCTTCAGCGAGAAATACATCGGCCTGTATAACGCCGGTTCCTATGTGAACGCCCTGGAGCGCAAGAAGGCCATCGAGGAAAACAACGCCACCGCTTCTGTGGACTTTGTGCTGGCCCCCGGAACCTATTTCCCGGAAGACTCCTCCGTGGTGGTATCTTCTGCCGAGATTAAGAAGTACTACGACGCCCACAAGGACGGCTTCCGTCAGAAAGCCAACCGTGACATCCGTTACGCCGTGTTCGAGCTCAATCCTTCCCAGGAGGACATTGCCGCCGCCGGCGCCAAGTTCACCGAGCTCTACGACACCTTCGCCTCCACGGACAACGTGCGTGCCTTCCTCCAGAAGAACTCCGACCGCAAGTGGGACGACGCCTGGTACAAAGAGGGCGAGCTCCGCACCGTAAATGCCGATGTTGACAAATTCGTCTCCGAGAACAAGAGCGGTGTCTCTCCCATCTACCAGAACGGCATCAACTTCTACGCCGCCCGCATCATGGACAGCGCCAACATCCCGGACTCCGTGTATGTGCGTCACATCATGCTGGTGGGTGAGAATGCCGCCCATATGGCCGACAGCCTCCTGGGCGTGGTGAACAAGGGCAACTTCTCCGCCTTGGCCAACCTCTATTCCGCCGACAAGGGCAACGCCCAGGACGGCGAGATGGGTAACCTTGGCTGGATGACCCGCAACATCATGATCAAGGGCTTCGAACCTGTTCTGGAAGCCCAGGTGGGCAAGCCTTTCCTGCTCCACACCCAGTATGGCACCCATGTGGTGGAAGTGACCAAGGCCACCAAGCCCGTTGTCAAGAAGAAGGTAGCCATCTTCGAAAAAGAGACCCTCGTTTCCAAGGAAACGGACCGCACCATCTCCGAGCAGGCCCGCCTGCTGGCCGTGCGCTCCCAGGGTAAGGCCGCCAACTTCAAGACCGTGTGCGACACCACCGGCATCTATGCCCGCAGCATGAACATCAACGAGGGTACGGATACCTACGGCACCATTTCCCGCGCCAAGGAAGTTACCCGTTGGGCCTTCAACAACAAGCCCGGCAAGGCTTCCGACGTTATCCCCGTAGACAACAAGTACTACTTCGTTGTGGCCGTGGAGAAAGAGCACAAGGAAGGTGTGGCTCCCCTTAACGAGGTTTCCGACGCCATCCGTTCCCAGCTGTATCGTGAGAAGTATGTTGCCAAGCACGCCGAGGATGTGGCCGCCCAGGTAGCCGGTCTCACCACCCTGGAGGAAGTGGCCCAGAAACTGGGTACCACCGTGTCCAGCCTCACGGACGTCACCTTCTCCACCTCTTCCGCCCCCACCACCGAACCCGCCTTCGTGGGTGCCGTGTCCGCCGCCAAGGAAGGTGTCCTCACCGGCCCCGTGGCCGGTATCATGGGTGCCTACCTGTTCCAGGTGAACGGCCGTGAGATGGGTTCCTACTACACGGAAGACGACGCCAAGGCCGCCCAGGCCCGCCTGAACAGCTATCACAGCCAGATGATCCTGCCCCTGATGATGGACAAGACCGTGAAGGATAACCGTGCCCGTTTCTATTAATAGAATATGTCGCTAAAATGTGGAATAGTAGGCTTGCCCAATGTGGGCAAGTCTACTTTATTTAACTGCGTGAGCTCCGGGAAGGCCCAGAGCGCCAATTTCCCTTTCTGCACCATAGACCCCAACGTGGGCTCCACCAATGTTCCGGACAAGCGCCTGGAAGTGCTTACGGAGATTTGCCAGCCCAAGCGCACCATTCCCGCCACGGTGGAAATCGTGGACATCGCCGGCCTGGTGAAGGGCGCTTCCAAAGGGGAGGGGCTGGGCAACCAGTTCCTGGCCAACATCCGTGAGACGGATGCCATCCTGCACGTGCTCCGTTGCTTTGACGACGGCAATATCGTCCACGTGGACGGCTCTGTGGACCCCGTAAGAGACAAGGAAGTGGTGGACACCGAACTCCAGATCAAAGACCTGGAAACGGTGGAAAACCGCATCAAAAAGGTGGAGAAACAGGCCACTACCGGCGGCGACAAGGAGGCCAAGAAACTCCTGGCCCTGCTGCTCCGTTACCGGGAAGCCCTGCTGCAGGGAAAAAGTTGCCGCACCGTTGTGCCGGAGAACGCGGAGGAAGAGCAGATGGCCAAGGACCTCTATCTCCTCACCAACAAGCCCGTCATGTACGTTTGCAACGTGGACGAGGCGTCGGCCGCCACGGGTAACGCCTATGTGGAGGCTGTGCGCAAAGCCGTGGCTTCCGAGCATGCGGAGATCCTGGTCATATCGGCCAAGGCGGAAAGCGAAATTGCGGAAATCGAGGAATACGAAGACCGCCAGCTGTTCCTGGAAGAGATGGGCCTCAAGGAGAGCGGCGTGGTGCGCCTGATTCAGAGCGCCTACAAGCTCCTGGGCCTGAGGACCTTCTTCACCGCCGGGGCCGATGAATGCCGCGCCTGGACCATCGTGGCCGGGGACAAGGCTCCCCGCGCCGCCGGTGTCATCCACACGGACTTCGAACGCGGCTTCATCCGCGCCGAGGTCATCAAGTACGAAGACTTTGTGCAGTTGAGGACCGAAGCCGCCGTCCGCGCCGCCGGCAAGATGGGCGTCGAGGGCAAGGACTACGTGGTCCAGGACGGCGACATCATGCATTTCCTCTTTAACGTGTAAAATGCGTATCTTTGCCACATGAAAAGAGGAATGTGGCTCATTTTATTGGCTTTGGCGCTGCAGGCGGGCCCTGCCGGGGCAACAAGCAGGCAGGCCGATACGCTCCGGGTGCTCTTCTGGAACCTGGAGAACTTTTTTGACAACCGGAACGACTCCACCAGCGTCTCGGAGGGGGAGTTCTCCTCCTTCGGGGAGCGTCATTGGAGCCGGCGCAAGTTCGAGACCAAGAGCCGGGCCATTGCCAAAGGCATTCTCTGGGCGGCATCGCAGGAGGGCGGGCTGCCGGATGTAATAGGCCTGGCGGAGGTGGAAAACTACTACGTCCTCTGGCACCTGCTCCGAAAGACGGCCCTCCGGAAGCTGGATTACAGCATTGTCCACTTCGATTCTCCGGACCCCCGGGGCATTGACGTGGCCCTTCTTTATCGCACTTCCCGCCTCAAAAAGGCCGATGCCAAGCCTTGCCATCTCTATAACCCCGATTCCACCGTCATGGCTACGCGGGACATCCTGCTCTTCGTGGGCCGGCAGGAAGAGGAAAGAACGGCCTTCCTGGTGAACCACCATCCCTCCAAATATGGAGGAGCCGCCATTTCGGAACCCCGGCGGGAGGTGGCCGTCCGCCGCTTGGCCTTCCTGGCCGATTCCCTCCGCCTCTCCGGAATCACCCGCATCGTGGCCATGGGAGACTTCAACGACACGCCCGCCAATCCGGTATACAAGCTCCTTGAACCGGGCCTCCGGAACCTGGCGGAACCCTTGCATCGGCAGGGAAGGGGGACCATCAAATACGAGGGGGAGTGGGAGCTGATAGACATGTTTTTCGTGAGCGAGGAATGCCGGACGGAGGGCATGAAAATCCTTCAAATCCCCTTCCTGCAGGCTCCGGACAAAGGCCACGCCGGCACCAAGCCCCTCCGCACCTATTCCGGCCCCCGCTACATAGGCGGAGTCTCGGACCATTGTCCCATTTGGATAAATTTATTAACTTTGTAGGACGCATACAAAATAACACAAGATATGAAAGCCAAAATCCAAGAAAAATTCGAAGCCCTTTTTGGGGAAGAAGGTATCCTTTATGCATCGGCCGGCCGCATCAACCTGATCGGCGAACACACGGACTATAACGGTGGTTACGTGTTCCCCGGCGCCATCAACTTTGGTATCATGGCCGCCATCAAGCCCAACGGAACCAATACCGTCAAGCTCTTCGCCATAGATATGGACGAATACGTAGAGTTTGACCTGGGTGCCAAAACGCTCCCCGACAAGCACTGGCCCAAGTATATCTTCGGCGTCTGCCATGAGATTGTCAAACGCGGCGGCATGGTGGGAGGCTTCAACGCCGTCTTTGCCGGAGACGTCCCCCATGGTGCCGGCCTCAGCTCGTCGGCCGCCCTTGAGAGCACCTTCGCCTACGCCCTCAACGACCTTTTCAACCAAGGCAGCATAGACAAATACGAACTGGCCAAGATTGGCCAGAGCACAGAGCACAACTACTGCGGCGTCAAGTGCGGCATCATGGACCAGTTTGCCTCCCTCTTCGGCAAGGAAGGGTCCCTTATCCGCCTCAACTGCAAGACGGGAGAGTACAAGTACTTCCCCTTCCATCCCCAGGGCTACAAGCTGGTGCTCATTGACACCTGCGTGAAGCACCTGCTGGCCGACAGCGCCTACAACAAGCGCCGGGAATCCTGCGAAAGGGCTGCCGCCGCCATCCGCAAGAACCACCCCGAGGTGGAATTCCTCTCGGACGCCAAGCGCCTCTGGCTGGACGAAGTCCGTGCAGAAATCTCCGAGGAAGACTTCATCCGGGCCGAATACGTGATTGGAGAGGTGCAGCGCGTGCTGGACGTCTGCGACGCCCTCGAGCGTGACGACTACGAGACGGTGGGCGAGATGATGTACCAGACCCACTTCGGCCTCAGCCGCCTGTACGAGGTTTCCTGCGAAGAGCTGGATTTCCTGAACAAACTGGCCCGCAAGATGGACGTTACGGGCTCCCGCGTCATGGGCGGCGGCTTCGGCGGCTGCACCATCAACCTGGTGAAGGAAGAACTCTACGACCACTTCATCGAAGCCGCCGTGGAGAAGTTCACGGAGAAATTCGGTCACGCGCCCAAGATTTACAACGTAGTCATCAGCGATGGCGCTCGCAAACTGTAGTCATTGCGGCAAGCAGACGGAGGTGGAACTCCGTCAAAGCATTAACACCGCCCTTGATCCGGAGCTCAAAGACCGGGTCAAGGACGGCTCTTTATTCGTCTGGGAGTGTCCCTACTGCGGCCACCGCAACCTGGCCAAATACCAGACGCTATACCACGACCCTGACGCCAAGATGATGGTCTGGCTGCTTCCCGGGGAAGAGCAGCCCCCGCAGGCCGTGGAGGAGGCCGTAAAGGAACTGGAAGGCTATACCCTCCGCCGCGTGCGAGGGGTGGGAGACCTTATTGAAAAGGTGAATATCCACGACGCCGGCCTGGAAGACACGGTGCTGGAGATGTGCAAGTGGGTTACCCGTCAGGAACTCTCCGCCAAAAACCCCGAGGCCGCCGCCGCCCCGCTCCGTTTCCTCAGGATGGAAGGGGCCGACAACGACCTGGTGCTGGCCCTCCCCCTCGGTGGCCGGATGCAGGTGCTGAACGTGGGTTTCAACGTGTACGAAGACGCCCGCGGCATCCTCCTGCGCAATCCTTCCGTGCGTCCCGCCCAGGGCTTCGCCCAGGTGGACCAGGCCTGGATAGAGCAGTTTTTCCGCTAAAGATTGAAAGAAAGTATCAGCGAAACGGAGTAGGGCTTTTTCTGCTCCGTTTCGTTGTAGATATTGCCACCCAGATAAGAGAAAGAGACGCCCAGGGTGGTGTCTATGGCCAGGAAGAAAATCTGGCCAAAGTCTGCGGTGAAGTCTGCGCCGGCGCTCCACAGGAAATCCTTCCCCAGTCCGGTAAAGTCTCCGTGCGGGGTAAGGAGGAACTTGCGGATATAGCCCAGTACCGGAATCTCCAGGTCTCCGAAATACAGCGGGATGGCGTAGTCCAGAGTGGCCTTCCACTGCGTACGGTATTGGGCCGACAGGAAGGAAGAAACCTCCGAATCAAAGCCTCTGGGAAGCACATTTGCCCGGTAATCTCCGAAGGGGGCGTTGCCCAGCTGATGCTGCACGGTGGCCGTGAGCATGATGCCCTGTGTACGCAGGATGCCGGGCGTATAGGCATAGGCGTGGGCATAGACGACGGGCTTGAAAGCCCCGCTCATCCCCGGCCGGAAGGCCGCGCCGCCCTCCAGGCCCAAGCCCCAGCGCGGGTAAATCTGAGACGCCGCCTTGGGGAGCATCACATACCCCCGGGCCGAAGCGCTGAGCTGCTGCATGAACACGTTGTTGGCCTTATCGGCCCCGTTGAAAACCCGGGGGGACTCCGAAAGGGGACCGCGGGTGAATTTCACGCTGCCCAGGCTGTAGATGTTGTTGGAGAAGCTGTAGCGGAGCTGGGGAATGAAGCCGGAGAGCAGGCCGTAGCGGTTGAAGCTGAAGGGGATATAGGCCCTCAGGGAGCCGGTCAGAAGCGGCGTGGAACGCAAAGAAACGGCATTTCCATAGCTAACCCGGTCTCCTTCCCGCGTTTCCGTGAGGGTGTACTGGCGGGCCAGCCGGTCTCCATAGTCTATCTGGGCTTCCAGCACCGGATACTGCCCGGTGTAGGTGAGCTTTCCGTGGAGGGCCGTCCGCCAGCCGTCCGCCTTGTCCGGATTGGGGTGGAAGGCAATGCCGGCCTGGCCGGAGAGGGTTCCCAGCGTATTCTGGAACATGCCGATAGCGCCCGGAGACAAGGTCTCATAGGAGAATTCGAAAGAGCCGGCCATCACATCGTCCACATCCACATACAGCGGCAGCCAGGTGTGAAGCCGCAGCGGGTGGGCCAGCTTGTAATAGCGTTTGGGCTCCGAGAGCGCCACTTCCTGCTTCAAGTCCGGAGCTGGCCCCAGGGCCCGTTCCTGTGCGGTGATGGCCTCCTCGATGGTATAGTGGTGAAGGTCCTCAAAACTTACCTCGCGGGGCGTAATCTCACTGAGGGAAATCCGGAAAATCTTGCCGCCGTTCAGCGTCTGGGAGATGCAGTAATAGTTCTCGTCGTCATAGGTGAAGTCCGTGACGCCGTAGCGTGTGCTGGTAAGCTGCAGCAGCCTTCCCTCGTCCGGGAAGTAGCGGTATAGCTCGTTCACGCCCGTGCGGTCCGAAACCCATTCCAGATAGTTTTCTACGGCGTCCAGGTTCACCATTTTCTGGTGGTTGGGCGCCAGTACGGTGCTCCAGCCTCCCCCGGCCGGTGCCAGGAACACCCCATAGCCCTCGTCCGTGATGCCCAGGCAGTAGATGTCTTCTCCCCGCCAGGCCGCCTCCGTGATCTGGACGCCTTCCGGGGCCTTCCTGCGTTGGATAACGCTTCCGTCCCGGGCCGATATCACCGTCAGGTAAGTCTCCCCCGTCACGGAATACTCCACCGTGGCCAGCTCGTCTCCGCTGGGCGAAGGGAAGGGGTTGTACATCCGCGTCCCGTGGGTAAGGGTATGGATTTTCTGCGTTTTCAGGTCCAGGTAACAGACCACGGAACTGCCCGAGAGCGTCCACCGGGGGTGGGGACGCGTCTCGCTCCAGTAGATGCGGTTCCAGTCGGGATCGTAGTAGAGCGAAGAAGATTCGTAGGTATAGGCGTGAAGCACCTTTTCCTTTCCTCCCGAGAAGCGCACCAGCTGGGTGTTGTGCAGGTATCCTTCCCGCACGGCATAGAGGTCTCCCTCCACACAGACCGGGGTGGAATAATCCAGCGGGAAGTCCCGGTCGGGGGTGATTTGCGTCATTTCCAGGAAGGGGGCGCGGGCGGCGGCATCGGCATTCCATACTTCTTTGAAGGCGTGCGCAATTTCCCGGAAGCTTTCTTCTTCCTTTTTGCCGATAACTTCCTTGAGGACCGTGTCAAAATTGTAGGGGACGAAGAGCCAGGGTTTGCGCACTTTGACATCCAGGCTCCGGCTGGTGTAATCCGGGATGCCGTACAGATACCGCGCGCCCGCCATCATAACATAGCCGGCCTTGTAATAATCCGGCGTGAAATGCTTGTAGGAGCCCTTGCTCCAGAGTGTTGTGCTTCTCCAGTCTTCCTGGTCAAAAGCCACCTGCATAAAGTTGAGGAAATCCGCTGTGCGGGCCCGGGTTCCGTAGGCCAGTCCCGTTTCCGCAGCCACGGCGTCACCCTCTCCGCGGGGGCCGGTAAGGTAGATGGCCCAGGCCAACGGCGCCGAACCTTGGCCGATGGCATAGGAAAGCCCCTTGAAGAAGCCGGCGTCTTCCAGCTTTTCCAACTGCGCCTGATGGCGTGGTTCGTGGGCCGCCAGCTGGATGGGCCAGCTCACGGGGTCTGAGCCGTAGGCGGAAGGAAGGGTGTAGAGGTCCATCCGGGTGGGCGCCCAGGCCACGGAGCCGTTGGCATACATGTTGTGCGTGTGCAGCACCACCGGCATCTTCCGGTTCCATTTTCCGCTTTTTGGCGTTTGGCCCACGGATCGGCCCACCGGTTCCCGGAACTGCTCCAACAGCTGCGCATAGCGGCGGGCCAGGGAATCGGCCCCTTCCGGGTAAATGACTTTGTAATAGGGGCTTTCTACACTGTACCAGCGCAAGTGGCCCGGATCTTCTCCCGGGGTGTAGAACTGGGCGCGGGCCGCCAGGCGGGCCGCCAGCAGGAGGGTCAGAACCGTCAGACTCTTGCGCATAGTGTACAAAAATAAGGAAAAAAGCGTAAATTTGCTCATTATGAAAGGAAGAATCAGCGTCTTATGCCTGCTTGCCCTGGCCCTTTCCTGCGGAACCCGCGGGAACAAGGCCCCCCAGGCCCCCGCCGTGCGGGATTTCCCCATGGCCGAAGTCCCCACCATGATGACGGAACCCCTGGAGCGGGCCGTCTGGCTGGCGCAACATTTCTGGGACCGTTTCACGGAGCCGCAGAAGCTATACGTTTGCGATTCCCTTACGGTGAACGGCGTCCCGCTGGAGCCGCTGGAGCGTCAGGTAGGGCTGTTTGCGTCCCTCCTTCAACAAATCCCCCTGCCGGAAGGGCAAAAGGCCATGGAGAATGCTTTCCGGCGCCTGTCGGCCTTTCAGGAGGCGCAGCCGCAGGGGAATGTCTTCACGGAGACATCGGCCCTTATCTCCCGCTATTTCTTTGACCCCAATTCTCCCGTCCGCAGTGAAGACCTGTACCTTCCCTTTGTGACGCAGCTGGCTTCTTCCCACCTTACGCCGGAGGACATGCGCCCCGGCTACGCGTGGGATGCAAGAACCTGTGCCATGAACCGCACAGGCACCCCTGCGGCCGATTTCACCTTCGTGGATACCGCCGGCCGCCGCCGCACCCTTTATGGCATCCGGGCGGAATGGACGCTCCTTGTCTTCGGCAACCCGGACTGCGGCGCCTGCCGGGAGCTCATGGAGGCCATGGAGGAAAGTGCGGAGATATCGGCCCTTCTGGATCAGGGCCGGCTCCAGGTGGTGGATGTGTATATAGACGAGGACATCGCCCTCTGGAAAGAGCATGTCCAGGATTACCCGGCCCGGTGGATCAACGGCTACGATCCCACGTTCTCCATTCGGGGAGACCGCCTGTACGCCGTCAGGGCCCTTCCTTCGCTGTATCTGCTGGATAAGGACAAGACCGTGGTGCTCAAGGACGCCCCGGCGCAGACCGTGCTGGAGGTCCTGGCCATGCTTTGAGGCTGCCTTTTGGCAAAACCGTGGGCCAGGTGGGATTTCATGCTACCCACCGCGCCCGCAGAAACGGCCAATCAGGCTCTGAGAAGGCAAAAGTATGGGCCAGGTGGTTCACTTAAAATCCCACCTGGCCCAAAAACTGACGGCACTATAAGTAGATATTACCTTATGTCAAACGCCCAGATAATGGCCTCCTGCAGCACCTCTCCGGGACGGAGGACGGTGGTGGGGAAGCCGGGCTGGTTGGGGGAATCCGGACAGTGCTGGCACTCGATGGCCACGGCGTCGTAATCCTGATACTCATAACCGCCCTTGCCCTTGGGACAGCCCTTGAGCCAGTTGCCGGTATACACCTGCACGGCGGGCTGGGTGGTGAACACCTCCAGATGGCGGCCGGAAGTGGCGCCCCAGAGCTCTGCGGCCGTGCTCAGCTGGCCGGGGGTGGCGCCGTCAATCAGATAGCAGTTGTCATAGCCCTTTCCGTATTTGAGGGCCGGGAAATCCGCAAAGATATCCTGGCCGATCCGCTTGGCCTCCACAAAGTCCATGGGGGTGTTGGCCACATCGGCCACTTCTCCGGTGGGGATGAGGGTTTCGTCCGTAGGAAGCCACTGGGAGGCGTTGAGTTCCAGCCGATGGTCCAGCACGGAACCCTTCCCGTCCAAGTTGAAATATACATGGTTGGTGAGGTTCACCACCGTGGGAGCATCGGCCTCCGCCGTAAGGATGAGCTTAAGGGAATTGTCTTCTCCCCAGCTGTAGTGGGCCACCGTCTTGAGGTTGCCGGGATAGCCCTCCTCCCCATCGGCCGAGAAGTACAGGAACTCTACGGAGTCTCCCTCTATGCGGCTTTCCCAAACCTTGTTCTGGAAGCCCTGGGGGCCGCCGTGAAGGTGGTTGGGGCCGTTGTTGATGGGCAGGGTGTACTCCACACCGTCCAGGGTGAACTTGCCCTTGGCAATGCGGTTGGCATAGCGGCCGGGAACCTTGCCGGCGCAGGGACCGTCGGCAAAATACGACAGGGGATTGTCGTATCCCAGCACCACGTCTTCCAGCTTTCCTTCTTTGTCCGGAACCACGATGGAGACGATGGCGGCGCCCACGGAGCAAAGCTGCACATAGGCACCGGAACTGTTCTTGAGGGTATAGAGGATGATTTCTTTTCCGCCCGGGGTCTTGCCCCAGATTTCACTTGTTATGGCCATGGTTATTTTTTCTTATAAACGACAAATTCAAACTGGTAACCGGTTTCCGGGTCTGTATGGGTCTCGGAGGTGCTTTCCCGCTCCCACACGGCCGGGTCTATGACGGGGAAGAAGGTATCGGCCTCCTTCACCTCCGTATGCACATGGGTGATGTACAGCAGGTCCATGTCCGGCAGGGCGGCCTTGTACACGGAGGCGCCGCCAATCACGAAGCACTTGTCCGCGCCGATTTTGGCGGCCTGGGCATAGGCCTCCTCGAAGGAATAGACGCAGGTTACCTCCTCTATGGGGTCTCCTCCCAGGTTCAGGACAATGTTCTTGCGCCCGGGAAGGGGCCGGCCGATGGAAAAGTAGGTGGTGCGTCCCATGATGACGGGATAGCCCCTGGTGGTGGCCTTGAAGTACTGCAAATCTTCCTTCAGATGCCAGGGAAGGGCGTTTTTAACGCCGATGCCCCAGTTGTCGGCCACGGCTACGATGATGCACTTTTTCATTTTAGACTGCGACGGGTGCTTTGATCGAAGGCCACGGATCATAGCCTTCCAGGGTGAAATCTTCATATTTGAAATCGAAGAGGGACTTGACCTCGGGATTCAGTTTCATGACGGGCAGCGGCCGGGGCTCGCGGCTGAGCTGGAGGGCCACCTGCTCAAAATGGTTCCTGTAGATGTGGGTGTCTCCGGTGGTGTGCACGAACTCTCCGGGCTCCAGGCCGCACACCTGCGCAATCATGAGCGTAAGGAGGGCGTAGGAGGCAATGTTGAAGGGAACGCCCAGGAACACGTCTGCGCTGCGCTGGTACAGCTGGCAGGAGAGTTTGCCTTCGGCCACGTAGAACTGGAAGAGGCAGTGGCAGGGCGGCAGGGCCATCTTGTCCACCTCCGCGGGGTTCCAGGCGCTCACCAGCATGCGGCGGGAGTCCGGGTTCCGGCGGATGGTTTCCACCACCTGGCTCAGCTGGTCTATGCTGCGGCCGTCCGGAGCGGGCCAGGAGCGCCACTGGTGCCCGTACACGGGGCCCAGGTCTCCATTCTCATCGGCCCACTCGTCCCAGATGGTGACGCCGTGGTCCTGCAGGTACTTCACGTTGGTGTCTCCGGCAATGAACCACAGGAGCTCATAGATGATGGACTTGAGGTGCACCTTCTTGGTGGTGAGCAGCGGGAAGCCGTCGGCCAGGTTGAAGCGCATCTGGTAGCCGAATACGTTCTGGGTGCCCGTGCCGGTGCGGTCTTCCTTCATGACACCGTGGGCGCGGATATGTCTCAGGAGGTCTAAATACTGTTGCATACTATGCAAACTTACATATTTTTCGTTATCTTTGCAACAAGTAGTGTATGATTTCCCCTCCCCGGGGGCGAACTTGACAAAATGAAACCTATCAAAGAAAAATTCGGCGGCCGCCTGGCCGTCATCTGGGCCATGGCTGGCAGTGCCATCGGCCTGGGCAATATCTGGCGCTTCCCCTATCTGGTGGGCCAGAACGGAGGCGCGGCCTTCATCCTCATCTACATGGCCGCCGTGGTGGTACTGGCCCTTCCCATCTTCCTGGCGGAGAGCGTGATAGGCCGACGCAGCGGCTGCGACACCTTCGGCGCCATGAACAAGCTGGCTCCGGGCAGCAAATGGAAGTGGCTGGGGCTTCTGACCGTGATTACGCCCATGATCCTGCTGAGCTATTACAGCGTGGTGGGCGGCTGGAGCGTGGAATACTTCTTCAAGGCCTGCTGCTTCAGCTTTGACGGCAATACGCAGGGCCTGTTTGCCCGCTTCATCTCCTCCACCTGGGCCCCCATCATCACCCATACCCTCTTCATTGCCGCCACGGCCGCCATCATCCTGCTGGGCGTCAAAAAAGGCATCGAACTCTTTACCAAGATAACCATGCCCCTGCTGCTGGTGCTCATCCTCTTCCTGGCCGTCTATTCCGTCCTGCTGCCGGGCGCCGGAAAAGGCGTGGAGTACCTTGTGAAGCCGGATTTCTCCAAAGTGACGGCCGATGTGGTGGCCACCGCCATGGGGCAGGCTTTCTTCTCCCTGTCGCTGGGCGTGGGCACCATCCTCACCTATGCCTCCTACGTTTCCAAGAAGGAGAACCTGATGATATCGGCCGGGGGGACGGCCTTCTTCGATTTGCTGTTCGCCCTGCTGGCCGGCATGGTGGTGATGCCCGCCGTCTTTGCCGCCGGCATCCGGCCGGGAGAAGGCCCGGGGCTGGTTTTTGACACCCTCCCCTATATCTTCGGCCAGATGCATTCCGTGGCGGGCGGCATCGTGGCGCTGCTCTTTTTCCTGGCCATCCTGGTGGCAGCCCTTACCTCTTCCATTTCCCTGCTGGAAGTGGGTGTGGCCTTCCTTGTGCAGCGCAGGCACGGTCTCACCCGCCAGAAAGCCACCATCCTGCTGGCCATCCTCACCTGGCTGGCGGGCATCCTGTGCTCGCTGTCCTTCGGCCCGCTGGCCCATGTCACCATCCTGGGAAAAACCTTCTTCGATTTGTTTGACAGCCTCTGCTCCAACTGGCTCATGCCCCTGGGCGGCCTGCTGTTCACGCTCTTCGCCGGCTGGAAGATGTCCAAGGCCGATGTCCGCGACGAACTCACCAACGGCGGCAGCTGCAACCGGACAATCTTTGGCGTGGCGTACTTCCTGATCCGCTACGTGGCCCCCGTGGGCATTGTGGTGGTGTTTTTGACCAATCTGTTCCTATAGCGGCTTCCGTGCAGTCAGTTTTTGGGCCAGGTGGGATTTTAAGTGTATCACCTGGCCCATACTTTTGCCTTCTCAGAGCCTGATTGGCCGTTTCTGCGGGCGTGGTGGGTAGCATGAAATCCCACCTGGCCCAGCACGCTACAGCCCCAGCTCCTCTTTCATGCCCCGCAGCAGGTCAAAGGCCTGAAGGGGGGTTAAATTGTTGAGGTCTACAGACTTGAGGCGGTCTCGGAGGGATTCCAGCAGAGGGTCGTCCAGTTGGAACATGCTCAGCTGCAGGGAGCCGTCCTTCTCAATGCGGCCTTCTTTCACCGTGTGGGGTTTCACGGGCGTGAGGGCGCCTATGGCTTCCAGGCGCTCGCTGTTTTCCAGGGCCTTCAGGGTGCGTTCCGCACTTTCCAGCACAGGCTGCGGCATGCCGGCCATGCGGGCCACATGGATACCGAAGCTGTGGGCGGTGCCGCCCTCGCGCAGTTTGCGCAGGAACAGGACCTCCCGGCCCACTTCCTTCACGGCCACATGGAAGTTCTTCACGCGCGGGAAGAGGCCCTCCAGGTCGTTGAGCTCGTGATAATGGGTGGCGAAGAGCGTCTTGGCGCCCTTGCCGTATTCGTGGATGTACTCCACGATGCCGCGGGCGATGGACATGCCGTCGAAGGTGGACGTGCCTCGGCCAATTTCATCCAGAAGCACCAGCGACCGGGCCGACAAATTGTTCAGGATCATGGCCGTCTCCAACATCTCCACCATGAAGGTGGACTCTCCGCGGGAGATATTGTCCGTGGCGCCCACGCGGGTAAAGAGCTTGTCGAACCAGCCGATATGAGCCTCCGCCGCAGGCACGAAGGAGCCGCACTGGGCCATGAGCACAATGAGGGCCGTCTGTCGGAGCAGCGCGCTCTTACCGGCCATGTTGGGGCCCGTGAGGATGATGATCTGCTGTTTTTCCGTGTCCAAATACACGTCGTTGGGGACATACTCTTCCCCGGCCGCCATGAGGGTTTCAATGACGGGGTGCCGGCCTTCCCGGATGTCCAGGGCCTTGCCGTCGTTCATCTGGGGACGGCAATAGTGGCGCTCTACGGCCTGCTCTGCAAAGCCCGCAAGCACATCCACCTTGGAGAGGATGCGGCTGTTCACCTGGATGGCGGGAATCTGCTGCTGGATGCGGCCGATGAGCTCCCCGTACAGGCGGGACTCGATGGCGTAGATGCGGTCTTCGGCCGTGAGGATTTTCTCCTCGTATTGTTTCAGCTCTTCGGTGATATAACGCTCCGCATTCACCAGGGTCTGCTTGCGGATCCACTCCGGCGGAACCTGGTCCCGATAGGTGTTGCGGACCTCAATATAGTAGCCGAAAACGTTGTTGTAGGCTATTTTGAGCGAGCTGATGCCGGTGCGTTCCGCCTCCCGCTGCTGCATCTGCAGGAGGTAATCCTTGCCGCCTGCGCTGAGGGTGCGGAGCTCGTCCAGTTCTGCATCCACGCCCGGGCCGATGACGGGGCCCTTCCCCACCTGGATGGCGGGCTCGGGCGCCAGTGTTCCCAGGATATCGGCCAAGAGCTTTTCGCAGCCCTTGAGGCCGCCCAGGAGCTTTCTAAGGGCATCCGGCCCATCGGCCAGACGCTCCTTGATGGGGCCGGTGAGCGAGAGGCCTCGGCCCAGCTGCATCACCTCGCGGGGGTACGCCCTGCCGTTGGCAATGCGGCCTAGGATGCGCTCCAAGTCTCCCAGTTTGCCCAAGTCCATCTGGGTTTCCTCCAAGATTTGAGGCTTTTCCGTAAAGTATTGGACGGTGTCGTAACGGGCGTTCAATTCTTTCAGGTCCATGATGGGCATGGCCAGCCACTGGCGCAGCAGGCGGGCGCCCATGGGGCTGGAGCACTTGTCCAGCGTCTGCACCAGGGATACGCCATCGGCCCCGGAGGCACTTTGGAATACCTCCAGGTTGCGGAGGGTGAACTTGTCCATCCACACGAATTTGGCCTCGTCAATGCGGCCGATGGTGCAGATGTTCCTGAGCCCGCTGTGCTGGGTCTGCTCCAGATATACAAGGAGGGCTCCGGCGCTGCACACGCCCAGCGGGTACGGGTCTATGGCAAAGCCTTTGAGGCTGTCCACGCCCATCTGACGCTTGAGGCGCTCCACGGAGGAATCGTACACGAAGGCCCACTCGTCCAAGGAGGTGGTGTAAACGTCTCCCAGGCGCTCCTTGAGGCCTTTTTCATAGCCCCGCTGGACCACCAGTTCCTTGGGTTTGAGGGAGCCCACCAGGGTGGCAATGTAGTCCAGGTTGCCCTGGGCCACCTGGAACTGGCCGGTGGACACATCCAGGAAGGCGGCGCCGCAGAGGTCCCGCTCCACGGTGAGGCCGCAGAGGAAGTTGTTCTCCTTGGTTTCCAGCATGTTTTCCCCGAAGGAAATGCCGGGGGTCACAATTTCCGTGACGCCGCGCTTCACCAGTTTCTTGGCAAACTTGGGGTCTTCCAGCTGGTCGCACACGGCCACCTTGTACCCGGCCCGCACCAGCTTGGTGAGGTAGTTTTCCAGGGCGTGGTGCGGGAAGCCCGCCATGGCCACAGGGCCCTTGTCCCCGTTGGATTTCTTGGTCTGGACCAGCCCCAGCACCCGCACGGCCGTGACGGCGTCGTCCGAGTACATCTCGTAAAAGTCTCCTACGCGGTACAGCAGCAGGGCCTCGGGGTGTTGTGCTTTCACCTCGAAGTAATGCCGCAGCATGGGCGTATCTTCCGCAACTTTTGCCATAGAAGACAAAGATACTATTTTTTTTGTCTTCCCGGAACATCACTGCGGACGAAAATTGTTATCTTTGTAGACTATGAAGCGCGTTTTGGTCATAGCCTATTACTGGCCGCCGTCCGGGGGGTCGGGCGTGCAGCGCTGGGTGAAATTTGTCAAATACCTGCCCGCCGAGGGCTGGGAACCCGTCGTCTTTGCCCCCGAAGGGGCCGATTACCCTTCGCTGGATCCGTCCTTTCAGAAGGAGGTGCCGGCCTCCGTCGAGGTCCTCCGCGGCCGCATCTGGGAGCCCTATGCGGCATACCGGAAGCTCACCGGAGCCAAGAGCACCCAGGTGACGGAAATCTCTTCCGGCCCCAAGACCTTCAAGCAGCGTCTGAGCCTCTGGATCCGGGCCAACCTCTTTGTGCCGGATCCCCGTGTGGGCTGGGTGAAGCCGTCCGTCAAGACCCTTCGTAAATACCTGGAAGAGCACCCTGTGGATGTGATTGTGACCACCGGGCCGCCGCACTCCGTGCACCTGATCGGCCGGAAACTGCACCGGGCAACGGGCATTCCCTGGATTCCGGATTTCCGGGACCCCTGGAGCCGTATGTATTATCTGCGTTATCTGCCCATGACGGCCGCCACCTGGCGCAAACTTCGCCGCCAGGAACAATCCGTGCTGGACAGCTGCTCCACCGTCCTTGCGTGCACCCCGCTGGTGCAGGAGGACTTCCGGGCCCAGACCCGCACCCCCGTGGCCTGCATCACCAACGGCTTCGACGAGGAAGATTTCACCGGCCCCGCCCCTGAGGGAGACGGCCGCTTCAATATTACCCACACCGGCCTTTTTGCGGCCGATGGCAACCCCTTCACCCTGTGGAAGGTCCTGGGAGAAATGGCCGATACAGACCCTGCCTTCCGGGAGGCCCTTCGCCTCCGCCTGGTGGGAAAAGTGGACCGGGAAGTGCTGGAGGCCATCAAGGCCGCCGGCTTGGAGGCCAACGTGGTGGCCTTGGGGCCTTGCGACCATGCCACCGCCGTGCGGGAGCAGCGATCGGCCTCGCTCCTTGTTCTTCCGCTGCGCAACGACCCTCAGTACCGCCCCATCCTGCCCGGCAAACTCTTTGAGTACCTGGCTGCCCGGCGCCCGGTGCTGGGAATCGGCCAGAGAGACGGAGCCATGGCCCACGTGCTTGCTTCCACCCAGGCCGGCATCACGGCCGATTGGAACGACGACGCCACCCTCCGCCAGTTCCTGCAGCAGGCCTGGAGGCAGCACCGGGACGGGGTGGCCGCCGGCCTGCCTGCTTTGGAGGCCGTTCCCGCCACCACCGGCGATATCGGCCCCTATACCCGCCGTGCCACCACCCATGCCCTGGCGGAGTTGCTGTCGCAGGTGAGTGGTACTTGTGTCGCAGGTCCTCAAAAATCGGCCGACCTGCGACGGAAAACGCCCCAGAATGATGATTAGCGTCGCCGGTCAGAGGAAAAATGGGGACCTGCAACGGAAACGGCCTGACCTGCGACGGAGACAGACAGAAAATAGAGTAGTATGACAGAGATTTGGAAGAAAATAGCCCTGGCCCTGGGCATCATGGCCCTGTTCCTGGCCCTGAGTTACGGTTTTGTGCCGCAGGTGCTGGACGGCAAGATAGTGAACCAGAGCGACATCTCCGGCTATGTGGGCATGTCGCACGAGATGAGCGAGTGGAACAAGGCGCACCCGGACAACCCCACGTACTGGACGGACTCCATGTTCGGCGGCATGCCCACCACGGCCATCTCCACCCAGAACGGAGGAGACTACACGGAGCCGCTCTACAAGCTGCTGTTTGCGGGCAAGCGCCCGGCCCCGTGGATTTTCGTGAGCCTGCTGGGCGCCTTCCTGCTGTTCCTGGCCCTGGGTGTAAGCTGGCCCGTGGCCGTGGGCGGAGCCATCGCCGTGGCCTTCTGCAGCTACAACTTCCAGATTATCCAGGTGGGCCACAACACCAAGATGCAGGCCATCGCCCTCATGCCCTGGGTCCTTGCGGCGCTGGTGTATACCTATCGCGCTGCTGCCGGCAAGGAGATGGGCTTTTGCGGAGCATTTGCCCGTACAGGGTCGCGAAGCGACGCGGAGCAAAAGCCCATCTCCTTGCCGATGATGCTGCTGGGCGCGGCGCTCTTCGGCCTCACCCTCAGTTTCCAGATCAAGGCCAACCACCAGCAGATTTCCTACTACCTGGCCCTTATGGTGCTCATCTATGCCCTGGTGGAGCTGGTCCATACCATCAAGACCAAGGCCTGGAAGCCGTTTCTGGTGGCATCGGCCCTGCTGCTGGTGCTGGGCGGCGCCGGCATCGCCACCAATGTGAACAAACTGCTGCCGCTGGCCAAATACACCCCCAATACCATGCGCGGCGGCTCCGAGCTCTCCAAGGAAGGCGCCAACGCCAAGGGCCTGGACCTGGACTATGCCACGTCCTGGAGCTATGGCTGGGAGGAACTGCCCAACCTCATGATTCCCAATTTCAACGGAGGCTCATCGGCCGGGGCGGTGAATCCGGACAAATCGGCCACCATCCGGCTGCTCAAACGGGCGGGGCAGAAGAACCTCAAGGAAACCGCCAAGAGCCTGCCCATGTACTGGGGGCCGCAGCCCTTTACCGCCGGGCCCATGTATATGGGTGCCGTCACGGTGTTCCTCTTTGTGCTGGGCCTGTTCCTGTACAAAGGGCGGAACAAATGGTGGCTCATAGCGGCCACCGTCCTGGCCGTCCTCATGGCGGTGGGCAGCCATTTCATGCCCTTTACCGCATTCTGTTTCAAATACTTGCCTCTGTATAACAAGTTCCGGACGGTGTCCATGGCGTTGGTGGTGCTGCAAGTGACGCTGCCGGTGTTGGGCTTCCTCACGCTGGACGGCATCCTGAGGGAGGCGTACAGCCGGAAAGCCTTCAAGAAGGGGTTGGCCTGGGCCTTCGGACTCACCGGCGGCTTCTGCCTGCTTGCCTGGCTGGTTCCCGGCCTGTTCGGGAACTTCGAGGCGGCCTCCGACGCCCAGATGCAGGACGTTCTGGTGGAGGCGTTGGTGCAGGACCGCATCGCCCTCTTCCGGGCCGATGCCCTCCGCTCCCTCCTCCTGATTTCCGCCTCCGCCGGCCTGCTTTTGTGGGCCTCTTTGCCCAAGGGCCAGACGGAGCACGCCAAGGCTTTTGCCGGCTTCGGCCGCCGCTGGGTTGCGGTTTTGCTCATCAGCCTCTTTGTTCTGGCAGACCTGTTCGCTGCCGGCAAACGCTACCTCAACGCAGACCATTTCACCACCCCCAGGGACTTTGACAAAACCTTCGTGGAGCGCCCGGTGGACAAGATGATAAAGGCCGATACAGACCCCCAGTACCGCGTCCTGGACCTCACGGTGAATGTGTTCAACTCCTCCGTGCCCTCCTACCATCACAAGAATGTGGGCGGTTATTCCCCGGCCAAGCTTCAGCGCTATCAGGACTTGATTGAGCACTACCTGTCGGCCGAAATCAACGGTCTGTACAAGCAGCTGGGCCAGGCCGCCGAGCTGGAAGACGTGGCTTCCTGGATGGCCGCGAACACCCCCGTCCTGAATGCCCTCAACACCCGCTACGTGGTGCTGGACGGTGATTATCCGCCACTTCAGAACCCCGCCGCCTTCGGCCCTGCCTGGTTTGTGGATTCCGTGGTGGAAGCCGCCTCTCCCGACGAAGAGATTGCCCTTCTGGGTTCCGTGGACCTTCGCCGCCAGGCGGTGGTGGAAGGCCGGTTGTTGCCGGCCATGACGGAGGGGGGAGCGCCGGCCATGACCGGCGTCATCCCCGGCTTGACCGGGGATCTCATCACCCTCACCTCCTACGCCCCCAACGAGCTGCATTACAAGTACAACGCCGCCAGCGACCGCCTGGCCGTCTTCTCCGAAGTCTACTACCCCAACGGCTGGCATGCCACCGTGGACGGGCAGCCCCTGGACCTCATCAGGGCCGACTGGACCCTCCGCGCCGCCCTTCTTCCCGCCGGCTCCCACGAGGTGGTAATGACCTTCCTCCCGGACAGCTACCGCCAGGGCGCCACCGTTTCCCGCATCGCCTCCGTGGGCCTGCTGCTTCTCCTGCTGCTTGCCCTAATTTTGGTGACAGCTAAACGCCTGAAACCCAACACGTTATAATACATTTCTCGTTCAAAAAACGAACGAGAAATGTACTACAAGTCAATGACAGTCAATTACTTAGCTGTCACCTCACTTTTGGCAAATTATTCGTATTTTTGCAGGGCAAAATCTCAGGAATGAACAAGACCGAAATACTCCAGTGGCTGCAGGAAGTGCAGCATCCCGCCAAGGAAGACCAGAGCGTCGTGGCCCTGGGCTTGGTGGAAGAGATTGACATTGAAGAAGGCAGGGTGCATGTTACCCTGGCCTTTCCCAAACGGCCGGATCCGCTGAAGAACTACTTGGTGGGGGCCGTTGAGGCCTGCCTGTACAGGCATTTGCCCGGTGGCACCGAAATCAAGGTGGACACCGTGGTGAAAGAGGCGGCCAAGCCGGCGCGCAAGGGAATCGAATTCAATCTGGAGCAGCTGCGGGAGGTGAGTCACATCATCGGCATCGCTTCCGGAAAAGGTGGCGTGGGCAAAAGCACCGTCACGGTGAACCTGGCCGTGGCCCTGGCCCGTCTGGGCTACAGGGTGGGTGTGGCCGATGCCGACGTCTACGGCCCTTCCATCCCCACCATGACCGGCACCGATGGGGTCACCATCGAGATGGAAGGTGAGGATGAAAACACCAACCTCTTCCTTCCGGTAGAGAAATACGGCGTCAAATGGCTCTCCGTGGGACACGTTTCCCAAGCCGGACAAGCCCTTATCTGGCGCGGGCCGATGGCCTCCACCGCCCTCAAGCAGATTATCCTGCAGACGGCCTGGGGCCCGCTGGATTTCCTGCTCATCGACATGCCTCCGGGAACCGGCGACATCCATATCTCCCTGATTGGCGATGTGCCCATGAGCGGCGCCGTCATCGTGACCACCCCGCAGGCAGTGGCCCTCTCCGACGTGCTCCGCGGCGTGAACATGTTCCGGAACCCGCAGGTGGACAAGCCCATCTTCGGCCTGGTGGAAAACATGTCCTGGTTCACCCCGGCCGCCCATCCGGAGGAAAAATACTATCTCTTTGGCAAGGACGGCGGCTCCAAGATGGCGGCCGATCTGGACATCCCCCTCCTGGGCCAGATTCCCCTGGTGCAGGATATCCGCGAAGGAGCCGATGACGGCACCCCCGCCGCCCTGCTGGACCGTCCGGACAGCCAGGCCTTCCTGGACCTGGCCCGGAAACTCCTCTCCGCCCTTTAATCGGCCGATTTTTAGGTGACAGCTAAGTAATTGACTGTGAGCATAAAACAATACATTTCTCGTTCAATTTTTGAACGAGAAATGTACTATAAGCTACTGACAATCAGCCAATTGGCTGTCACCAAAATTTACTTGGCGTAGGTGATTTCGTTAATGATGTTGGTGGCGCCACCCACTTTCTCCACCATCCACAGCACGTAGCGGATGTCCACGCAGATGCAGCGCTGGAGGTCCGGCTCAAACATCACGTCGGAGCTCATGCTCTCCCAGTTGCCGTCAAAGGCCAGGCCGATGAGGTTGCCCTTGGCGTCCAGCACGGGGGAACCGGAGTTGCCGCCGGTGATGTCGTTGTTGGTGAGGAAGCAGGTGTGCAGGGTGCCGTCGGCGTCGGCCCAGCGGCCATAGTTGCCGGCCTGCAGAAGGGCCTTCACGTCGGCGGGAAGGATGAATTCCGGATTGGTGGGGTCTTCCTTCTCCAGCAGGCCCTTGGCGGTGGTGAAGTACTTGTACACCAGGCCGTCCTTGGGGCTGTAAGGCAGCACCTTGCCGTAGGTGAGGCGCATGGTGGAGTTGGCGTCGGGGTACATGGCCTGGCCTTTCTGCCACTCCATGAGGGCGGCGGCAAAGTGCTTGCGGCCCTGTTCATAAGCCTGGGGCGCGCGGCCGTAAACCACACCGTAGTGTTTCATGAGCACCGAAATGATGCTGGTGAACAGGCCCATGGCCGGGTCTTTCATGAGGGCGTCCAGGCTGGTGGCGCCGGCCTGCAGCTTCTCATAAGAGGTGAAGACGCTGCCTTCGAACAGATTCTTGACATATTCCGGAATGTCCAGGGTGGCGAAATCCCCACCCAGGCCTTCCAGGTAGTTCTCCGGCTTGGCGTTCTTGCGGTAGAATTCCAGCAGGGCCACGGCCTCTTTCTTGTCCAGGTCCACCACATAGTCGCGGTACTCGCCCTTCATGGCTTCCACGGCCTGCTTGACCACGGTGAGGGTGTCCACACCCTCCGGAACACCGTTCTGGAAGAGAGAAAGCACGCCGGAAGCCAGGCCCACCAGCTCAATGCGGTAGGGAGCCTCGGTGAGGAGGGTGACGGCGCGAGAAGCCTCGGCGGTGTTCTCAACGTGGCGGGCGATGTCTCCCACGGGGTCTCCGTAGAGGGCCTTGCGCTCCGGGGAAGCCTCAATCCAGGCCTTCAGGGCAGCCTCTTTCTCTTCTTCCCGGCCGATAATGTTCAAGTTCTCGAAGGCCAGCTCTTCACCCTGCCATTTCTTCCAGCCGTTGGCGCTGCCGGCGTACTTGTCGGCATATTTGAGCTGCACGGAGGGGTCTGCGCACATGGCCTCCCACATGAGGTCCTGACGCACGGTGCGGGCGTCAATGCGGATGCGGTTGGTGGCAATCATCTCCTTGAGCTGGGCGGCCGTCTGGTAGCGCTGGGTGCGTCCGGGGTAGCCCATGATCATGGCGTAGTCGTTCTCCTTCACGCCCTTCACAGACACCTTCAGGCTGCGGGCGGGCTTGTAGGGGACGTTCTCCTCGCTGTACTGGGCAGGCATGTTGTCCTTGCCGGCATACACGCGGAACATGGAGAAGTCGCAGGTGTGGCGGGGCCACATCCAGTTGTCCGTCTCTCCGCCGAACTTCCCCATGGAGGCGGCGGGAGCGGCCACAAAGCGCACGTCCGTATAGGTGCGGTACACAATCAGGTAGTAGACGTTATTATTGTAGAAGGAAGTCACCTGGGCGCGGCAGCCGGGGTTGGCCTCCTCGGCGGCCTTGCGCAGCTCTTCCTGCTTGTCCCGCAGGTTATCGGCCTTTTCCACCACGGAGGTAACGTCTTCCATGGAAACCAGGAAGGTCACGGACAGGCCCGGGCAGGGGATTTCCTCCGCATAGTTCTTGGCCCAGTAGCCTTCCATCAGGTAGTTGTGCTCGTCCGTGGAGAGGCCCTGGATGCTGCTGTAACCGCAGTGGTGGTTGGTCACCAGCAGGCCCTGGTCGCTGATCATCTCTCCGGTGCAGCCGCCGCCGAAGTGCACGATGGCATCCTTCAGGGAGGTCTTGTTGATGGAGTAAATCTCTTCCGGGGAAAGCTTGCAGCCGGCGGCCTTGAGGTCTTTTCCGTTCAGTTGTTTCAGGAGCGGCAGCAGCCACATTCCTTCATCGGCCATGGCGCTTACGGCAATGGTAAGGCCGGCCAGAAAAGCTAAGATTTTTTTCATTATCACAGAGTTTTGTACAAAGTTAATCAAAATAGGCTGGGCTCCAATTCCTTTACGTGAAAAGATTTGCGGTGCCAAGGAGTGAAGCCGAACTTCCGGATGGCCTCGATGTGCTCCGCCGTGGGGTAGCCCATGTTGCGCTCCCAGCCGTACTGGGGGTATTCCCGGGCCAGCTGGCGCATGAAATCGTCCCGGTAGGTTTTGGCCAGCACGGACGCGGCGGCAATGGAGGCGAAGGTGGCATCCCCATGCACCACCGTCCGGTAATCCTTGAACCCATACGGGCCGAAGGGCCGGAACTTGTTTCCGTCAATCAGGAGGAACTCCGGAGCAGGGTTCAAGCGCAGCACCGCCCGCTGCATCCCCGTCACGGAGGCCCAGAGGATATTCAAGGTATCAATTTCATCGGCCGATACCGCCTCCACCGCCCAGGCCACAGCCTCCTTTTCGATGATGGGCCGAAGCTCCTCGCGGGCCTTCTGGCTCATCTGCTTGGAGTCGTTGAGGAGGGGATGGTGGAAATCCGGCGGCAGAATCACCGCGGCGGCATACACCGGCCCCGCCAGCGGCCCGCGGCCCGCCTCGTCACAGCCGGCCTCCCATCGGCCCGGCTCCAGGAAAGGTTGCAGATTCGGAATCAATAGCGGACGGCCAGGCCGATGGAGAGGGTCTGCAGGGATTTTCCGGTTTCGACAGGCCGGAAAGCCAAGGGGCGATAACGGACAACAAGGCCGATATCCTGGTACCAGACGGCGGCCTTTACATCCAGGCGGAAGCCCGTACGGCCCCGGGTGGGATAGAAAGTATCGCGATGACGGGTTTCCCCTTCGATAAAGTCGTTGTTATAGCTGATGAAGCCCACGCCCGGAGCCACGAAGAAACTGGCCGACCAGTATCCGCCGAGCTTTTGGGTAATCCCCAGCGGGAAGCTGAAGGAAAAATCCCCGATGTGCGCCTTGGAGCGGGCGTCGTCGATGGCCCGGGCGGCCACGCCGTCGCTCAGGAACATGCTGCCTCTGCGGAGGTAGTGGAGATCGGCCATGAAATCCAGGATGCCCACGGAGAGGACGGTGCCGGGCGCCGTGTAGATTTTGAAGTTGATGAGGCTGAAGTCGAAGCCCAGGCCGCTGGTCACCATCCGGTCCGGCAGGGGGAAAGAGGCGTTGTAAGAGAGGGCGGCATAGGCGCCGAAGTCCCAGCGGACATCTTTTTTTTCGGCCGATGCACCCAGGCAAATGGCGGCGGCCAAAAGGCTTATGAGCAGTTTTTTCATCGCTTTCTGTACTTATTTGAAGCAAAGGTAAGAAAATTTCGTTATATTTGTGGGCTACGACGCTAATTAGCAAAAATAATTAATAATACAATGAAAGCTTACACAACAAAAAACATCCGCAACATCGTCCTCATCGGCGCCCCGCGTTCCGGTAAGACCACCCTGTCCGAGGCCATGCTTTTCGAAGGCAAGGTCATTGACCGCCGCGGCAGCGTGGAAGAGAAGAACACCGTGTCCGACAACACCGAGTTCGAGCAGACCAACCAGAAGTCCATCAACGCCACTCCGCTGTATGCAGAGTTCGCCGGCTGCAAGATCAACTTCATCGACGCGCCCGGTTCCGACGACTTCTCCGGTGGCGCCCTCTCCGCCTTCAAGGTGGTGGATGCCGCCATCATGGTCATGAACGGCACGGCCGGCATCGAGGTGGGAACCACCCTCTTCGCCCGCTACGCAGACCAGTACGGCATCCCCATGGTGATTGCCGTGAACCAGCTGGACCACGACAAGGCCAACTGGGAAGGCGTGCGCAACGCCATCAACGAGGAGTTCGGCAAGAAGGCCGCCCTGTGCCAGTTCCCGGTGAACCCCGGCGCCGGCCTGGAAGGCTTTGTGGATGTGATTACCATGAAATATTACAACCGCAAGAACGAAGAGCTGGACATCCCCGCCGCCTATGCCGACGAGGCCGAAGAGCTCCGTTCCGCCCTCATGGAGAAGGCTGCCGAAGGTTCCGACGAACTCATGGAGAAGTTCTTCGAGACCATGGAACTCACCACCGACGAAATCCGTGAAGGTCTGCGCCTGGGCCTGCAGAAGGGAGAGACCGTTCCCGTGTTCTGCGTGGCCGCCAAGGAAGACCTGGGCGTAAAACGCCTGATGGAATTCACCGTGAACGTGGTTCCTTCTCCGGAAGGGAAACAGGAGCCCACCGTGGACGGCGGCACCCTCAAGTGCGACCCTGCCGGTCCCGTGGCCCTGTTCATCTTCAAGACCAGCGTGGAGCAGCACCTGGGTGAGGTTTCTTACTTCAAGGTGATGAGCGGTACCCTCAACAAGGGTGCAGACCTGGTGAACCCCGAAACCGGCAACGGAGAGCGCCTGAGCGCCATTTACGCCGTGGCCGGCTCCAAGAAGGAGGAAGTCACTTCCATCAGCGCCGGTGACATTGGCTGCGTCATGAAGCTGAAGGCCGGCAAGACGGACGTCACCCTGGCCCAGAGCGGTGTAGAGGCCATCAAGCACATGGTGTTCCCGGATGCCAAATACCGCTGCGCCGTAAAGGCCGTGGACAAGAACGACGAAGCCAAGGTGGGCGACGCCCTCAACAAGATTGCAGCCCAGGATCCCACCATCACCGTGGAATACTCCAAGGAACTGCGTCAGACCATCCTTTCCGGCATGGGAGAGCAGCACATCAACTACGTGAAGTGGCGCCTGAACAATGAGTTCAAGCAGAACGTGGAATTCTACGCTCCCAAGGTGCCGTACCGTGAGACCATCACCAAGATTGCCACGGCCCAGTACCGCCACAAGAAACAGTCCGGCGGCGCCGGTCAGTTCGGTGAGGTGCACCTGCTGGTCTGCCCCTACGTGGAAGGCCAGGAAGCTCCCAAGAACTTCAAGATTGACGGCAAGGACGTCATCTTCAACTTCAAGAGCCAGGACATCACGGACCTGGAGTGGGGCGGCAAGCTGGAGTTCTACAACTGCGTGGTAGGTGGTTCCATCGACCTCTCCTTCATGCCCGCCATCCTCAAGGGTATCAAGAGCAAGATGGAGGAAGGCCCGCTCACCGGTTCCTACGCCCGTGACATCCGCGTGTATGTATATGACGGTAAGATGCACCCGGTAGACTCCAAGGAAATCGCGTTCATCATCGCCGGCCGCAACGCCTTCAAGGAGGCCTTCCGCAATGCCGGTCCCAAGATCCTGGAGCCCATCTACAATGTGGATATCTTCACCCCCAACGAGTATGTAGGCCCCTGCATGAGCGACCTCAACACCCGTCGCGGCATGATCATGAACCAGGATATGGAGAAGGGCTTCACCGTGCTGCACGCCCGTGTGCCGCTGGCAGAACTCTACCGCTACTCCACCATCCTGAGCTCCCTCACCGGCGGCTCCGCCACCTTCCAGATGAAGTTTGCGGAGTACGTCCAGGTGCCGGCCGACGTCCAGACCAAGCTGCTGGCCGAATACGCCGCCCAGGAAGAGGAAGAAGATTAAGTGAGAGGCCCCGCATGCGGGGCCTTTTTTAATAGTTGTTCCCATGAAAAGATTACTACCCCTTTTGATAGCAGGGAGCCTCCTTCTCTCCTGCTCTGAGCCCAAGTATTATGAGGCCGATTTCCAGGCGCGTCAGGAAGCCCATGACGGCGCCCTGAAGCCGTTCATGACCCTTCCGGAGGGCATATCGGCCCAGGAAAAAGACGCGCTGGAATTCCTCTACGCCTACATGCCCTTGGCCGATGTGACGGACTATTCCGCCGATTTCTACCTCCGGAACGTGCGCAGCTCCCTGGAGACGCGCAAGGAAATGAACTGGGGCGTGCCGGAGCGGGAATTCCGCCATTTTGTGCTGCCGCTGCGCGTGAACAACGAGAGCCTGGACAGCGCCCGTATCGTCTTCAGCCAGGAGCTTAAGCCCCGCATCAAGGGCCTGTCCATGAAGGACGCCATCCTGGAGGTGAACCACTGGTGCCACGAGAAAGTGACCTACACGCCTTCCGACGCCCGCACCTCCTCTCCGCTGAACCTGGTCAAGAATGCCCTGGGCCGCTGCGGAGAGCAGTCCACCTTCTGCGTCACGGCCCTCCGTTCCGTGGGCATCCCGGCCCGCCAGGTGTATACCCCCCGCTGGGCCCACACGGACGACAATCACGCCTGGGTGGAAGCCTGGGCCGACGGGCAGTGGTACTTCCTGGGCGCCTGTGAGCCCGAGCCCGTCCTGAACCTGGGCTGGTTCAACGCCCCCGCCTCCCGCGCCATGCTCATGCACACCAAGGTCTTCGGCAAGTACGACGGCCCCGAAGAGGTGGTGCTGGAAAGCCCCAACTTCACGGAGGTGAACCTCATTGACAATTACGCCAAGACGGCCCGCATAGACTTCCGGGTGGTCTGGGCCGACAACGCCCCCGACAACCTGGCCGGCAAGCCCGTGGAGGGAGCCCGCGTGGATTTCTGCATCTACAATTATGCAGAGTTCTATCCCGCCGTTTCCAAGTACACGGATGCCGACGGCCGCACCTTCACCAGCGCCGGCCTGGGAGACATGCTGGTATGGGCATCCAAGGACCGTTGCTTCGGCTATACCCTCGTTTCCTTCGGTAAGGATACGGAAGCCGTCATCTCCCTGAGCTACCTGGTAGGAGACAAGTACGCCGGCCCCGAGGGCGTGAAGGAAGCCTTTAACCTGGTTCCTCCGCCGGAGAATGTGACTTTGCCGGAAGTGACGCCGGAGCAGCGTGCCCAGAACGACGTGCGCTTTGCCTATGAAGATTCCCTCCGCCATGCCTACGAGGCCACTTTCCCGGCCGGCAACAAGGCCCGCGGCAACTGGGAGACCCTGGAAGCCTTCCAGGTGGTCTGCGGCAACCACGAGCGCATAGAGGAAGTGCTGAATTCCCTTAGCACCAAAGACTTCCACGACGTTACGCTGGAAAACCTCCAGGACTATTATTCCACCCCCGTTTTCCGCGGTTCCCGCATTGAAAATGAGTTCCTCACGCCGTTCTACGGCTATTTTGCAGAAAAGCTGGAAGACATTCACAGCCCCCGGGAGCTGGTGAAGTGGACGGAGGACAACATCAAGGTCCTGGACAATCCCAAGGCCTGGAACATCCCTATGTCTCCAGCCGGCGTGTATGAGAGCCGCCTGGCCCTGCCCCGCTCCCGCGACCTCTTCTTTGTGGCGGCCGCCCGCGCCAAGGGCTTCGAGGCCCGGAAAGACCTGGTTACCGGAAAAATCCAGTATAGGGAGAACGGCCAGTGGTTGGATGTGAACTTCGGCGGCGATGCGCCGGCGAAGGCCGCCCCCCAGGGCACGCTCAAACTTACCTACAAGCCCACCAAGGCCGTTGAGAACCCTCAGTACTATACGCACTTCACCCTTTCCAAGATGGTGGACGGCCGTCCCAGCCTGCTTTCCTTTGACGAGGGCGAGGTGGACATGGGCGGCGGCGTAGACTGGGCCCATGTATTCAAGGGCGGTCACAAGCTGGATGCAGGCACTTATCTGCTGGTGTCCGGAAACCGCCTGTCAGACGGCTCCGTGCCGGTTTCCATGCGTTTCTTCTCCATCGAGGAGGGCAAGGAGACCGTCCAGGAACTCCGCATCGGAGAGGTGGAGGGCGCCCTGCCCGTGATCGGCCAGTTTGATGCCGAAACCAAGATTTCCGTAGAAGGCAAGGAGGTTTCCATCCTGTCCCGGACCGGCCGCGGCTACTACGTGCTGGCCCTGCTGGATCCCGGAAAGGAACCCACCAACCATGCCCTGAGGGACCTTGCCGCCGCCCGCGAACAGCTGGAGAGTTGGAACCGTCCCATCGTGCTTCTCTGCTCTTCTCAGGATGCGCTCTCCATGCTTCTGAAGGAAGAAAAAGAGGGCCGATACGGGAAACTTCCCGCTACGGTCCTCTTCGGAGTGGCTCCGGAAGGGATGCTGGAAGGCGCCCGTCCGGTGGTGCTCATTGCCGACAGCTTCAACCGCGTCTACTTCCGTAGCGAAGGTTACACCATCGGCCTGGGCAATCAGCTTTCCGCTGCCTCTACGGCTTTGAAATAGCGATAACTGTTAACTTTCACCTCGCCAATGGAGCTCTCGTCGCAGACGATGGTTCCGGCGGGGTGATTTTGTAGTCCGCTCAGGGTGCAATAGTGGCTCATGGGGCCTTCTATGGCAGCCTGGAGGGCGCGCGCTTTCTTGGAGCCGAAGGCCAGGATCACCACTTCCTTGGCGCTCAGGACGGTGGCTACACCCACGGTGAGGGCCTGGGCCGGCACCTTGGAGGGGTCTCCGTCAAAGAAGCGGGCGTTCACCTCGCGGGTGTCCTGGGTAAGGGTGACCACGCGGGTGCGGCTCTGCAGGGAGGAGAAGGGCTCGTTGAAGGCAATGTGGCCGTCTTCGCCCACGCCGCCCAGGAAGAGGTCAAACCCGCCGGCGTCCACGATGGCTTTCTCGTAGGCGGCACATTCGGCCTCCACGTCCTTGGCGTTGCCGTTCAGGATGTGGATGTTCTCCTTGGGCTCGTCAATGTGGTCGAAGAGGTTGTGGTGCATGAAGCTGTGATAGCTCTCCGGATGGCTTTCCGGCAGGCCCACGTACTCGTCCATGTTGAAGGAAATCACGTTCTTGAAGGACACTTCCCCGGCCTTCACCATGCGGATGAGCTCGGCGTAGGTTTCAAGGGGCGTGGAACCGGTGCAAAGGCCAATCACGAAGGGCTTGTCCGTGACGGCGGCCTTCTCGTTGATGCGCCTTGCAATGTAGTGGGCGGCCCACAGGGAGCCTTCCTTTGAGTTGTTTCGGATGATAATTTTCATAGCCTAATACAGTTTCAAAAATACTTCAATGGCCTGGTATTCCGCCATGCCCAGCTGGTCGTAGAGCTTGGCGGTATTGGAGGTGCGTTCCTCGGCCCTCTGCCAGAACTCGCGCGGGTCTTCACCGGGGAAGGGCACGATGTCTTTCTGGGACAGGTGGCGGAAGATGGCGTGGCGTTTCTTGATTACCTCATCGGGGCTCAGCGGCACGGCCATGTCCACGCGGCCCAGCTCCCACTCCATCCAGGCGCCGCGGTACAGCCACACATGGGTGTCCTTGATCCAGTCGGCCCCTTCTTCCTTCAGCTGGTCCATGGCTTCCATGGCGGCCTCCGTGCACACGCGGTGCGTTCCGTGAGGGTCGGCCAGGTCTCCGGCCATGAATACCATGTGGGGCTTCAGCTTGGTGAGGAGGTCCTTGATGATGTCCACATCGGCCTGGGTGCGGGGATTCTTCTTGATGCCGCCGCTCTCATAGAAGGGGAGGTTGAGGAAGTGGGCGTTGGTGTTGTCGTTGAGGCCGAAGGAGCGCACGGCGCCGCGGGCTTCGCTGCGGCGGATGGCGCCTTTCATTTCCAAGAGGGCGCGCGGTTCGGGTTCTCCGGGGACCTTGCTCTCCACCAGCCTTTTCACCTCGTCAAACTTGTCGGCGAAGCCCAGCTGGTAGGCGGCGTCCATGTGCTGGAGCACCACGTCATCGTGCACGGCCACGTTGCCGGAGGTCTGGTAGGCCACGTGCACGTTGTGGCCCTGGGTGGCCAGGCGGATGAAGGTGCCGCCCATGGAGATGACGTCGTCGTCCGGGTGCGGGGAGAAGATGAGCACCGTCTTGGGGAAGGGCTTGGCCTCCACCGGGCGGGTGCTGTCATCGGCATTGGGTTTCCCTCCGGGCCAGCCGGTGATGGTGTGCTGGAGGTCGTTGAAGACGTCGATATTGATTTTGTCAAAGGCGCCTTTTTGTTCCAGAAGCTCGCTGAGTCCGTTGTTCAGGTAGTCCTTTTCCGTGAGTTTGAGGATGGGCTTCCGGGTTACTTCGCACAGCCAGACCACGGCCTTGCGCACAAACTTGGGCTGCCAGTCGCAGGGACCCACCAGCCAGGGGGCTACGCTGCGGGTGAGAAGGCTGGCGGCCGTCTCGTCCACGTAGAAGGAGATGTGGTCGTGCTTCTGCAGCAGGGAGGCGGGGCAGTCCGTGGTTACGGGGCCTTCGGCAATGTCCTTTACCGCCTGGGCCTTGTCTTCGCCCCAGGCCATGAGGATGATGCGCTTGGCGCTGAGCATGGTGCCCACGCCCACGGTGATGGCCTTGTCCGGGGTGGCGGCAATGTCGTGGTTGAAGTTTTCGCTCTGGCGCTTGCGGGAGTTGTAGGAGAGGCGGACGGTGCGGGTGCGCGTCTTTTCATCGGCCCCGGCTTCGTTGAAGCCCACCTGGCCCTTTTCGCCCACGCCAATCACCAGCAGGTCCAGTCCGCGGGCCAGGGCGTCAAATTTGATGCAGTAATCTCCCAACTCTTCCGGAGTTACGGTTCCGTCGGGGATGTGGATGTTTTCCTTGAGGATGTCCACTTTGTCCAGCAGGGCCTCGTGGATGAGGTGGTTGCGGCTCTGGGCCTCGTCCTTGGAGGAGGGGTAGTATTCGTCGATGGTTACCACCTCCACGTTCTTGAAGGAAACTTTTCCGGCCTGGTAGCGGCGGGCCAGTTCGTTATACAGGGACGTGGGGGTGGAGCCGGTGGTAAGACCCAGGCGGAACAGGCCGTCCTTGTGGTTGTTGATGGCATCTACGATGAAATCGGCAATAGCGTAGGAGGCCGGACGGGATTCCGGGTACACGTGGGTCCAGATTTTCTCGTAGGAATGGAGAATGCCTGCAGGCAGGTTCTTTTCAATGAGCCCGCCCTCGTAAGGTAAAGTGAAATGCTTACTCATATTATTTGAGAATCTTTTGAATCCGTTCCAGTTTGCCGTCCACCGGGGCGGGCTTCACCCCCAGCAGCTTGCACAGCATGGGGTAAAGGTCCGTATTGTGGAAGGCCGATTTCTCCCCTTCCGTGAGGGGAGCCTCATATCCCTCCTTGAAGTCCGGTCCCACGGCGCGGAAGGCCACCATCATGTCGGTCTCGGTGGGATCGAAGCCATGGGTTCCGTGGTTGCGGGACGGGGCGAAGTTGAACTGCCAGCCCAGGTCCGGGCTCACGATGAGGTCTCCCAGGCGGTTGGAAGTGCCGTAGTTCAAGTAGGCGGGCACCTCTCCGTGCTTCCACACGCTGAGGTGTTCCACTTCCTTCAGGCGGTTGTACAGGCTGTCCACATAGCCTTCCTTAACCCAGATGCTGGTGGGCAGGTTGCCGGAAATGCGCTCCACCCACTCTTCGGGGATTACTTCGTACCAGCCGATGAAACGCTCCGGGGAAATTTCCGTCATGCCGTGGTCTCCGGCCAGGATGAAGTTGAGTTTCTTGCCGGCGGGGAGGGCCTTCAGGCGAAGGTACAGGTTGTGCATGAGGCTGTCCATGTGTTCAGCCATTTCCTTGCATTCGGGGGAGAAGGGGCCGTGAACGTGCCCCTGGTGGTCCGGCTCGTCAAAATAGCCCATCACCAGTTGCGGGCGTTCGGCCTCCGGGAGGCTCATCAGGCGCACAATCTCGTCGCAGCGCTCTTCAAAGGTCCAGTGCGGGCCTGCGTCCCAGTGACGGTAATAGGTGGGAGTTGCGTTTCCCTCCGGCCCCACGGGAATGTCGGAGCCCACCCAGTAAACCACGCCGCATTTCACACCCTGCTTCTGGGCGGTGATCCAGACGGGCTCTCCGCCGTAATAACGGGGATCGTAACGGGATTCCTTGTCGTTGATGGCATAGCCGTGCTGCGTGTCCGGATTCCAGAAACTGTTGTTCACCAGTCCGTGGTGGTCCGGCACCAGGCCCGTTGCCATGGTGTAGTGGTTGGGGAAAGTGGAGGAGGGGAAGGACGGCTCCATGCGGGCCTTCACACCCACGGTGGCCAGGGAATCGAAGAAGGGCATGTCGTAGTAATCGGCATAATCCCAACGGCTTCCGTCCAGGGAAATGATAACTGTATAATGGTCGTTTTTGCTTTGGCACGCGGCCGCCAGAAGGCCGGCCAGAAGGATGAAGCAGAGAACTTTGCGCATACGGGTTTCTTTAATCCTACAAATTTCGTCAATTTCCGCCTATTTTCAAAATCCCTTCGCGCAGCCTTTTTTGGTGACAGCTAACTTGCTGATACATATGTCGTTATAATACAATTCTCGTTCAAAAAACGAACGAGAAATGTGCAGCAACCCGCTCACGGTGAGCTACTTAGCTGTCACCTCTCCGAGGACATCAACGGGCCCTTTGCTCCATTATCCGGAAGAAAATTGTATCTTTGCATGGAATGACCTCAAAACGGCATATCGTAACGCTTTTCCTGCTCCTTCTGACAGCAGGGACGGCCCGTGCGCAGCAGTGGTACGGGAACGTGGATGCCGCCGGAGGTTTCGGCTGGATGAAAAGCCTGCGGGGAGACTTGTTCGAAGGGATGGACCCCTACATTTCCCATTCCCTAGGGGAGGGAAACGTAGGCTTCGGCTACAGGAGTCCCAAGTTCCAGTGGAGCGCCAAGGTGAATGCCAAATACGAGCCCAAGACGGCGGAACGCTATCGCTTTGAGGCGGTTGTGGGCGAAGAGGAAAAGGACTCGAAGCTGCACGCCCTCATCAAAGTGAACAATTCCCGTCCGCTGGACGCGGGTTTCCGGACGGATTTCACCTGGACGCCTGCGGCGAAGCAGCGCTATTCGGCCTGGCTCAACTTCCGCTATCAGAGCGATTCCGACGATGCCGAAATTGCCAACGCCGCCATCCGTTCGCTGGATTACACGGAGGAATGGGCCCAGCGCCTGCGCCTAACCTATACGGGCGGGTTCAATTCCTCCAATGCCATAGGCCGAAGGACCCTGCAGAGCAGCCTCACCCTGGAATTCAAGGCGGACGGCCGCCACAACCAGTGGAATACGCTGGGGATTGCAGACAGCGATGACTTGTGGACCAAGCAGCAGATAGAGGAAAAGAACCTCTGGGCCAAGATATACAGGCTCACCCCCTTTTCCGGCAACCTGTCGGCCGATGGCGTCATCCATCTGAAGGACACCGTGCTCCGCTCCCGCCACAAGCTCATCCTGGATCCCGGAATCCGCGGCAACGTCAAATACACCTACGACGAGAACAGCGGTGCAACCATGCTGAACCCCCTGTCCGGAAAAGGGGAATGGAAAGACTCCACCAGCATCCATGAGCAATTCTTTTTCTTCACCCTCCAGGCAGAACCCTATGTTGCGGCCGATTACACCTACGGCCCGCTGAGGGTGAAGGCCGATTATGGCCTTCAGGTCTATGTCCGCCGCCTGCAGAACGAAAAACACATGGACACCCCCACCACGGTGGTGCCGCACTTCACGGGTAATTCCTCCTTTACCTGGAAGATCCATCCCTCCCACGAGCTGGGCCTGTCCCATTCCCGTTCGGTGAAGCATCCCAGCTACCTGCAGACCTGTTCCTTCGAGCGGCCGGGCGCTTTTATCAACCAGATCTGGAGGGGAAACACGGAACTGAACTCCACCATCACCTCCACCCTCAGCCTGGATTACAAATACCGCCGGAAAAGGTTTTCCGCCGGCCTGTCCACCTTCTATACCCGCAAGCTGGACGAGGTGGACCAGACGTACAGCATGGAGAAAATCGATGGCCGTGAGTATAAGGTGTTTACCTGGATGAATTCCTCCAACAGCCACCTCTGGGGCATAACCCCGTCGCTTTCCTGGGCGGGGAAATGGGTGGACGCCGGCCTCAACGTCAAGTACAATCACACCTACCGCATTGCCGAGCTGGAGCAAAAGACGCAGAAAACCGACGAATGGCGCATCCAGGCCAATCTTCTGCTCAAGTTGGGAAAGGGCTGGAGCATCGGGGCCGATATGAACTACAAGAGCCCCACGATGACCCTGCATACCCTTATCACGTCCTACTGGACGCTGAATGCCCGCGTGGAGAAGAAATTCAAGGATGTCACCCTGTATCTTCAGGGCAAGGACCTGCTGGAACACATGCAGAAGAATGAATACACCTCCGTGTACGGCAACGAGGTCTGGGTGGAGCAGATCTATCAGAACCGCCGCATCATCATCCTGGGCGTCAAGTGGAATTTCAAGCTTTAGTTGTATGGCCAAAACTGCCGTGCTGAAAAATTACGCCTCCACCCTGTGGCTCCTGCTGGGACTGCTGGCCGGTGGCGTGCTGGGCGTGGTGCTGGGAGAAAAAGCGGCCGTTTTCCGGCCCGTCGGAACCCTTTTTCTGAACTTGATCTTCGTGCTGGTGGTGCCGCTGGTGTTCTTCTCCGTGGCCCAGTCCATGGTGGTGATGCGCCGGAGCGGAACCATCGGCAAGGTTCTGGGGACGGCCGTAGGCGTGTTTCTCTTCATGTCTCTGGTGGCCGGCGTATTCGCCTACGGCCTCATGAGCGTGTGGAATCCCTTCGCCGGGTTGGAAGGAAGCGGCGCTGCCGCCGGAGGTGCAGCCCTTCAGCCGGGCATGGATATCGGCGAGGCCCTGGTATCGGCCTTTACCGTCAATGATTTCCCGCTGCTGCTCTCCCGGGAGCACCTGCTGCCCCTGATTGTCTTTGCGGCCCTCTTCGGCCTGTCCGTCGCCGCCCTGGGCAGCACGGTTCCCACCATGGAAAAAGTGGTGACGGAGGGGGGCGCCGTCATCATGAAGATGATGGAAGTGGTGATGAAGGTGGCTCCCATCGGTATCGGATGCTATTTTTCCGACACCATCGGCTCCCTTGGCGGACAGATTGTGGGCCGATATCTGGAGATTTTCCTGGTGGTGCTGGTGGCCTGTGCCGTCTGCTATTTGGGCGTCTATACCCTCTGCGCCCTCTTCTGCCGCATCCCGTTGGGACGGTTCTGGAAAGAGATGATTCCGCCTTCCGCCACGGCGGTGGGTACGTCTTCATCGGCCGCCTGCCTGCCGGTGAACCTTTCCGCCGCCCGCAGGCTGGGGGTGAGCGAGAAGGTGGCCGATGGCGTGATTCCCCTGGGAACCAACCTCCACAAGGACGGCTCCGTCATCACCTCGGTGGCCAAGGTGCTCTTTGCCCTGTACTTCTTTGACATGATGCCGGAAAGCGGCTGGGTGGCGGCCGCCCTGGTGCTGCTTCTGGCTTTTCTGGGCAGTGTTGTGGTGGGGGCCATCCCCATCGGCGGAATGACGGGCGAAATCCTTATCTGCGTCATCCTGGGCGTAGACCCCGCCTTCGCCGCCACGCTCATGATCATCGGCACCATCTGCGACATTCCCGCCACCCTCCTCAACGCCACCGGCAACCTGGTTGCCTCCGCCCTGGTGGAACGCCTGGCAGGTGCTTCTGGCAAGCATCGCGCGTGAGTCCGGCGGGTGACAAATAAGTAACTGATTGTCATTGACTTGTAGTACATTTCTCGTTCGTTTTTTGAACGAGAAAAGTGTTACAACGTTCTGTGCGTCAATAATTTAGCTGTCACCTAAAATTCGGCCTTTGGCCGACGGGAGGGGTTTGGGGAGTCCTCTCCCCAATGAGTCGGAGACAATGGGCACACAAAAAAGGACCGAAATCTCGGTCCTTTTTTGTGTGCCCAGAGCGGGAATCGGTATTTTAAAACGAGGTAAACCAAAATCAATCAAATTGAGTTATAAATCAATTGTTTATAAATATATTAATTAACTCTGTTTTGTAAATGTTGTGCAAAATTGCAATTCTGTTGTGCAAAAATCGTATATTTGCACAACGTAAATTTGGTCGCTTATGGAACGGATTGTAATATTTGCCAGGACAACGAAAACGGAAGGGGAAATCAGGCTGCGGTTCCGCTTGACAGATGGCCGCAGGGCTGACCTTTATCACAAGAGCAACATCAAGGCCTCGCTCGCGGATCTTTCCAAGTTCAACGTGGACGGTACACTTCGGCCAAAGGTTTCTGTGTACAATAAGCAGTTGGAGGACGATATCACTCGCGAGATTGATGCTATGCGGCGGGCATATCGCAAGCTGGTGGAAGCCGGAGAGATAATAACGGCTGCCCAATATGAAGAATCAGTGGCAAAGGAATTGAACCCTGACGTTATTATACGCAACGAGAAGAAAACGTTGCTGTATTCTTTGAACAAGTACATTCAAGACAGTTATCGTGATGGACTTTTTGGTTTAAGTCGATACAAGCATTTCAATGGGGTACACAACCGCTTGTCCCGATATCTTCAAATCAACGGGCTGGAGGAAATCATGCCTGCCGAGTTTGATGTTGACGAGATAATGAAACTCCGCCAGTTTCTCTTTGACGAGTATCTTTACGTGCCTAAATACAAGCGAATTTATCAAGAACTAAAAAAGGTGGAGATTCCCACCAAACGTCGTGGAGCAAACACTGTTGCACACGAAATGAAGATGTTAATTACGTTCTTCAATTATTTGGAAATACGTGATGACATAGTCAAATCACCATTCCGGCGGCTTAGTCCGGACCGAAAAAAGAAACTTACCCAGACCAAGGAGGACGATCCCATCTTCCTGACCATTGACGAACTTGAAAAAGTGAAAGCAACGGAGGTGCCGGAAACATTACAGGAAACCAAGGATGCCTTTCTGGTCCACTGCGCCCTGGGCTGCCGTATCAGCGACTACAAACGCTTCAAGATGGAGCATATCTTCGTGACGGACGAGGGCATCCCCTATATCCACTACCTTCCCAAGAAGACAAAGGGCTCTCAGACCAACTACAAGGAAATTAAGACGCCGCTTGTGCGGTATGCCTTTGATATCATCAAGGCCAGGGACTTTTCCTTCCGTGTCATCTTTTATGAGGGAGGCAAGAGTGGTTACAACAAGAAGATTAAGCA
>JAFVAU010000027.1 GCA_017480345.1 Bacteroidales bacterium
GACGGCGGTTTCAGCTCCCTGCTGGACGAGCAGTCGCAGAATGTTTATGCCGGATTCAGCAAGGCCTTCTCCGAGAAATGGCAGATGGACGGTTCGCTGGCGGTGGAGCATTTCAAGAACGCGGCCTGGAACGACTGGTCCGTGTATCCGACGCTGAACCTGACCTGGCTTCCAGCCGCCGGGCATATCGTCCAGCTGGGGCTTTCCTCTGACAAGGGTTACCCGGACTACTGGTCCCTGCAGAGCACCACGACCCATTCCAACGCCTATACCGAGATTGTGGGTAATCCTTCGCTGCGCCCAAAGAAGGAGTATCAGGCGGCGCTGTCCTACATCCTGAAGAGCAAGTATGTGTTTACGGCATACTTCAGCCATAGCAAAGATTATTTCATCCAGCTGCTGTATCAGAACCCTGACCGGCTGGTGCAGACCTACCGCTCGCTGAACGAGGATTTCATGCAGCAGGGCGGCATCCAAGCGACGATTCCCTTTAACGTGGGCGATTGGTGGAACGCGCAGACCCGGCTTATCGGCGCCTGGCAACGAGAGAAGGACAGCGATTTCTATGACATCCCCTTTGACCGGAACATCTTTTTCGGTATGGTGATAATGAACAATACATTCACCCTTTCCAAGAAGCACAACCTGAAGCTGCTGGTAAACGGCATGATCCGCTCCAAGGGCATCCAGGGCAACTACGATCTGCCCGCTTCCGGGAATCTGGACGTTTCGCTGCGCTGGGGCTTCGCCGGCGGCCGGGGACTGCTCAACATCTTCTGCTCCGACATATTCCAGACCAGAATGATTTCCCCGCTCATCGACTACGACGGACAATATGTACACACCAGTTACAAGGGCTGGCGCAGGGCCGGGGTCGCCCTCACCTGGAAATTCGGCGGCTATACGGAGAAACGGCGAGAGGCCGTGGATACGGGGAGGTTTAAATAGTCTTAAATCGGCCTCACACTTGCTTGAGAAGAATAGTTATTGTAAATTTGTGCTCGTTTTTGCCGAATATGGCAGAACGAATGATAATTGAGACTGATTATGAGGAAGATTGTTATTTGTGGGCTGACAGCCGTTATTACACTCGCATCTTGTACTGAGAAATTGAGTGAAGAAAACACTACTCTCCGGATGGACTTCCCGGCGGAAGATACGCATCAAATTGCGGACGATGTACAAGCATATACGATCCATACCGACGAACTGACCGTCTCTTTCGACATCTTTTCCGGAGCCGGGGGCTATACCGCTCAGGTTATGGAAAATGACTATATTCCATCCAGGCAGATTACCATACCGGGAGGAATGGCCCGCATCGAAGGGAAAACCGTCACGGTGGATTTGCTGGATGATGTGGTGGACGTAGTGGTTTCCGACCGTTCGGGGGCGGAGTCGCACGTCTACATCTATAGCAGCCACCCGGCCGTGCAGCATTTCTCGTGGTCCAAGTGCGTTCCCTATGGCGGCCCCACGAAAAGTACCATCGACTTCGGCGCAGGTGAGCCGTACCGGATTGTGTATTATTCTGACATGAATGCGGCGGACGCTTCGATGGAAGGCTCCATGCTGAAAACCGGCGCCCTCCTTCCCGGCTCCCACTGGTATCTGATTCGGGACTGCCGCGGCACTGTGCGCAAGTTCGACCTTGATGTGCGGCAGGGTTACGACATCGAGGAGGAAAGCCTGACTGTACAGGCCCAGGCCGGAGACCGGCTAACTTTCCTTTTCAAGTTTGGCAAGGAATGGAAAGTCACAGAGGGTGAAACTGGTCCGGAAATGTTTGTCTATCATACTGACAGCGTTCACGACGACTTCGTCTGCGACACTTTTGTCGTCACGGTGGGAACGGAAACGGCCTCCTGGACATTCCGGGACCGCGAGGGGCACCAGACGGCATTGACAATAGAGATTATCCGATAAAACTATTTTTTGAAGCAAGATTTCGGCCGTTCGTGCGTTTAATAAGAAAACGTGAACAATGATGAAGATATTGAGAAATGTTCTTTGCGCGGCGCTACTAGTGGCAGGGCTGTGCGGTTGTGAGAAGAATCTGTTTCCTGAGATTGACTTAGCTAACAACCTGGAGGGCAGTTGGGAGAAAGTGTATCCGGAAGGAGTGCAGGATGCAGGGCTGGTGATCTGGACCTTCTCGAGCATCAACAAGGAGAGCCAGGATCCGTTTATCCTGACCATCTACGTATCCGATGTATTCTCCGGAGATTCAGAGGAAAAATATATCTACCAGCAGCATCAGAACGGCTATCCAGGCGTGGGCGGTTCCACTCCGGCGCTTTATCTCTTTGAACTGGATCATGACTTCAAGCAAGAGGACCGGAAAGCCGCGTATACGCCTACTGTGGGTTACTGGGTCAAGGAGTGCAGTAAGGACAAGCTGGTGCTTGAGCGCTTTGAGATAAATACGGACGGGCCGAATCTGCTGGAGGGCGATGTGACGTTCAGGAGGATGGGGCTATATACGAAGTAGATCCTTCGGCTTCACCTCAGGAAGACAGATACCCGGTCTGGCGGGACATGACAGAAAAACTGCCGCTATCTCGGGTTGAGGTGGCGGCGGTTTTGAGTATGTTACGGATAGCGGGCTAAAAAGGTGAAAATAGAAGGTTTTTAGCCCGTTATACGAGAAGGTCTTGGAGGGTTACGAAGCTGCTGACGGTGTCTGTCCAGGCGTTCTCCTTGACCGGCTTGACGGTGATGAGGGTGACGAGGATGTTCTTGTCGGTGCCGGTTTCCTGCTGGAATGCGCTCACTCGATTGTCTATTTTATCGGCTTCGGCTTTGGTGAGGGCATAGTCGCCTTTTGAGTATTTGACTTCGCAGATGTTCAGGAAGCCGTCGGCCCGGTCGATGATGAGGTCGATCTGGGCTCCGGGGTCGGAAGACTGGCTGCGCCAGGAGTAATATTCCGTGAGGATGCGGTCCATGCCGATGGCGCGAAGGATTTGCGGGATGTGGGCCATGGCCACCTTTTCGTATGTGAGGCCGAACCAGTTGTTCTGGGTGGTGGTATTGAGCGTGTGCTGCCAGTAGTGGGGGTCTGTATTCTTGCTCTTGATAAAGGATGCGTGGAAGAGCGAGAAGAAGTCCACGAGCTGGTAGAGGCCGCCGCTGGAACGGACGCTCTTGCCAAGGACGTTGTAGTGCCGGATGAAGTCGCAGTTGACGAGGTCTTCCAGCATGTCGCTGAGGTGGCCGTTGTTGGGAACCTTGAGTTTCTCGGCAATCTCCTTGCGGGTGAGGCCTTTCTTGGTGTCGGAAAGGAGTTTGATGATGGCTTTATAGCGCTCTGGCGTCTTGAAGAGGGACTTGTAGAGGCGCTCATACTCACCGCGAAGCTGGGCACCTTCGGCGAAGAAAAGGGCGTCGATGTTGTCGGCAAGGGACATTCCGGAATCCAGTAGGCTCAGATAGTAAGGGATGCCGCCCAGAATCATATAGGCTTGGAGGATGGTGATGTCGTTCCACTTGAATTTGCCGGCCTGCAGGAATTCCCGGGTTTCCTTGAGGTGGAACGGGAAGAGGTGCATCTCGTGCGTGATCCGGTTATGTAAGCCACCTTTGTTGTCGATGATGTTGCGGACAATCCAGGAGGTGGCGGAGCCGCAGACGATAAGCATCAGTTCTTTCTGGCGGGAGCCCCATTTGTTCCAGAAGTAGTCCAGGGCTTTGACGAGGTCTGATTTGGGCGTGGCCAGGCACGGGAGTTCGTCGATGAAGACGACCGCTCGTTTCCCTTTTACTATTTTTTCCTTCAGCAGACCTTTAAGGGATTCGAAGGCTTCCATCCACTTCTTGGGCTTGGGGCCGGAATAACCGTACTCGACAAGGGCGGAGTAGAAGGCGTCAAGCTCTTCGGTGCGGGTGCCGCCGATGATGCCTGTGGCGTCAAAGGTGAACTGGTTGTCGAAGAAGGTATTCACCAAGTACGTTTTTCCTACACGGCGTCTGCCGTAAATGGCGAGGAATTCGGCTTTGCCGGACTTGTACCAGGACTTGAGTTTTGCGTTTTCTGCGTCGCGACCAATGATTTTCATATAGACGAACTTTACTTGATGCAAATATACTGAAATATATCGGATAATGGGCTAAAAACATCAAAAATCGATGCTTTTAGCCCGCTATACGAATTGGAATTGGCCTTGCAGAGCGCTCTGGAGGCGATTGAGGTTACAGAGAGTCAATTTTTATTTAGCAATGAGCACGTATTATGTTTCTTTGCATCGAAAGGAAACGGCTATCCGGAAAGTCTATGGTGCTACCGGGAGCGACGAACTGCAGCGCAATGTTTTCAGGTATCTCAGGATTGTGATGGTAGCAAGTATCTTTGGCCTTGCCATATCAGTTTTGATTAACTCCGTTATAATCCAAAGCTATTCGTATCGCCTTTCCTTTACATTTTGGGTATATCTTCTTGCACTGGTCCTCATTATGGGAACGGCCTTCGTCTCTGTTTATTTCCAGGCCAGAAGTATTGCAATGAATAATCCGTCGTATTTCATAAGAGACGAATAAGCAGTTCCTTCGGCTTTGTTATGGCACTTTGGGGATGTGCTGAAAGTGCCAATCGTGCCATAGGGGGGGTAAGAGAATAGAAAACCCGCGCTATCATACGCTTTATGGCTGGAGCAGTTTTATCGGTCTCTCCAGGCACGGGCGCGGGCGCGCATATTCTGCTGCAGGCATTCGCTGTAGAGCCAAGGCTCGCAGCCGTGGATATCCCCCACGTTGATGAAATCGGCGAAGGGAGGGTATTCAGAGCCGTCGTATCCTTCCACAACCAGCACGTGGTGCAGGGGTGACAAAGTGACGGTGATGGTGTCGTGCAGTACGGCGGGAGTGGCGTCGGTAACCCAGTTCACGGGGTTGATAGCAATGCTGGAGGCCGCCAGCACCGGATTGATGTATTTCACGTCCTTCACCGTATTGTAGCAAATGGTTACGCAAACGTCTTCGGAGCCCTGAGCCGGCTTGATATGGGGGCAGGACGCCAGGTCCTCGTCCGTCACCTTGTAGCCCATCACATAGGCACCGGCCAGTTGGCCGAAGGTGGCGTCATCCATGTGCTTGAGCAATTCCACAACGGCCATGCCGCCCTGACTGAACCCTGCAATAATAAGCGGCCGCTGCGGGTCATGCTGCTTCAGGAAGCAGTCGAAGGCATCACATACATCCTTCATGGCCAGGCGCGTGCGCTCGTGGATTGTTTTGTCGTCGCGCGTCAGGAAGGCCTCAATGGTGGCATGCCGATAGAAAGGCGCCCAATAGCGGTTGCCGGGAGCCATATAGGCGGCAGCCTTGTTCATCTCCGAGCCCATGTGGGCGCGGTGGTCCGGATTCCAGACATCGGCATAATGGATGGTGAGTCCGGAACTGTCTTGCCAGTCCGTCTCCCAGGTAGAAACCACATAGAAGACATCGGCCCCGCTGCCATCCGGATCCATGTCCTCCCTTATCCACATGGCGGGATTGGAGTAGTCCGGTGCTGCCGGTACCGTTTCCGCCACTTTAGGGCATCCACATGCCATCAAAAGCGCCGCAAGGAGCGCAATCTTGCTTTTTTTCATCATTTCAAATTAGGCTGCAAATATAATCATTTCTACTTTTATAGAACAGCTGGCATTTGCGCGAGCGAAAGAAAATGCGTACATTCGCGCTTGCTATGGCATCAAAGAAAGGAAAGATACTGATAGTGGACGACAACGCCGGCATCCGCCGGACGTTGGAAATCCTTCTGCCCATGCATTTCGCCGAGGTGAAGACCATTCCCTCCCCCGCCACGCTGGTCTCCTCCCTGGAGCAGTTCCGGCCGGACGTGGTGCTGCTGGACATGAACTTCTCCACCAGCATCAACACCGGCAACGAGGGCCTCTACTGGGCCGGAGAAATCAAGAAAATGGTCCCCGAAGTGGAAGTGGTGCTGTTTACCGCCTATGCCGATATCGCCCTGGCGGTGGAAGGGATGAAACGCGGTGCCTTCGACTTCATCGTGAAGCCCTGGGACAACGAAAAACTGGTGACAACCCTCACGACTGCCCGGGACAAGGCCCGGAAGGCGATGGGAAGGGATGCCCGATCGGGGTCGGGCATGACGGGGGGCGTCATTCCCGGCCAGAACGGGAATTTCATGTTCTGGGGCACCTCCAGGCCCATGGCCGCCATCCGCAAGACCCTGGACAAGATTGCCCCTACGGACGCCACGGTGCTCATCACCGGAGAAAACGGCACCGGCAAGGATGTGCTGGCCAAGGAAATCCACGCCCACAGCCTCAGAAGCCAAAGGCTGATGGTAGCGGTGGATGTCGGCGCCATCACGGAAACCCTCTTCGAGAGCGAACTCTTCGGCCACGTCAAAGGCGCTTTCACCGACGCCCACACGGACCACGTTGGCAAGTTTGAGCAGGCCGATGGCGGCACCCTCTTCCTGGATGAAATCGGCAATATTCCCCTGCATCTGCAGGCCAAGCTTCTCCGAGCCATCCAGAACCGCAGCATCGTGCGGGTGGGCGGCACCGAG
>JAFVAU010000002.1 GCA_017480345.1 Bacteroidales bacterium
TAAGCGTCTCGCGCTCTTTGATGGCCTCTATGGCCACCTTCGCCTTAAACTTGGCGTCGTACTTCTTTCTGCTTTGCTTCATGGTGCTAAGTTACTACTTTTTAACTTAGGCACCTGTCTTAAATTGCGATAGTATTATAGAGATGTCCAAGGCCAAGATGGCCACCAGAACGGCTACCGGAATAAGGGCGACGAGGATTCTTTTTCTACTGCTAACCATGTGGCAAAGATACAATTAAAATGTAATAATTGTACGGGAAAGCATGGAAACAGTTCCGGTGAAAGGAATGATAGATACCTCCCTGCCTGTCAGATAAGCGTGAGCCGGTGCCCCGTGGCGTCTATTCGGTGCAGTTCTCCACAATGTAGGTCATCTTCATCCCGTTGTATTCAAAGCAGGGGACGTCTCCGCTGCCGCAGATGGGGGCGGAGCCCTGGGCCCGGTTGTCCTTCAGGACGGTTTCCGTGACGCCCTGCATCATGCCGAACACGGCGTACTGGAAGTTATATTCGCCGATGAGGCTGCCGGTCTGGAGGGTGCGGACACCATCGGCCTGGATGGTTGAGAGAGAGGTGTTCCCGCTCACGATGCCGTAGCGCTCGCTTCCGGCCAGGCCTCCGGCCACCACCTGGCCCTTCCCGTTGTCTCCGCAGATGGAGATGCGGCCCTTGGCGGTGCTGTTCTTGATGTAGGTGGAGCCGCCCTGCAGGCCGCCGATGTAGGAGGTTTGCTCCCCCTCGGCATCCTTTCTGTCGTACTGCACCTCAATCTCCACATCGGCCGTGCAGCCGTCCGTCTGGCTGTAAGACTCTCCGGCCAGGCCGCCCGTGAAGAGCATGCCGCCCGCCTTCCCGGCCGATTTCACCGCTATTTTTCCATCGGCCCGGCAACCTCGGATGTCTCCGTCCCAAACGCCGGCAATGAGACCGGCGACGCTGATGTAGGTCTGGGCCTCCCGGTCAATTTCCACGCGGGTTTGCAGGCCTTTCACGCAGATGCCTTCCAAGATGCTGTGACGGCCCCTATCCTGCCTCATCATGCCGGAGACGGTGCCCACATACAAGACTGCACCTTTTACGTCGATGACGGGCTTTTCGATGACCAGGTCATGTACCTCGCCGTTGGCGATGGCACCAAACAGGCCGCACTGGTAGAAGGGATGCTCCCCTTCAATCCGGAGCCCTTTGATGGCATGCCCGTTGCCGTCCAGGCGGCCCTTGAAGGCATGGACCCACCATTCGGCATCGGCATATTCATAATCGGGCTCATACTGGCCGATGGGCTGCCACTGCCCCAGGGAAGACAGGTCTATGTCATTGTCCAGGACATACCAGCCGTGCAAATCCTTGCGTACGGCATCCAACTCCTGTGCCGTGCGGATATGGACGGGCTCCGCCCAGCGGGCATACAGGGTCATGGACTCCTTGACGGACATCCATTCCACCGGCGGCTTCATGAATTCCGGAGTTTTGGCGCCAAAGAGCCATTCCTCCGTGCATCCGGGATCTTTGTACCAGCCCGCAAAACGGTAGCCGGCGCGCTCCGGAATGGGCTTCTGGGCAAGGGCCATTTCCTTGTCTTTTTCAATGGTGACAGCCTGAGGAGCCTTTTCGTTGGTATTGTAGTTAAGATTGAATTGGACAGTGACTTCTGTATTGTTCATAGTGGTTTGGGTTTAATCGTAGACAAAGATAATAAATATGGCGGAGATTTAAAACCACTCCACCCCATTCAGGTCCAGCGGGTTTCCGGGGAGGTTCCACCCCGGTGAGAAGATGAAGGTGTAGTCCCTGAGTTCCCGGGGTATCCGGTTCAGGAAGGCCAGTTTGGGCTCTCCGTAGTCTCCGGAACTGCCGTAGAGGGTCATAGTCTTGTGCTCGTCGTCCTTGCGGTACCAGCCGCCGCCATGTATTTTTACATAGCCCTGGACCAGCTCTTTGTGCTGGCCCACCATGCCGTAGACGAAGGTGCCCACAAGCGGTTTCTTGGGGTCAGAGACCAGGATGAATTTGGGATGCATGGACTGCCATTTCCGAAAATGCCGCCATCCGGGAAGGACAGCGGCACTTCAATTTAGCGTAAAGGCTATTAGATGCTGGCTTTACGATATTCCTTACCAATCTTCTCGAGGGCGAGGGTAGCCTTGCGGACACGGGCGCGGGCGGCCTTGTTGTCTACCTTATCGATGTCTTTTTCGATAGCAGCGATCTGCTCTTTGATTTGGGCAATGAGTTTTTCCATTGTACTGTTTGTTAAAGGGTTAAAAATTATTGTTACAAAAAATTGTTTCTTGCTTCGAAGGTCAAAGATAGTAAAAAAAACTGATTGTAGATACTTTGAGACCAAAATTTCTCGACAAATTGTATCTTTGTAGTATGAAACGTGCCATTTTTATCGTGTTTTTCCTCCTGTCGGCCATAGTTTTACCGGCGCAGGAGTTGCATTATCCGGCATCTGTCAAGGCTCTTTTCGAGCGTACGGATGCCCAGATCGGCCCGGATGCTTCGCCCCGGCCCCTCATTGCCGTGCCGCAAAGTTCGGCCTCCCTGGTCAAAAAGGTCCAGCGGATGGGCGCATCGGCCGTCATCATCCCTCCCACCTGGGACGGCGCCGCCTTGAATGAGATGGCGGCGGCATGGGATGGCGTTGCCCTGGAGGACGGCTGGGTAAAGGAAAAAGATGCCTTCAGCGTCCTTCTTTATAAGGCTGTGGCCGACAGGAACATCCCCCATACGGGGACATCGACCCTTTCTCAGGAGATTGACAGGGGGCTGATGCGCTGCGACGGCGCCCTTCCTTCGCTGGAGGCCCTTTGCAAAAAGGCGCAGGTGTACAAGAAGGCCAAGGCCCTCATGGACGGCATCCTCACCATGGACGCCCACGGAGACCTCCCTTGCTGCTATGACGAAGGCGCCCGGCTGGGACTTCGACAGACCAACCAGATCAGCCTCCAGAAGATGCGGGAGGGGCATCTTGGAAGCCGCGTGCTCATCAGCTACCTGGGCCAGAAAGGGCTGGACGAGGAATCCTCCCGCCAGGCTTTTGCCCGTTGCGACGGCACCCTGGACGAGATTCTGGCCGATATTGAAAGGAATAAGGAATGGTGCGGGCTGGCCCGTACGGAGGCCGATGTCCTCCGCCTCAAGGCCCAGGGCAAAAAAGCCTTCTTTCTGGGGATAGAGAACGGCTACGGCATTGGCAACGATCTCCGCAACGTGGAGCATTACGCCAAACGGGGAGTGGTCTATATCACCCTCAGCCACATGTACGACAACGCCATCTGCCACTCCTCCACCCATAGTGCAGACACCACCCTGGGCCTCACGCCCTTCGGCCGGGAGGTGGTAGCGGAAATGAACCGCTTGGGCATCATGGTGGACGTTTCCCATACCAGCAGCGGCACGTTCTGGGACTGCATTAAGTACAGCAAGGCCCCCATCATTTGCTCCCATTCGGGTGCCAAGGCCATCTTCCGGCACGACCGCAACATCACGGACGAGCAGCTCCGCGCCCTGGCCCGGAAGGACGGACTGGTGATGGTGTACATTGTGCCGGACTATATGGTCACGGACTATTCCAAGGTGAGCATTGACGACATGATGGAGCATCTGCTCCATTGTATAAAAGTGGCGGGAATAGACCATGTGGGCATTTCCTGCGACTTTGACGGCGGCGGTGGCGGCTGGGGTCTCAACGGAGACAACGACGTTATCAACGTGACCGTCCGGATTCTGGAGGCCGGTTTCAGCGATGAAGACATTGCCAAAATCTGGTCCGGCAACTTCTTCCGCGTGCTGAACAAGGTGCAGGCCCTGGCGGATTAAATCAAATTCAGGAACAGGGTAATCACGCCCGTATTGATAAGGTCCACGAACATGGCCCCGATGATGGGGACGATGATGAAGGGCTTGACCGTGCTGTGGTACTTGTAGCAGACGGCGCTCATGTTGGCCGCCGGAAACCGGGGCCGGGATACAGAAGCGCTTGAGAGCCGGAATCTTCCGGGTGAGAAAAAGACCCAGGAGCAGGGCGATAACCCCTACTCCTGCGGTCATATACATGTCTATGCTTACCGTCAATACTTGTTCCCTTCTCCCGTGATTTCTTCAGAAGTGATTTTCTTGCGGTCCATGGCATGCCAGGCATAGGCAATATAGGCCACCACGAAGGGAATCAGGAGCGATACCCAGGACATCACCTGCAGGGTGAAGTAGCTGGAGGAGCTGTTGCGGATGGTGAGGGAGCTCTGGAGGTCCGTGCAGGACGGGTAGTAGGCCGTGCCGTTGAAGCCGGCCAAGAAGAATACGCTCATCACCACCAGCACGGTGCCGGGCATGGCGAACCAGATGCCCTTGCGGGACTGGCTGAAGGCGCCCAGGTACAGGCTGTAGAGCACAAGCACGATGCCTGCGAGCAGCATCACCAGCACGGCCGGCATCTCCAACAGGTTGTGCAGGTACTTGTAGGGCTCCATGGAAACCACGCCCTGGGCATCAACGGCGAAGCCCTGGCGGAAGAGCAGGATGGCCGTCCAGCTCAGGAAGAAAAGCAGGAAGGGGCCGACAGACAGCTTGATGCAGCGGCGCATCTGGGCCTCGATTTCCTTGTCCTCTATGTTGTTGAGGACATACAGGGCGCCCAGGATGGCTGCCAGGAATACCAGGGTACAGCCCAACAGCACGGCGTGGTACTGTCCCAGGGCTTCCAGCCCGTGCCAGCTGCTGCCCCAGGTGCTGATGACCGGGGCGGAAGGGTTGGCGATGGCCAGTTTGTCCACGGTGAAAGGGGAGCCGGTGAAGAAGGTTCCTACGGCGGTTCCCACCAGGAAGGGAGCCAGGATGCCGTTGACCATGAGGGCGATGCGGAAGCCCTTTACGCCCAGCAGGTTGCCCTTCTTGTTCTGGAACTCGTAGGCCACGGCCTGGAACACGAAAGTAATCAGAAGCAGCACCCATACCCAGTAGGCACCGCCGAAGCTGGTGCTGTAGAACAGCGGGAAGGAGGCGAAGAAGGCTCCTCCGAAGGTGACCAGCGTGGTGAAGGTGAGTTCCCACTTGCGGCCGGTGGAGTTGAGGATCATCCGTTTCTGCGTGTCGCTGAGCACCTTGTTTCCCAGATGCAGGTTGGCGCCTTGTACGAACATGAGGGCCACCAGCAGACCGCCCAGCAGGGCGATGAGCACCCACCAATAGTTTTGCAGGAATTCGTATGTCATGGCTTAGCGGTTTTCAGGTTCAACTTCGGGACCCTTGCCGATGGCGCGGATCATGATGCGGATTTCGATGGCCAGGAAGAGGGCGAAGACGGCCAGGAACACGAAGAAGGTGGTCTTGACGGCGCCGGCGCTCAGGCTGGAGATGGCCACGTTCACCGGCAGCAGCCCCTGGATGGTCCAGGGCTGGCGGCCCACCTCGGCCACTATCCAGCCGCTCTGGCCGCAGATGTACACCAGCGGGATGCAGGCGATGGCCGTCCAGAGCAGCCATTTCCACTGCCCCAGCTTGTCTTTCCAGAGGGCATAGAGACACAGGAGCAGCACCAGGGCCAACAGCATGCCCAGGCCCACCATGAGGCGGAAGGCCCAGAACACCACGCCCACCGGGGGAACCACGTCTTCCGGCTTTTCCAGATGGCCGTAGCCCATGTATTGGACGTTGGCATCCAGGACGGCGCGGGCTTCGGCGGCGGCTTCGGGATCGCTGTCCTTGAACTCCCGGTAGGTGGCCAGGGCGTCCAGGGCCGTGCGGCCCATGGCCATCTTATCGGCCACGGAAGGGATTACGTTGCCCTCCTTGTCCGTATAACCGCGGAGGATGTCGTTGATGCCGGGCACATAGCCGTTCCAGTCATGGGTGGCCAGCAGGGAGAGCATGTGCGGCACCTTGATGCCGGGCACGATGGTGAAGGCTGCACCCTCGCCGCCGTCTTCAAGGCCTTCGGCCGCCGCCAGTTTCATGGGCTGGAATTCGGCCGCATGGATGCCGGAAGCGTCTCCGGAGAGCATCACGGCGCCGGAGCCCACCAGGCCCACGACGGCGCCCACCAGCATGCTCTTGCGGGCAAACTCCACATGGCGTTTCTTCAGCAGGTACCAGGCACTCACGCCCACCACGAAGATGGCGCCGGTGACCCAGCCGCTGGTGACGGAATGGAAGAACTTGGACACGGCCACGGGATTGGTGACCACTTCCCAGAAGGCTGCTGCCGATGCCATCTCGCTGCGCACCGTGTCGGGATTGAACGTGGTGCCCACGGGATTCTGCATCCATCCGTTGGCCACCAGGATCCAGTAGGCCGATATGGTGGCGCCGATGCCGGTGAGCCAGGTGGAGGCCAGGTGGAACTTGGGCGAGACCTTCTCCCATCCAAAGAACATGACGGCGAAGAAGGTGGCTTCCATGAAGAAGGCCAGGATGCCTTCGATGGCCAGCGGAGCGCCGAACATGTCTCCCACGAACCAGGAGTAGTTGCTCCAGTTGGTGCCGAACTCGAACTCCAGGATGATGCCCGTGGCGATACCCACGGCGAAGTTGATGGCGAAGAGCTTGATCCAGAACTGGGCGGCTTTCTTCCAGAACGGGTCTTTCTTCACCACATAGAGGGTTTCCATCACCGCCATCACCAGGGCCAGGCCCAGGGTGAGCGGTACGAACAGCCAGTGATAGGCGGCTGTCATGGCGAATTGGATTCGCGACCAGATGACGACATCCATAGTTTTATTGGTTTAGTAGTTTAAGTGTATCGGTATGATGGGGTTGTGTAAGCCGTTCTCCCACCTTCTCGCTTTTCTGCTCTTCCGTGAGGCCGCTCATGGCCGGTTTGAAGAAAAAAACGCGCAGGATGGCGAAGAGGATGATGAGTTTGAGGATGATGAGCCAGACAAGCGGTTTTCCCCAGGTCATGTTGCGGAAACCGTCCCGGTAAAGGTCGATGAAGAAAGAGAATATGCCGGGGCGTCTTGTCATGGCCGATAGCGTTCAAAGGCCGCCCGCTCCAGGGCCTCCCGGTCTTCCGGATGGGCGATGGAAATGAGCAGCCGGGCCCTTTCCTGCAAGGATTTGCCGTACAGGTTCACGGCTCCGTATTCGGTGACCACCCACTGGACATCGGCCCTGGGGGTGACCACGCCGGCTCCCGGCCTCAGCTGGGGTACAATCTTGGGATGCCCCTTGCTGCTGCGGGAAGCCAGGGCGATGATGGCCTTGCCGCCTTCCGAGAGCTTGGCCCCTCTCACGAAATCCAGCTGGCCGCCGGTTCCGGAATAGATGGCCGGGCCGATGGAATCGGCACACACCTGCCCGCTGAGATCTATCTCGATGGCGGAGTTCACGGACACCACCCGGGGATTGCGGGCAATCACGCGGGGGTCGTTGGTGTAGGCGATGTCCCGCATCTGCACCGCCGGGTTCCGGTGGATGAAATCGTACACTTTCTGCGAGCCCAGCAGGAAGGAGGCCACCGTCTTTCCCCGGTCGATGGCCTTGCAGGAGTTGTCTATGATGCCCTCCCGGATGAGCTCCAGCGCCCCGTCGGAGAACATTTCCGTATGCAGGCCCAGGTGCCGGTGGTCCTTCAGGGAGGCGCAGACGGCGTTGGGCAGGCCGCCGATGCCCATCTGCAGGCAGGCCCCGTCGGGAATGAGCTGGGCGCAGTATCGGCCGATGGTCATGTCCGTAGGGGAGGGCTCTACATATTCCTTGGTATATAGGGGCCGATGGTCCCGCACCAGGGCGGTGAAACGCCCGATGGGAACCAGGTCTCCGTAGGCGAAGGGAACGTTGGGGTTCACCACGGCGATGCGCTCCCGGGCCACTTCCAGGGCCGCTAAGGAACAGTCTATCGACGTGCCTAAGGACACCATGCCGTCCACGGGCTCCGATACCTGCACCATGGCCACGTCGCAGGGGAGGGCATGGGTGCGGTATAGGAGCTGGGACTCGAAGAGGTTGGTGGGGATGTAGTCCGCCACGCCTTCCTGCACGCTGGGACGGAGGTTGGGGCCCACGAAGAAGCCCTGGTCATAGAACGCCTCGCGGAATTCCCTGGAACCGTAGGGCGCCGGGCCTTCCGTATGGAAATGGTGGAAATGCACGTCCCGGAGCTCTCCCGCCCGCTCGCACAGGGCCTCGATGAGGATGTGCGGCACGCTGGCTATACTGCTCAGGTGGATGTGGTCCCCGCTCCGTACGGCCTGTACGGCTTCCCGGGCGCTGATGAAGGTCTCCTTGCTCATTTTCCCCCGTTTTTGTTGCCGAGTTTTTTGGCCTCATTCCAGAGGGCGTCCATATCGGCCAGCGTCATGTCCTTGAGCTGGCGGCCCTGGCGGAGGGTCTCAGTTTCTATGTAGTTGAAGCGGGAGCGGAACTTCTCGCAAGTGCGGTTCAGGGCGGCTTCCGGATCCACGTCGTACAGGCGGGCAGCGTTGATGACGGAAAACAGCAGGTCTCCGAATTCTCCCTTCAACTGATCCGGGTCTCCGGTGGCACTGGCCTCGGTGACTTCCCCCACCTCTTCCTGCACCTTGGCCCAGACGTCCTCCTTCTTCTCCCAGTCAAAGCCGCAGCCCCGGGCTTTCTCCTGCATGGAAAGGGCCTTGAGGATGGCCGGCATGGCCTTGGGGATGCCTCCCATCACGCTTTTGTTGCCGTCCTTCTCCTTGGCTTTCACCAGTTCCCAGGTATCGGCAATCTCTTTGGCCGATGTTTTCTTCCCGGCCTCCGGCCCAAAGACGTGCGGATGGCGGAAGACCATCTTGTCGCACACCCTGTTCATGCTGTCCGCTATGTCAAAGGCGCCTTCCTCCTCTCCAATCTTGGCGTAGAAAACCATGTGATACAGCAGGTCCCCTATCTCCTTGGCCGTGCCCTGGCGGTTCCCCTCCAGGATGGTGTCGCTGAGTTCGTACACTTCCTCCTCCGTCATGGGACGGATGGTATCCATGGTCTGGGCGGCGTTCCAAGGGCATTTTTCCCTGAGGGCGTCCATGATATCCAGCAGGCGTTCGAAGGCCTTCAATTTCTCTTCTTTTGTATGCATGGACGCAAAGTTACAACAAAAATCTTGCGAAAAACCGTAAGAAACACACAAAAAGCATGTAAAACAACACAACTTTTTTTACGATGCAAGGCATTTTCATTTGGAAAGATTATGTTTGCGCTATGAGTACATGTGTCCATCTGCATACGCCGGCCCTTGAATCAGGCGTAATCTTTCAGACAAGGAAAGACTATTGCGTGGCTTTGGCCCATATGGCCATGGCCGCTGCGGAATCCGGAATGGAAATACTGGCGTATGCCCTTATGTCAAACCATTTTCATTTTATATTGAAGGGAACCTGCTGGCAGTTGTTCTTCCAGACGTTCATCCGGCGTTTCGCTCTTTACCTGGCCCGGCATGGGAATCCGGGTGTGTTGAATGGGATGGAAGCGGGAGCTACATCCATTACCTCCCGGGAGCAGTTCCGGACAGAGGTGGCCTATGTAGTACGCAATCCGTTTGTTGTGCGGGAAGATATCCATCCCTTTGTGAACATTCAGACATCGGCTTTCCTGTATTTCAACCCTTTGTTGCCTTATCTGCAAAACAGGTCGGTGAAAGGAATGAGCATCCGTCAGAAACAGACCATCACCATGTCCAAGGACATCGGCCTGCCGGATACGTTGACGATGATAGATGACATGCCGCATCCCGCCAGTTTTGTCAATTACAAACTGGTGGAGTCTTTGTTTGAATCGCCCCGTCAGTTTGCTTATTACGTGATGAAGAATGTAGAAGTGCAGGTGGAGGTGGCTCGCAGGCTGGGGGAGAAACCCGTTTTCCCGGACGAGGATCTGCTGCCGATATGCCTGAAACTGCTGAGGGAGGCGTTTGGTACGTGCAAGTACGCAGAGGTGACAGAGGCGCAGCGCCTGTCTGTGGCATCCAGACTGAAATACGATTATAATGCATCCAACAAGCAGTTGGCCCGCCTGCTGCGGGTCCCGCTTTCGACAGTGGACGCCATGTTCCCCTTATCTTCCCAGGTTCGGCAACAAAAACGGGGGTAAAATGTAGCCGAAACCGGAAGTTGGCCAGTTCGGTAACAAAAACAGGGGTAAAATGTAGCCGAGCCGTGGGAATTGCAGGATAGGGGGAAAATTCGTATCTTTGCAGGCTAAAACACAATTTGCTATGGCAGAGAATACGCTGTTGGAGAAGGTGCTGAGCCTTCAGGATAAATACAAGAAGCTGGAAGAGCAGCTTGCAGACCCCGCTGTGATAGCGGACATGAAGAAGTTTGTCCAGCTGAACAAGGACTACAAGGAGCTGCAGCCCATCATTGCCGCCGGCCTGGAATACAAGAGGCTGGTGGACGAACTGGCGCAGGCCAAGGACATCCTCATCAACGAGAAGGACGACGACCTCAAGGACATGGCCAAGGAGGAAATCGCTCAGATTGAGCCCAAACTGCCCGACATGGAGCAGAACATCAAGCTCCTGCTGATTCCGGCCGATCCGGACGACAGCAAGAACGCCATGGTGGAAATCCGCGGCGGCACCGGCGGCGACGAGGCCGCCATCTTTGCCGGAGACCTCTTCCGCATGTATCAGCACTTTGCGGAGCGCCGCGGCTGGAAGCTGGAAATCACAGACCAGGCTCCCGGCACCTCCGGCGGCTTCAAGCAGATTGTGTTCAAGCTCTCCAGCAGCCAGGACGGCGTATACGGTGTCATGAAATACGAATCCGGCGTACACCGCGTGCAGCGCGTTCCCCAGACGGAAACCCAGGGCCGCATCCAGACATCGGCCGCTTCCGTAGCCGTGTTCCCCGAAGCCGGAGAATTTGACATCGAGCTCAATCCGGCCGATATCCGCAAGGACCTTTTCTGCGCGTCCGGCCCCGGCGGCCAGGGTGTGAACACCACCTACAGCGCCGTCCGTCTTACCCACATTCCTTCCGGCATTGTGGTGCAGTGCCAGGAAGAGCGTTCCCAGCTCAAGAACCTGGACCGCGCCATGGAAGAGCTCCGTACCCGTCTGTACAATATGGAGCACCAGAAGTACTTAGACGGCATTGCCGCCAAGCGCAAGACCATGGTGAGCACCGGTGACAGATCGGCCAAAATCCGCACCTACAACTATCCGCAGGGCCGCGTCACAGACCACCGCATTGGCTGGAGCATGTACAACCTGCCCGTGTTCATGGACGGAGACATCCAGGAGTGCATAGACCAGCTGCAGATTGCAGAAAACGCCGAAAGGCTCAAAGAAGCAGGGGAGGAGGCATAATATGGCACGCAATCCCGAGAAACTGAAGGCGCTGGGCCGCCACACCGAGTACAGCCAGAACTACGCCCCCGAGGTGCTGGAAACCTTTGAGAACCAGCATCCGGACAACGACTACTGGGTCCGTTTCAACTGCCCTGAATTCACCACGCTGTGCCCCATCACCGGCCAGCCGGACTTTGCGGAAATCCGCATCAGCTACGTGCCGGACGTGAAGATGGTGGAATCCAAGTCCCTGAAACTGTATCTGTTCAGTTTCCGCAGCCACGGAGACTTCCATGAGGACTGCGTGAACATCATCATGAAGGACCTCATCAAGCTGATGGATCCCAAATACATTGAGGTGACGGGCCTCTTCACGCCCCGCGGAGGCATCTCCATCTACCCCTACGCCAATTACGGCCGTCCCGGCACCAAGTGGGAACAGCTGGCCTGGGAGAGGCTTGCCAAGCACGAGTAATCCTTAGCCCTTATACGGCCGGAAGGCCACGCAGGCGTTGTGCCCTCCGAAACCGAAGGAATTGGAGAGGCCCAGGGTGAGGTTTGTCTTCACGGCCACGTTGGGGGTGTAGTCCAGGTCGCATTCCGGGTCCGGGGTGTCCAGGTTGATGGTGGGCGGGCAAATCCCTTCCTTGAGGGCCATTACGGTGGCCACGGCCTCCGCCGCGCCGGCTGCGCCGAACATGTGGCCGGTCATGGACTTGGTGGAGGAGATGTGGGCCTTGTACGCGTAATCTCCCAGGGCCACCTTGCAGGCGATGGTTTCCGCAATGTCGTTGAGGTGGGTGCCCGTTCCGTGGGCGTTGATGTAGAGATTGTCCTTGGAAGGGTCGAAGCCGGCTTCCGTGAGGGCGTCCTTGATGGACTGGGCCTGGGTGCTGCCGTCCGGACGGGGCGCGGTGGCGTGGAAAGCGTCGCAGGTGTTGCCGTAGCCCACCATTTCACCGTAAATGGTGGCTCCACGTTCCAGGGCATGATCCAGGGATTCCAGCACCAGCACGGCGGCGCCGTCACCCATCACGAAACCTTGGCGGTTGGCGTTGAAGGGGAGGGATGCGTATTTGGGATCCGTGGCGCGGGTAAGGGCCTTGGCGTTATAGAAACCGGCAATGCCCAGGGGAATGGACACATGCTCGCTGCCGCCGGCGATGATGGCATCTGCATAGCCGTGACGGATGGCGCGGAAGGCCTCGCCAATGCAGTGGGAGGACGTGGCGCAGGCTGTCACGATATCCAGGCAGGGGCCCTCTGCATGGTGCTTGATGGCAATGTGCCCGGCCGCGATGTTGGAAATCATGGTGGCTATGAAAAGCGGGGAAATCCACTTTCCGGAGGGGTCTTCAATCATTTTCTGGGTCTCTCGGTACTGCACCTCGAAACCGCCGATGCCGGAACCCACATACACGCCCAGGCGGTAGGGGTCTATGTTGGCGTTTTCTCCCTCCGACGCCAGCCCCGCCTGCTGCATGGCCTGCCAGGCCGATGCCATGGCGTACAGTGTAAAGTTATCCTGTTTGCGGATGAAGGGTTTATCCATGCCGAAGCGCTCCGGGTCAAAGTCCTGTACTTTTCCGGCAAAGGTGACGGGCATGTCTTTGAAGGCCTCTACGTAATCAATTCCGCAGACGCCGTTGATGAGGTTGTTCCAGAAAGTATCTACGTCCGAGCCCAAAGAGGACACGACGCCCATACCGGTAACGACTACTCGCTTAGGATCCATATATTATTTTTCAAATTTCAATTTAGCCCGCAAAATTAGTTATTTTCAATGACTTTACAAAAATTGGCATATCCGGATATTTTTAACTAACTTCGCATACTTATTCGTTTGAAAATGAAAACCACAGAACAGAGTTCGCATTTCGAGCACCTGGACGCCATGTCCACCCGGGAAATCCTGGAGGGCATCAATGAGGAGGACCGGCTGGTCCCCGTGGCAGTGGCCCAGGCCATTCCGGCCATCGAAAAGCTGGTGGACGGGATTGTGGAGCGGGTCCCCAGGGGAGGCCGCGTTTTCTATACCGGTGCCGGCACTTCGGGCCGGTTGGGCATCGTGGATGCCTCCGAGATACCTCCCACCTACGGAGTCCTGGACACGTTCATTGGCATCATGGCCGGTGGAGACAGCGCCATCCGCAATGCCGTGGAAGGGGCGGAAGACGACGCCGTGCAGGGCTGGAAAGACCTTCAGAAATTCAACCTGACTGTTAACGACGTGCTGGTGGGCATCACCGCTTCCGGCGGAGCCCCCTATGTGGTGGGTGCCATCAAGAAGGCCCGCGAGGCCGGCATGCTCACCGGAGCCATCACCAACAACGAAGACAGCGCCGTGGCCCGAGAGGCAGAAATTGCCATGGTGGCCAAGGTGGGGCCGGAATTCGTGACGGGCTCCACCCGCATGAAGTCGGGAACATCGGCCAAACTCATCCTGAACATGATTTCCACCGCATCCATGATTCGGCTGGGCCATGTGAAGGGCAACAAGATGGTGGACATGCAGCTCACCAACAAGAAGCTGGTGGACCGCGGAACCCGCATGATCATGGAAGGAACGGGCATCCAGGACTATGAGGAGGCCAAGAAACTCCTTCTTCAGTACGGGCAGGTCCGGGCCGCCGTGGACGCCTATTTGAAAAAGTAAGAATTATGTGGCAAAGAATCCAAACCCTTTACCTGCTGATATCGGCCGGGCTGGCGGTAGCCCTCTGCCTGAGTCCCGCCTATAGGCTGGCAAGTCCGGAAGGGCTTGTACAGGTGTCTTACTGGCAGCTCCAGAGCCCGTATTTCGGGATTCTGCTGGGCATTGTGGCCTTCCTCATTGTGCTGGCCCTGGTGGTGTACAAATCCCGCATCCTGCAGATGCGCTTAGCGGTGCTCTCCGGCATCATGGCCCTGGGCATGCAGCTCTGGCTGGCCTGGATGTACTTCACCTTTGAGGGCCCCGTATTCCATTGGACGGCCATTTTCCCGCTGGTCATCTGCATCTGCAACCTGCTGGCGGCCCGGGGAGATTTTCAGGACCAGTTGGTGGTGGAAAGCGCCTACCGGGTAAGGGAACGCCGTAAACGCAAACGTAAATAAAACAGATACTATGAAACCTACACTTCTTGTACTGGCTGCCGGTATGGGCAGCCGTTATGGCGGACTCAAGCAGATGGACGGCCTGGGCCCCCACGGAGAAACCATCATCGACTATTCCATCCACGACGCGGTGGAGGCCGGCTTCGGCAAGGTGGTCTACATTGTCCGCGAGTCTTTCAAAGAGCAGATGGAGCAGGCTGTGAAAGAGAAATATGCCGGCGTGAAAACCGTTGACGGAGAGCCCCTGCAGTTTGTTTTCGTGACCCAGGAGCTGGACAAGATTCCCGCCCCCTTCACGGTTCCCGAGGAGCGTGTGAAGCCCTGGGGTACGGCCCACGCCGTGCTCATGGGCGCTTCCGTGATTAACGAGCCCTTCGCCGTCATTAACGGAGACGATTTCTACGGCAAGGAGTCCTTCAAAATTCTGGGAGACTGGTGCCGGAAGCATGCAGACACCAAGGGCCGGTACTGCATCGTGGGCTTTGAGCTGGAGAATACCCTGAGCGAGAACGGCAGCGTGTCCCGCGGCATCTGCTCCTACGACGCCAAGGGCAACCTGACGGACATTGCGGAGCATCTGGAGATTGCCCGCGAGGCCGACGGCAAGGTGTACGGCAACAACTCCGTGAACGGAGAAAACCACGTGGAACTGGATGCCAAGGCCCTCTGCTCCATGAACATGTGGGGATTCACCCCGGATTACTTTGAGAAGAGCGCGGAGATTTTCAAGACTTTCCTGAAGGAGCACATCACCGAGCCCAAGAAAGAATACTACATCCCTTACGCCGTAGACGTAATTGTGAAGGGCGGCGAAGGCTCCTGCGAGGTGCTTTCCACGCCTTCCCACTGGTTTGGCGTCACCTACAAGGAAGACCGTCCGGGTGTGGTGGCCAAGTTTGCGGAGCTCGTAGAAAAAGGTATTTATCCCAGCCCCCTTTATTGATATGCCCCCTGTTTTTTTGAAAAAAGGCCGCAAGGTCAGCAATTACGACCTTTATGCCAATCACGCCTGGTATGTGCCGGGCGTGAAGGGCATGTTTGTCCTGCTGGGCTGGTTCCTGGTAGGTAACCTGCTGGGCAGCCTGGTGGAAGTGATAGCCATGGCTTTCCTGCCGGCGGAGCTTGTCCAGAAGTACGCCATGCTGGTGGTGTACCCGCTGTCTTTCCTGCCGCCCATGGTGTATGCCGCCCAGAAGAGCCAGCGCAACAGCCTGTTTGAGACCGGCTACAAGCTCAGCAGCAGCCACTGGGGTCCCTTCAAGGCCTGGCAGGTGGTGCTCATCACCATCGGCCTGTCGTTTGCCACCATGATATCGGCCGATCTGCCCAATTACTGGAACTACAAGCTCACCACGGCCACGCCGGCCATGAAGAGCTTCTACGACACCATTGTGGAACTGCTGAAGCAGATGACCGGCGGCCCGTGGTGGAGCTCCTTCCTCCTTACGGCCATCTTTGCGCCCATTTTTGAGGAATGGCTGTGCCGGGGCATGGTGCTTCGCGGCCTCCTTACCAAGATGAAGCCCGCCTGGGCCATCGTGGTTTCGGCCCTTTTCTTCGCCCTCATCCACATGAATCCCTGGCAGGCCCTCAATGCCTTTATCATCGGCCTGGTGATGGGCTATGTGTATTACAAGACGGGAAGCCTTTGGCTCACCATGCTCATCCACTTTGTGAACAACGGAACGGCGGTGGTCCTGAGCCAGATTCCTTCCCTGCAGGATGTGGACTTCTGGATTGACATAATGCCCCAGACCACGTACGCGGTGGTGTATGTGCTGGGCGTAGTGCTGCTGGTGGCCTGCCTGATGGCTTTCCGCCGCATCCCGCTGGAGCAGGAGAGAGGCAATATAGACACGGTAACGCTTAACGTGGACTGATATGGAAGAGAAAAAGGACAGATGGGCCGCGCTCAAGAAAAGTGACCACAATTACCTGGTCCCTTTTGTGATTATCTCCACCACGCTGGTGGCCTTGTGGCTGCTGTTCTTCGCCCATAACAGCGTCCTTTCTTGGATAGGGGCCACCATGGAGGAGAAGTCGCAGGAGGCGGAAATGGCCCGCCTGAAGGCGGAAATCCAGGAAATGGACCAGGAGATAGACCGGCTCCGGAACAACACGGATACGCTGGAGGCCTTTGCCCGGGAGCAGTATTACTTCTCCGCTCCGGGAGAGGACGTATACATCTTGGAATAGAGCCGGGCGGTCCGGACGGCGGGAACTACGTCGTGCACCCGGAGCCAGGTGGCGCCTCTTTCCAGCGCAGCCATGTTCAGAACTTGAGTTGCGGGCATCGCTTCTTCGGGAGTGATGCCCAAAACTTTATAAATCATGCTCTTGCGGGACAGGCCCGCCAATATGGGCCGATGGAAGGCCTGCGAGATTTCATCCAGCCTCCGCAGCAATTCGTAGTTCTGTTCCACCGTCTTGGCAAAGCCGAAGCCCGGGTCCAGGATCCACTCCCGGATGCCGGCATCGGCCGCCCTCTTCCCGAAATCCCGGAAGTAGCGTATCACCGCGTCCACCACATCGTCGTAGTCCGTAAGGCTCTGCATGGTTTCCGGCGTCCCGCGCATGTGCATGGCCACATAGGGGAGTCCCAGCCGTCCCACCGTCTCCAGCATCCGTGAATCCATCCCGCCGGCCGATATGTCATTCACCACAAACGGGCCGACGGTCTCAAACGCCCTCCGGACAATCTCCGCCCGGTAAGTGTCGATGGAAATAGGAGGAAACTCCCTTCCGGGGGACTCCGGTCGCTTTGCGACCTCCGGCCCCTCCCACTGTCCGGCTCGTCCGCTTCGCGAACGGCCAGCCAGCGGGCCCCTCCCCCTACCCTCGTCCGGGGGTGGACAAGCCCCCGGAAGGGAGTTCCCTCCTATCTCCGTCAGGACGGGCTCCAGGCGGGACCATTCTTCTTCCAGGGAGGGCTGCGGGGCGCCCGGGCGGGTGCTGCAGGCCCCCAGGTCCACCACATCGGCCCCGTCGGCCCACATCTGACGGATGCGGGAGAGGGCGTCGGCCCTGGATACCTGGCTGCCGGCGTAGAACGAGTCCGGCGTCAGGTTCAGGATTCCCATGATGTGGATGCTTTGCATGGCTGGAGAGTTGATTACAGCAGGAGCAAAATGGCCAGGAGCCCTACGCAGAAGCCTTGGGCGGTGAGGCGGCGACGGGTGACGTGGCGGGTGGAAAGGGCCAGCGGGTCTTCGGCGATGTCTTCCCGGAGGGAATCCGGCACATGCGGGGCGCTCCACTTGTGAATCACCTCCCCGTCATAAAAATAGGAGCCGCCACCGTTGGAACGGTTCAGGGTGATAAGCGTCTTGTAGTCAGAGAAATAAGGAGCCACATCGGCCGGCAGGGCCAGGGCTTCCACCTCTTCCCTACTGGCCGATACCAGCAGCAGCGGAAGAGCCTCCGTCCCCTGAAGCAGGCGGTGGTGCTCCGTCACGCGGGCCCAATCGGCCTTGGAGACATCATAGACGGAGATAACCACCACCTTGTCCCGGGCGGCCAGTTCATCTTGATATGTGCCCTCCGCGTCAAAGAAACTCAGAATGGGGGCGCGGCGGAAATCCTCTTCCTCGGCATTCTCGTCCAGGGAGGCGAAGAGCTGGGAGCCCCAGTTAAAAGGCGTGAAATCCACGATGGGAAGGTGGGAATTGCAATAGACGGCGCCCAAAATGACCGCGGCAAAGGCTACGCCGGCCGCCACGTTCTTGTGCACCCGCGGCGTACCGAACTCCTTGAAGGGAGTGAAAGCCACCACAGCCAGCACAATGAGCACCACGTTCTTCCAGAAACTCTGGGCATGGCTCAGATGCACCGCCTGCCCGAAGCAGCCGCAATCCATGGGCGGGTTGAAAATCCACAGCAGGAGGGTTACCACGGTGAAAACGCCCAGCATGGCATAGGCCACGATGGCCGACAGCTTCCGGAACACCCCGGTAATGAGGCCGATACCCACGGCGCACTCCGTCATGGCCAGAGCCACACCCACGGCCTTGGCTGCCCCCGTGAGAAAAGCCAGGTGGAAGAATTTGAAATACTCCTGAACGATGAGCATAGTGCCCACCGGGTCTACCAGTTTGAGCAGCCCCGAAATCAGGAACACCACCCCCAGGACACCGGCGGTGTGCCGGCGGAAAGTCTGATAGGAAGGCTTCATGCAAGGAAAGGGTCTACGGCGGCTTTCACCTTCTGGAAAATGGCCTCCGGAGGCAGCATCTGACCCCAGGCGTCCGAGCAGTCTATGCGGCGGAACTTGGGATCCCGCTCCGTCTGGGCCACATACATCTCCCGCACCGTCTTCTGGAAGGAGATGGAAGCCTCATGAATGTCCTGGGCGCCGGAAAGGTACTCCCGGTCCTCCCCTGCCCGCTGGTGCGTAAGGCTCTGCTCCACAAAGCCGATGGGAACGTCCAGAAAGAGATTCAGGTCCGGTACAGGAAGCTGGAAGTCTCCGTACTCCGTGTTGAAAATCCAGTCCCGGAGCTGCTGACGCTCCTGATCCCCGGCCAACTTGGCGCACTGGTAGGCAATGTTGGAATACACGTAGCGGTCCAGCAGGACGGTTTTCCCCTCCCGGAGCGCCTTCTTCATGAGAGGCGCCGCCCCGTGACGGTCTTCCGCAAACAGGAGGGCCACCAACTGGGGGTGCACGGCGTCATTGGAGCCAAAATCCCCCCGCAGGAAACGGGAAATGAGGTCTCCGTAGACAGGGGCGTCATAACGGGGGAAATGGATGTATTCCAAAGCCCCCTGGCGCTGAATCAGATATTCTTTGAGCCGCTTGACCTGGGTGGATTTGCCCGCCCCGTCAAGTCCTTCGAGTACAATGAGCATAGTTAGTGTTAAAGTTTACAAAGATACAAAAAATAGTTGTATCTTATTCGCTGCGGCGCGGCGAATAGGCCGTGTTGTTCCGGAGTTTCTCCTCACTCACGGTAGGGACCACGGGCCGGATGGTGCCGTCGGGGTTGTAGTACAGGTAGTCCACGCAGACGGAACGGTGGAAGCCCGCCGCCCCCGGCACGTCGCCGAAGTTGTGCAGTCCCAGGTCTCCGGTGTGGTAGAACAGCAGCCAGTCGGCTCCGAACTGCACAATACTGTGGTGATTTGTGCCGCTGCTCACCGGCCCCAGGATAACGCCCTTGTACTCATAGGGCCCCAGGGGATTATCGGCCATGGCGTAAACAATCTCCGGCTGGTGGCCCGTGAAGGGGCTGTTGCTGTAGGAGAGGTAGTACTTTCCTTTGTATTTGTGTACCCAGGAGGCCTCGAAGAACTCCACCAGACCCTCGATGATGTGTACCTCGCCGTCGTAGGAAATCATGTCCTCGTTCAGCTTGATGCAGCAGCAGGTGTTCTGCCCCACGAACATGTAGGCCTGGCCGTCATCGTCAATGAAGACGCAGGGGTCTATGAAGTCGCGGTCGCAGATAACGCCGGGGGAGTCGATGGAAAGGAGCGGATGCCCCAGCGGGTCTTCGAAGGGGCCCCACGGATGGTCCGACACCGCCACGCCGATATGCCGGGTGTCGGTAGGGAAGTAGAAATAGTATTTCCCGTTCCGGTAGGCGCAGTCGGGCGCCCAGGCGGCGCGGGTGGCCCAGGTGGTCTGCTCGAAGGGCCGGAAAATCACGCCCCGGTCTTCAAAGGTCTTCAGATCGGCCGTGACGTAGCAGTGATAGTCATCCATGTCGAAGCCCTGCGCCCCGTCCCGGTCGTGGCTGGGATAGAGGTACAGCGAGTCTCCGAACACCCGGGCCGATGGATCGGCCGAATACATGTGCGTGATGACGGGATTGCCGCCCAGTTCATGGTGCTGCGCCCGGCCGCAGGAAAGCAGGGCAAAAAGGAAGGGCAAAAGCCCGAGGAGCATGGTTTTATTTATCATGGTACCCTGTCACCTTTGTTCCGCGAAATCAGAAATAGGTCTGAACGGCGAAGTCGAACTGGTCGATGAATATCTTCTTGAAAGCGGAAATGTTGTTTTGCTCGTAGAAAATAAGCATAGCCTTCTTGTAGTCCACTGAGTCAACCGTACGGAAGGATATCGGGCAGTACTTGTTTGCAATCAGGATGGCGTTGCTGGTGATGCGGGCAGTGCGCTTGTTGCCGTCAGAGAAAGCCTGTATGTAGGACAGGAGTACCAGGGCCAGCAGGGCTTTTTCGAAAACGTTTTTCTTTCCGTTGATCAGACGGCAGCTGTCTTCAAGGGCTTCGCGGATTTGGTATTCGTTGTCCAAAGGATAGTAGTTGGTGCCGATGATGCCTACACGGCGTTTACGGATGCCCTTATCCACATTCAATTCCTTGGTGAGCAGCGCGTGGAGTTCCTCTATACGCCAGATGGAGAGTTCCTTAAGGTATTCAGGATCGGCCAGAACGAAATCGAGCGCGTCCTTATGGTTAAGGAGCATGACGGCTTCTTCCTTTGTCTTGCCGGAAGCGGTCTGCTTCTCCTTCAGGAGTTTCTCGGTCTCCAGGAGGGAATAAGTATTGCCTTCAATCTGGGATGACTTCCAACTGAGGTCAATGCCCAGGCGCTCCATCTCCTTGCGGTATTCATTGGCGGTGATACCCTCCAGGTTGCGGGTGAACTGGGCCTGCAGGGCATCAAGACGTTCTTTCTCTTCGGCCGAGAATAGGTCCACTTTGGGGAGAATGTCGTTGATAAGGTCGAAGTTGAAGTTGGTCTGGATTTCGCGTTCATCTGTCTCTTTCTGGAAGTAGGTGTCGATGTTCAGTTCCATCGTCACATGGGCCTGCGGGGACACGTTATAGCGCGTGGCGCGACCCTGGCCGGAGACAATGATAGAGCCGGCCTCCACCAACGAGGCAAGGATTCGCTTGACGGTGGCGGGGCTTTCCGAAAGGTTCATGCCGGTCTCTATCTCACTTCTGGAGGAGCCTGGATGGTAGTGCAAGAACTGGAGTATTTCGTTTTCTCTGGTCATGGTCCTTTTTATTTACGGCTCAAATTTACAAAAAATACGGCTCAAATTCCAAAATTTTGAGCCGATAATCACTTTTTTGAACGGTTATTTGAGCCGAATTGCGGGCCGGAAAAATCCATATTTCGATAGCTAGAAGAAGTAAAATAGAACAATCTCCCCTTCTGGACTCGTCTCAAAGATGAGAGTACGCTTATATTTATCCGCCGAGTTCGGCAAAACCAGCTTTAAGTTTGTCTACAACATCGTCAACGGTGTGGCCGGCAATCTTCATCATTCGGAGTTTGGGATTGTCGCCGAACAATTGTTTGACATCCGTCATGTCAACGGTAATCATGCTTGCCTTGGCCAATAGGGGCTGGATGCCTGACCACCGACAAAATGAAGGGTTCGCTTATTCTTTGAATACTCCTGAAAAGCGCTGATGTTTTGCCTCCGCTGAAATAGCGTATTTTTGTTATTATCGGGCATATACCCCAATTTCGGCGATGGCGAGCTCTCCGTCCCATCGGGTGAATTTCAGACGGACGGCATCGGCCGGACGCTGGGGGAAGCGGAGGATATGGACGCGGCCGATGACCTCTTCCTGGGCCCGGACGGGAGTCCAGATGCCGTCTTGCCGCAGTTCCAGCTGCCACTTTTTCACGACATCGGCCTTTTTCTCCGTCATGACAACCATGCCCACCGGCGTATCTTCAGGGAGTGTCACGCTCCACCATGGCTCCCTCACCATGGGGCTGGATACCCAGCAGGAGGAGAAATCGTCGTCATTGGCGAAGTCCATGAGCATCATGTCGTCGGACCAGGAGGAATCGCAGGGCCTGCCGATGGCAAGGTTCACCTCCGTGATGGGGGCGGGCGCCTTCGGAACATCCACCATGTGGCCGGTATTCTTCCAAATTTGGCCGATGCGCGCCATCGCTGCTACGGCGTTTTCGTCAATGAGCCCGTCCCGGTTGGGCGCAGCATTGAGAATGTAGGTGCAGTAGGCCTGATTATAGGGAATGATGTTCTCCCGGACGATGGCCTCCACGTCCTTGAGCGGAGCGGAGGGGAATTCCTCTTTCCAGAACCAGGTGCGCTGGAGAGGGTAGCAGGCCATGGCGGGAAGGCTGTTGGTCTCCGGTGAAATTTTTTGCCCTGCGCCCTGCTCGTAACAGCGGATGTCCGAATAGAAGAGGGCCTCCTGCGGGTACTTGGCGCCATTGAGGTCCATCACCAGGCAATTGGGCTGCAGGGACTTGACATAGTTGTAGATTTCCGGAAAGGGAATGTCCTGATAGGAAATGCGTCCCCAGGGGGCGTCCCAGCCGTCGAACATCAGGGTGTTCACCGGACCGTATTCCGTGAGGAGCTCGCGAAGCTGTTCCTTGATGAAGGCAATCTTCTCCGGCGTGAACGGCAGGGTGGGCCTGATGCCGTGGTGGGTGTCCAGGATGGAGAAGTGATACATGATTTGCATCCTCTCTTTCCGGAGGGATTGGACCAGTTCCTTCAGGACATCCCGCCTCAGCGGCGAGTTCATTACACTGTAATCCGTTGTGGCCGTATCCCATAGGCAGAAGCCGGCATGGTGCTTCACGGAAATGCAGATGAATTTGGCTCCGGCGCTCTTCGCCACCGCCACCCACTGGTCCGTATCCAGCCTCACCGGGTTGAACACCTCCGGGGCGAGCTGCGGGTCCGTCCAGTCGGCCTCTTGGAAGGTGGGCAGGCCGAAGTGAACGAACATTCCGAAGCGGAAGTCCACAAATTCCTGCTGGAGGGCGTGCAAGCTTTTTTGTTGTGCGGGAGCCTTCAGGCTCCCTGCCAGCAGGGTCAAAACTACTATCAGGGTAAATCGTTTCATTTTCTTTCTCTGTTTTATTCTGCTAAGATAGTTGTTTTCTCTTAAAGATACCCACGGGCTATCCCGGAATTTGCATTTCCGGATAATTCTTCGTAAATTTGCACCCGTGAACGAGATAGAGGACGGCGGTCCCCTATCTTTTTTTATGAAAGATGCCCGGTCGGGCCGGGCATGACAGAAAAGGACTATGAACAAAGAAAAGATCATTGAGGCCATCGGGCCGGCGGTGAAAGAGCGGGGCTGCTTCCTGGTGGAGGTGAGCGTGAGCGCAGACAATGACATCGAGATTGTCATCGAGAAGGAGGAGGGAATTGTGGACTGGGAAGACTGCGCCGCCATCGACAAGGTGATGCACGGGCTCTTTGACCAGGACGTGGAAGATTATGCCCTTACGGTGTCATCGGCCGGGCTGGACCGTCCTTTCAAGGTGATGAAACAATTCCAGAAGGCCATCGGCACCAAGGTGGATGTCTGGATGAAGGGGGGAAAGAAGGTGAAGGGCGTGCTTGTGGCCGCCACGGAAGAAGACGTCACGGTGGATGAAAGCGTAATCCCGTTTTCACAAATCAATTCCGTCCGGCCCATCATTGAATTTAAATAATACAAACATAAAATGGCAAAAGAAAAAGAGAAAGAAATCACCTTGATTGACGCTTTCAAGGATTTCAAGGAAGAAAAGAGCATCGACCGTCCCGTGATGCTGGGCGTTCTGAAGGATGTGTTCCTCACCCAGCTGGCCAAGACCTACGGCAGCGCGGACAATTTCGACGTCATCATCAACGTGGACAAGGGGGACTGCGAGATTTACCAGAACTTCGAGGTAGTGGAAGAGGTGGAGGACCCTGTGACCCAGATTACCCTGGACGAGATCAAGGCCGAGACCGGTGACGATGACTACGAGATCGGAGACACCTTCGCCCGCAAGCTCTCCCTGGCTTCCTTCGGCCGCCGCGGTATCCTGAACATCCGTCAGAACCTGCAGGGCCGTATCATGGACATTGAGAAGGCCAATGTGTTCAAGAAATACTCCGAGCGCGTGGGTGACATCTTCACCGGCGAGGTATACCAGACCTGGAAGAACGAGGTGCTCATCCTGGACGAGGACGGCAACGAGCTCCGCATGCCCCGCAGCGAGCAAATCCCCGGCGAGCGTTTCAAGAAGAGCGATTCCGTGCGCGCCATCATCAAGAGCGTGGAGATGAAGAACAACACCACGCCTTACATTGTGCTGTCCCGCACCTCCGAGAGCTTCCTGGAGAAACTCTTCGAGATGGAAGTGCCGGAAATCTACGACGGCCTCATCACCGTGAAGAAGGTGGTCCGCATCCCCGGCGAGCGCGCCAAGGTGGCCGTGGAATCCTATGACGACCGCATCGACCCCATCGGCGCCTGCATCGGCGTCAAGGGTTCCCGCATCATGGGCATTGTCCGCGAACTCCGCAACGAGAACATCGACGTAATCCAGTGGAGCAGCAACCCGCAGCTCATGATCCAGCGCGCCCTCAATCCGGCTCGCATCTCCCGCATAGACCTGGGCACCAGCCCCGAGGACAAGATCAAGGTATACATGCATGCCGATGAGGTGAAGAAGGGTATCGGCAAGGGTGGCGTGAACATCAAACTGGCCGGCATGCTGGTGGGCCGCGAGATTGAGGTCTGGCGTGAAATCCAGCAGAACGAGCAGGAAGAGGACGACGTGCTCCTGAGCGAGTTCACGGATGTCATCGATCCTTGGGTGATTGAGCGCCTGCAGTCTATCGGCTGCGACACCGCCCGCAGCGTCATGGCCCTGTCTCCGGCCGATATCGCCTCCCGCGCCGACCTGGAAGACGAGACCGTGGAAGAGGTGCTCCGCATCCTGCACGAAGAGTTTGAGGATTAATTTTAGAAAGAAAAGGGGTTAATATATGGCAGAAGTAAGACTATCGAAACTGATCAAACAATTCAACATCGGGCTTGACACCCTGGTGGACTTCCTCAATTCCCAAGGCGCCGCCATCGAGGACGCCAATCCGAACATCAAGATTTCGGACGAGTTCCTGCCGGAACTGTACAAGAAGTTCGGCAAGGACTTGGAGCTCAAGGAACAGGCCGAAAAGGTGGACGTGAAGCTTACGGAAATCCTGGACAAGGCTTCCAAGAAGCAGGACGACGAGACGGAGGAGGACGAGCCCGAGCGCGTGACCGTGATCAAGAGCAACAACCTCTCCCGTACGGTGACGCCCGAGCCGGAACCCGAGCCGGAACCGGAGCCCGTGGTTGAGCCGGAACCTGAACCCGTCATTCCCGGCCCCGACCGGGAATCTCCTGAGATGGCCGATCAGGTCGGCCATGACGAGGAGCCAGAACCGGAGCCAGAACCGGAGCCTGAACCGGAACCCGAGCCCCAGCCGGAGCCCGAGGTGCCTTCCACCCCGACCCCAGTGGAAGAACCTGCTGCCGCTCCCGGCCCCGAGGCTGCCGCTCCCTTCAAGGTGCTTGGCAAGATTGATCTCTCCCAGTTTGACCCCAAGAAGGGCAAGAAGCGTGAGCGCATCAAGGCCGCCGGCTCCCAGAAAGTGGACGTGACCAAGGTCCAGGCCGAGAAAGCCCCCAAGAAAAACGACAACAAGCGTAAGGACAACGCCGCCCAGCCCTCCGGAAAGGGCCGCAAGAAGGGTGACCGCTTCAAGCCTGCCATGACGGAAGCCGAGCAGGAGGAGATGCAGAAGGAGATCCAGAAGCAGGTTAAGGAGACGTACGCCCGCATGAACGAGAGCACCAAGAACAACTTCGGCGCCAAGCACCGCAAGGAGAAGCGTGAGATAGCCGCCATCCGCTCCCAGGAGGAGATGGAGGCCGCAGCAGCGGAGAACAAGGTGCTCAAGGTAACGGAATTCGTAACCGTAAACGACCTGGCCACCCTGATGAACAATACCCCCGTGGTGAAGGTTATCGGCGCCTGCATGTCCCTGGGTATGATGGTGTCCATCAATCAGCGTCTGGATGCCGAAACCCTGGTGCTGGTGGCCGAGGAATTCGGTTACAAGGTGGAATTCGTGACCGCCGAACTCACGGAAGAGATTCAGCAGCAGGAACCCGACCGGGAAGAAGACCTGGTGGAGCGTCCTCCGGTGATTACCGTGATGGGCCACGTGGACCATGGTAAGACCTCCCTGCTGGACAACATCCGCAATTCCCACGTGATTGCCGGTGAGGCCGGCGGCATTACCCAGCACATTGGCGCCTACAGCGTCACGCTGGACAGCGGCCGACACATCACCTTCCTGGATACCCCGGGTCACGAGGCATTCACCGCCATGCGTGCCCGCGGTGCCCAGATGACGGACCTGGCCATCATCATCGTGGCGGCTGATGACGCAGTCATGCCCCAGACCAAGGAAGCCATCGCCCATGCACAGGCCGCCGGCGTTCCCATGGTCTTCGCCATCAACAAGATTGATAAACCGGGCGCCAATGCCGATACCATCCGCCGTCAGCTCTCCGAGATGAACATCCTGGTGGAAGACTGGGGCGGCAAATACCAGTGCCAGGAAATATCGGCCAAGAAGGGCATCAATGTGGACAAGCTGCTGGAGAAGGTGCTCTTTGAAACGGACCTGCTGGAGCTCAAGGCCAATCCCAACAAGCTGGGTAGCGGCGCCGTTATTGAAAGCTCCCTGGACAAGGGCCGCGGTTATCTGGCCACGGTGCTGGTGCAGGACGGCACGGTGAATGTGGGCGACGTAATCATCTCCGGAAGCTACTACGGCCGAGTGAAAGCCATGTACAACGAGCGTGGCCAGAAGGTGGAAAGCGCCGGACCTTCCACGCCGGTGTCCCTGCTGGGCCTGAACGGAGCCCCCGCCGCCGGTGAGAAGTTCAACATCATGGCCGATGAAAAAGAGGCCAAGAGCATTGCCCAGCGCCGTGAGCAGCTCATCCGCATCCAGGGCATCAAGACGCAGAAGCACCTCACCCTGGAAGAGATCGGCCGCCGTATCGCCATTGGCAACTTCAAGGAGCTCAACGTGATTGTGAAGGGCGACGTGGACGGCTCTGTGGAAGCCCTGTCCGACTCCCTTATAAAGCTCTCCACCGAAGAGGTGCGCGTGAATGTGATTCACAAGGCCGTGGGTGCCATCAGCGAGTCTGACGTGCTGCTGGCCGAAGCCTCCGACGCCGTGATCATCGGCTTCCAGGTGCGTCCCAGCGCCGAAGCCCGCCGCGCCGCCGAGAAGGAGGGCATCGAAATCCGCCTCTACTCCGTGATTTACGACTGTATCAACGAGGTGAAGGAAGGTATCGAGGGCATGCTGGAGCCGGAGAAGAAGGAAGAAGTGACCGCCACGGCCGAGGTGAAGCAGACCTTCAAGATTTCCAAGGTGGGCACCATCGCGGGCTGCCTGGTGAAGGAAGGAAAACTCACCGCCAAGGCCGATGTCCGCCTCATCCGGGACGGCATCGTGGTGTACACCGGTTCCCTGTCTTCCCTCCAGAGGGGCAAGGACCAGGCCAAGGAAGTGCCTGCCGGCATGGAATGCGGCTGCGGACTGGAGCGTTACAACGACATCCACCCCGGAGACATCATCGAAGCCTTCCAGATTGTGGAAATCAAACGGAGCTTATAAAGCTTTAAGCCATAGGATGCTGTCTGGGCCTTCATTGAAAAGGAGGTCCAGACAGCTCATTTTAGGGGTGAAGCCGCCCATCCGGTCCCGGAAAACCTGGTAATAGGGCTTGTCCAGGCCCATGTCCGGGAGGATGCTGTCGGCCTTCTTGGGATGGAGGGTGTAGCGGAAGTCATCGGCCGGGCCCTCGCCCGGAGCCGCGAATTCGGTGGTAGGGGAGAGCTCGCAGGCGATGCCGGTCTTCTCCAGGAGGAAAAGGATGGTGGAAAGATTCAGCTCCCAAAGCGTCCGGGGCCGCGCATCCAGCAGGGCAAAAACCTCGTCCCGGTAGTACTCATAATAGGCCGATGTCTCATAGGCCGTGTCCAGCGCCCGCCGCGTCCGCACCACCCACGGGGTGGAATAGTCCACCAGGATGGAACATATATTCAAGGGGGAAGTGCCACTTTCTGGAACATTTGCCCGTACAGAGCCACCCCGAAAATTAGAAATTTCCGGGGACCCCGGTGTGTCGCGAAGCGACGTGGAAGAAAGTGGCACTTCCCCCTTAAGGGAATGTTTTACCGGCACCTGGAGCATTTGGACGCCGTCTCCCGCCAGGATGTAGCAGCGGTTGCGGTAACTCTGCTTCTGGTAGTTCTCGCAGGCTTCCAGGAACACGTGGGACGGCAAAACCCTGTCCGGGGACAGGGTCATATCTCTGGCCAGGAGCGACAGATAGCTCACCGGCGGAAAGTATGCGGTGGAGAGCAGCACTAACGGTTGGGACGCGGCTTGGGAATGATGCCCCGCTGGGACTCCCGGATGAAATTCAGGATGGTGTCCCGCTCTTCGGTGGCCGGGAAGTTGGCCTCGATATACTCTACGGCCTGGCTCACGTTCATTCCCTGGAAATAGAGGGCCTCGTAAATGTCCTTGATGCGGTTCACCTGTTCTTCACTGAAGCCGCGGCGCAGCAGGCCCACGCGGTTCACTCCTTCGAACACAAGAGGCTCGCGGCCGGCCAGCACATACGGCGGCACGTCTTTGGTGAGGCGGGAGCAGGCGGCCACGAAGGCGTGTGTTCCCACTTTGGTGAACTGGTGGGAGCCGGACTTTCCACCCATGACACCCCAGTCATGGATGTCCGTCTCTCCGGCCAGTCCGGTATAGCTTACGATAATGCAGTGATTGCCAATCTGGCAGTCGTGGGCAATGTGGGCGTAGGACATGATGAGCGTATCGCTTCCCACGCGGGTTACGCCCTTTCCGCTGGCTTGCGTACCCCGGTTGATGGTGGCGCACTCGCGGATGTTCACCCGGTCTCCAATCTCCACCCAGCTCTCTTCTCCCTCGAATTTGAGGTCCTGCGGGATGGCACCCACCACGGCGCCCGGAAAAACGGTGCAGTTCTTTCCCATTTTTACGTGGTTCAGGACGGTGGCTCCGTTCATGATGTGGCAACCGTCTCCAATCTCCACATTCTCATCAATGTAGGCGAAGGGGCCCACGACAACGTTGTCTCCCAGTTTGGCTCCGGGATTTACGCAGGCAAGGGGATGAATCTGATTCATAGTTTAGCAGGTTATTTTAGCAGGGCTCTGAGGGCCTTTGCGGCTTTTGTATTGATGGAGTGCCCCGGCTTGTAGGCTGTGATGCGGGCATTGAGGTATCCGCCGGCCAACCGGAGGTCTCCCAGCAGGTCCAGCAGTTTGTGTCGGCCGCACTCGTCGGGGAAGTGAAGTTGCAGGTTGTTCAGGTAGCCTTCGTCCGTGATGCGCAGGTCCGGCAGGTTGAACAGGTAGGTGATGGAACTCAGCTGCTCTTCCGTTACGGGGTGTTCCACAATCACGATGGCGTTGTCCACGTCTCCTCCCTTGATGAGGTTGTTGCGGAACAGGTACTCGATTTCATGGAAGAACACGAAGGTGCGGCAGATACCAATCTCGCTGGCGTAATCTACGTTCTGGTCCCAATGGGCGCTCTGGATGCCCAGGATCTTGGAATTGAAATCCACGGTGATATCGGCCGATGGGGCGGCTGCCGGTTCTATCCGGACCCAGGAACCCGTTTTGTCGTCCCGGATTTCCAGGGATTCGGGGATGTCGATGTATTTTCTGGGAACGCCCTGGTCCTGGATGCCGTCTTTCTTGATGGCTTCAATGTAGAAGCGGGCGCTTCCGTCCAGGATGGGCACTTCTATATTGTCCAATTCAACGATGGCATTGTCAATCCCCAGGCCCGTGAAGGCGCTCATCAGGTGCTCGATGGTGACCACCACGGCCTCATTGTGGGAGATGGTGGTGCTGCGGGCCGTGTTGGAGACATTCTCCGCGATGGCTGCGATGACAGGCTTGGAACGGAGGTCTGTGCGGCGGAATACGATGCCCGTATCGGCCGGGGCCGGCATTACCTTCATGTGCGAATAGGTGCCGGTGTGGAGGCCTTTTCCTTGGAAATAGCAGGCCTTTTTGAGGGTATGCTGATTTTTTGTCATTCTTGGGCTGCGCGTTTAAACAGGGCGTAGGCTTTCAGGTACTGTTTGGCGTCGAAAGCAGGATAACCCATGATTACTTGTCCTTCCTTGCGGACATTTCCGCTGATTCCGCTTTGGGCCAGGATGGTGGTATGGTCCGCAATCTTGAGATGGCCGGCGATGCCCACCTGCCCTGCCAGGATGCAGTATTTGCCCACCTCCGTGGAACCGGCGATGCCCGTCTGGGCCGCCATCACGGTGTGGTCTCCAATGACCACGTTGTGGGCAATCATGCAGAGATTGTCTATCCGGACTCCGTTCCCGATGATGGTGGATTCCATCTGGGCGCGGTCTATGGTGGTATTGGAGCCTATTTCCACGTCGTTGCCGATTATTACGTTCCCCAGGTGCTCTATCTTCTCCCAGCTTCCGTCCTCCCGGGGGGCATTGCCAAAACCGTCGTCTCCGATAATGCAACCGGAGTGGAGGATTACGTTATCTCCAATAATCATGCCCGGGAAAATGCGGACCCCGGGATACAGGATGCAATTCTTGCCAATCACGGTGCCGTCTCCGATGGTCACGTTCTCATGGATGACGGTATTGTCTCCGATCCGGACCTTCCGGCCCACATAGGAGAAGGCTCCCAGATAGACATTCTTGCCAAAATGGGTGGAGAAGGGGAACCAGCGGGCCCTCAGGCTCCGATGCCATCCTGTCTTTTTCTTCTGGGCCGATGCATATTTGAGGAGCTCCGCCACGGCGGTGTAGGAATTCTCTACCCGCACCAAGGTGGGTTTGACGGGCTGTTTGGGCTCGAAATCCTTGTTCACGATAAGGATGGAAGCCTCACTGGTATACACGTAGGGCTCATATTTGGGGTTGGCATAGAAGCTGAGCGTTCCCGGTTTGCCATGTTCAATCTTGGCAAACTTGGTGGCGCGTGCATTCTGGTCACCCTCTACGGTGCCCTTCAGCAGCTGGGCAAGAAACTTGGCGGTAAACTCCATTTAGATAAGCGGCTCTGCCGTCATGGCGGCGGGTTGCGGGATTCCCATCAGTTTGAGGATGGTGGGAGCCACATTGCAGAGGGCTCCGTCTTTTACGGTCTTCACCTCATCCCCGGCATTGATGACCACGAACTGGACCGTGTTCAGGGAATGGGCGGTATTGGGCGTTCCGTCGGCATTTACGGCGAAGTCTGCGTTGCCGTGGTCTGCCGTCAGAAGGATTACATAGTCCTGGGCGATGGCTTCTTCCACCACCTTGCCCACCAGACGGTCTATGCAGGTGACGGCCTGGGTGATGGAGGTGTACACGCCGGTATGGCCCACCATGTCTCCGTTGGCGAAGTTGAGGATGATCATGTCCTGCTTGCCGCCGCGGATTTGAGCGATGAGCTTTTCGGCCACTTCGGGGGCGCTCATCTGGGGCAGGAGGTCGTAGGTGGGAACCTTGGGGGAGTTCACCAGGATGCGGTCCTCGTTCTCGAAGACCGTCTCACGGCCACCGTTGAAGAAGAAGGTGACGTGGGCGTATTTCTCTGTTTCCGCAATGCGCAGCTGGTGTTTGCCGGCCTTGGAAACGGTTTCTCCCAGGGTGTCCTGCACCAGCTCCTTGTCAAAGAGGATGTGCACGCCCTTGAAGGAGGCGTCGTAAGGAGTGAGGCAGCAGTAGTACAGGGGAAGGGTGTGCATGCCTTCCTCGGGCATGTCCTGCTGGGTGAGGACGGAAGTGAGTTCGCGGGCGCGGTCGTTGCGGAAGTTGTAGAAGATGATGGCATCCCCTTCCTCGATGGTGGCCACGGGCTTTCCGTTCTCCGTAATCACGATGGGTTTGATGAATTCGTCGGTGACATCGGCGTCATAGCTGGCCTGGATGCCTTCCTGGGCGCTTTCAAATGCGGCACCTTTACCTTCAACCAACAGGTCGTAGGCCTCTTTCACGCGGCCCCAGCGCTTGTCACGGTCCATGGCATAAAAGCGGCCGCAGACAGAGGCCACCTTACCGGTGGTCTGGGCCATCTTCTCTTCCAGTTCCTTCACGAAGCCCAGTCCGCTGCGAGGGTCCGTATCGCGGCCGTCCATGAAGGCGTGGACATACACTTTGTCCAGTCCTTCCTCCTTGGCTACGCGCAGGAATTCATACACATGGTCCAGAGAGCTGTGCACGCCGCCGTGGGAGGTAAGACCCATCAGGTGTAGTTTCTTCCCGGATTTCTTCACATAGTCGTAGGCGGCCTTGATTTCTGCATTTTCCAGGAGCTTGTGGTCCCGGCAGGCCATATTGATCTTTACCAGATCCTGGTAAACCACACGGCCGGCACCCAGGTTCATGTGTCCCACCTCGGAATTGCCCATCTGGCCGTCCGGAAGGCCTACATATTCCCCGCAGGCCTGCAGGTGTCCGAAAGGATATTTGGCGCGGAGGGCGTCGATATGGGGGGTTCCCTGGGTCCAGATGACGTTGGAGTAGTCGTGATTGCCTTCGCCCCAACCGTCCAGGATCATAAGTAAAACTTTGCGATTCATGTATATTTTTCTGTTTTATTATCTATAAAAGTTTGCAAAGTTAAGCAATTTTACTCGAAATCCGAAAAATCCGTCGAGTGCTTGCCGTCACTTTTACGCTCTCGTCAATGCAGTACCCGGCAACGGCCAGTACATGATGGGGGTCAGAGGCCGCTTTAAAGAGGGGAATGCCCCCCTTTTCGCCAGCCGGTATGTGGTGGTCTGTGAACCAGTCCTGCATCTTCTTCCGTCCGGGCGCGCCCAGCGGCTTGATCCAGTCTCCGCTCTCCCATTTTCCTTCCACCAATTCTCCCGCCTTGTCCGCATCCAGGATGAGCATCCCCTGCGGCTGCTTCACCGCCTGTGTCCCGTCCCATGGTTCTTCGGAGAGGATGGCGACTGTCCGGGGGCAAAAATACCCCTTTTCGCTCCCGTTATGTTTCTTTTTGTCATTTGGGGGGCAAATTGCCCTGTTTTCGCCCCCGGCAAGCTCTTCGGCAAAGCGTTCCATGTCCCGGTTCAGGGTTTGCACGAAACGGGGGTTGATTTCCCGGAACACGGGAAAAACCAGGTTGCGGAGCTTGTTCCGCTTGAAGTCATTCTCCGCATTGGTGCGGTCTTCCCTCCAGGAGAGCCCCTGCTCCCGGGCAAAAGCCTCGATCTCCTCCCGCGTCATGCCCAGCAAGGGCCGATGCAGGGGAACGTCGGCATACTCCGGGTCGGGGATAAAGCCATAGGCCTTCATGCCGGTGAGGCCCCTCAGGCCGGTTCCGCGGAGGAGGTTCAGCAGCAGCGTTTCCGCGTTGTCGTTGGCATTGTGCGCCACCGCCACGCCTTCATAGCCGTTTTCCCGGCAAAGCTGCCCGAACCAATGGTAGCGCAGCCGGCGGGCCGCCATCTCCACGCTGATTCCATTGGCCGACGCAAACGCTTGCGTATCAAAGCGTTTGAAATGGATGGGAATCCCGTACTTCCGGGCCCAGTCCGTCACAAAAGCTTCGTCAGCGTCGCTCTCCGCACCCCGGAGCCCGAAATTGCAGTGGGCAATGGCAAAAGGCCCGCCATCCAAGCGGACCTTTTGAGCCAGGCACATGGAGTCGATGCCTCCGCTGACAGCCACCAGCAACATCTCAGTGCTTGCGGATGATGGTGTAAGTGAAGCCGAATTCCAGGTATTCCCGGAACTGGACGCCCTTGGAGTCCACCGTGCCGTCCTTGTCCTTGTCCCGCACCATCACGCGCGGATCATAGATGAGGTTGGTGGTGAGGTTGAGGGCGAAGTATTTGGCAATCTTCCAGACAATCTTGTTGTCCCAGGTGAAACGGGGCTCAACCTTGGGCGTAAGATAGTTGTAGAACATGGTCACCTGCGTGTCGTAGGAGAAGACGTCGTTGATGACCCAGCCCATGTCCAGTTTTATCTTGGCGCCGAATTCCGTGCGGAAACTCCTGTAGTCCGTGGTGCTGCCGTCCTTGAGGTCCATACCATAGGTCTTGCGCAGTTCCGGAATGGTGACAAACACACCACCACCGGAGATAGGCGCCACGTCGAGCTTGAACCACGGGGCGGGCGTCCACTTGGCACCGATACCGATATTCAGGTAGGCCGGGGCGAAGAAACCGGACTTGAGCGTACGGGCCTCCAGCCAGTCTTTCACGGAAGGCTCGATCACGTTTCCGTCCGCATCCGTCTGGGTGGCGGGGGTTCCGTAGGCGTAGTTGTTATGGAACTGAGTCTTGAAGTCGAAGCTGGCGGAGTAGGCCAGGTTCTTGATGAAGGAATCATAGCTCCAGGTGGACTCCAGATAGATGCGGTCCTTGTTTTTCTGGAGGATGGGCTTGTCGGCGCTGTACAGGAAACCGTAGTCCAGCTGGGCACGGTTGGTTCCCTTGATTTTTTCTTTGGCGTATGAGGCCGTAACGTCCACGTTTCCGGCCAGGGATACGTTGTTGTAACCGCCGGCCACCCACTGGCTCAGATAAGTCTGGCCGAAGTTCAGGTTCACGATGGCGGTATGGGTCCAGTAGGTGGGTTTCTCCACCTTCTCGGGCGTATCTTCGGCGGCGGCCAGGGCGGCGGCGGCCTCCTGTGCTGCCGTCTGGGTGTTCTGGGCCAGGGCCGACAGTACGGTGGCAGCCAGCAGCGCAGTGGATACAAATAATTTCTTCATCTTCTTTAGGGTAGTTTAGATGCCCGGTCAGGGCCGGGCATGACAGTTAATAGGAACGGGCGAAGAGGACTCTCTGGTGGGAGGGTTTGCCGGTATAGATGCACTTGCCCTCTTCCATGCAGACGGCGCTGTCCACGGGGATGCAGCGGATAGTGGCCTTGGTCTCTTCCTGAATCTTGGCCTCCGTCTCGGCGGTGCCGTCCCAGTGGCAGAGGAGGAAGCCTCCCTTCTCGATTTCTTCCTTGAATTCCTCCCAGGTGTCCACCTTGCGGATGGAAGCGTCGCGGAACGCGAGGGCCTTGTTGTAAATGCTCTTCTGGATATCGTCCAGCAGGCCGATAATCCTGTCTTCCAGGCCCTCGATGGGTTCGGAAATCTTTTCCAGGGTATCCCGGCGGGCCACCTCCACGGTGCCGTTCTGCAGGTCCCGGGGACCCATGGCCAGGCGCACGGGAACGCCCTTGAGCTCCCACTCGGCAAACTTGAAGCCGGGGCGCAGGGTGTCGCGGTCGTCAATTTCAACGCTGTGGCCCTTGGCTTCCAGCGCTTTCTTTACCTCATGCATCTTGTCCAGCACGGCGTTGTGCTCTTCCTCGCTCTTGTAAATGGGGACCATCACCACTTGGATGGGGGCCAGGGCTGGAGGAAGCACCAAGCCGTTGTCGTCTCCGTGGGCCATGATGAGGGCGCCCATCAGACGGGTGCTCACGCCCCAGGAAGTGGCCCAGACATAGTCCTGCTTGCCTTCGTTGTTGGTGAACTGGACATCGAAGCTCTTGGCGAAGTTCTGGCCCAGGAAGTGGGAAGTGCCGGCCTGCAGGGCCTTTCCGTCCTGCATCAGGGCCTCGATGGTCATGGTGTCCAGGGCGCCGGCGAAACGCTCTCCGGGGCTCTTGTGGCCCACCACTACGGGCAGGGCCATCACCTCACGGGCGAAGCGGGCATACACGTTCACCATTTGCTCCTTGCGGGCTTCGGCCTCCTGGGCGGTGGCATGGGCGGTATGGCCCTCCTGCCACAGGAATTCCGCCGTTCTGAGGAACAGGCGGGTTCTCATCTCCCAGCGGACCACGTTGCACCACTGGTTGCACAGGATGGGGAGGTCTCTCCAGGAGTGGACCCAGTTCTTGTAGGTGTTCCAGATAATGGTTTCGGATGTGGGGCGGACGATGAGCTCCTCTTCCAGTTTGGCCTCCGGGTCCACCACTATTCCATTGCCGTCGGGGGCGTTCATCAGGCGGTGATGGGTGACCACGGCGCACTCCTTGGCAAAGCCGGCCACATGCTCGGCCTCACGGCTGAAGAAAGACTTGGGGATGAACAGGGGGAAATAGGCGTTCTTTACGCCGGTTTCCTTGAACATCCCGTCCAGGATGCCCTGCATTTTTTCCCAGATGGCATAGCCATAGGGTTTGATGACCATACAGCCGCGAACGGCGCTCTGTTCTGCCAAATCGGCCTTGACCACCAGGTCGTTATACCACTGGGAGTAGTTTTCTTCCCGCTTGGTTACCTCTTTTGCCATAATCTTTTATTTGCTTTTTTTTGTTTTTGTGCTTAATATTGCTGCCGCAAAAAGGAATTGCAGGTACAGAAATTGCAATATCCTTCGGATAAGCCGGCATTTTCCGGCACAAAGATACTTATTTTTATTGGATAAAGGAGGTAAAGACTATGAAAAAGACATTCTTGGCATACGCCGCTGTGCTGCTTGCCACCCTTTCATGCTCTACCACGAGCCGGCTTCAAACACAAGCCTTCGACGACGGAATCTACACGAATCCGGCCGTGAAGGTGGCCCAGGCTCCTGCTCCCACCAGTGAAGAACTGGACAACCTGCTTGCAGACAGCAAGTCATCCGGGGCCTATATCCTCAGCGCCGGAGATACCCTGGTGGTCCCCAGCGGAAAAAAGCTTAAGTTTTCCAACTCAGATACCATCATTACCGTCTGGGATACTCCTTCCTGGGCCTGGGATTACTCCTGGGCATACAGGCCTTGGTATCTGAGGGATTACTATGCCTGGAACTATTATGCATGGGATCCTTTCTTTGAGCCCTGGTATTATGACAGTTGGTATTACCGGTCTTGGTCTTACGGCCCCTGGCATTACGACCCTTGGTTCTGGAGCCCGTTCAACTATAGCTATTATGGCTACTATGGCCCCTGGTACCGTTATCGTTACTATGACGCTTGGTACTGGAACCGTCACTTCCATCCCGGATACTATGTATATTGGGGAGGCGGTCCCACCGTGCATCGCAGCCAGGCCGCCCGCCTGGGCCATCGGGAGGGTAACTTCAGCGCCCGCGGTGCCGCATCCCGCAGCACCCTGTCCCGCACCCGCGGAGGCAGCGCTTCCCGCGCCACGTCTTCCCGTGCCGTCACGTCCGGCTCCCGCAGCGGCTCCGTAACCCGTGCGGCCGGTACCACCCGCAGCTCTTCGGTATCGCGTGCTTCTTCCACCAGAAGTTCCGGCGCCGTGCGCTCCGCTTCCGGAAGCTCCACCCGTTCTGCCAGCGGCACCTACCGCTCTTCCGGCAGCAGCTCCACCCGTTCTTCCAGCGGTACGTACCGCTCTTCCGGCAGCGGCTCCGTCCGTTCTTCCGGCGGTTCCTACCGTTCCTCCGGCAGTAGCTCCGTCCGCTCTTCCGGTGCCAATGTGCGTTCCTCTTCGGGCGCTTCCGGTTACCGTTCCTCCGGCAGCAGTTCCACCCGTTCTTCCGGCAGTTATTCCGGCGGTGGCTCCACCCGTTCCTCGGGCGGCTATTCCGGTGGCGGTTATTCCGGTGGCGGTGGCGGCTCTTCCCGTTCTTCCGGCGGCGGACGCCGATAAGTTTTAAACGCTGAACAAGATGAAAAAGATCATATCCTTTGCTTTGGGCCTGACGGTAGCGCTGGGCGCATCGGCCCAAACCTGGCAGGACGCCCTGCTCTTCTCTGAGAACAACTACATGGGCACGGCCCGTAGCGTGGGAATGGGCAATGCCCTTACCGCCATCGGCGGAGACCCGGGCTCCCTGGTGTTCAATCCGGCGGGATCGGCCGTGTCCGGTTACTCCCAGTTTGTCATCACCCCCGGTGTCACCTTCTCGTTCGCCGGTTCCCAGGCTTCTCCCACCATGGATTCTCCGCTCATGGGAGACCGCGTGAACTCCACCTACGCACGCTTCAAGCTGCCCAACGTGGGTTTCATCCTCAATTTTGACACGGGCCAGCGCAGCGGGCTCAAGCGGCATTCCTTCGGGGTGGTGTTCCATTCCACCAACAACTATACGGGTCGCTTCAATTCCGCCGGTGTAAACGATGACAATTCCTACGCGGCTTCCCTGGCCTCATCGGCCGATGGATTCTCCTCCCAGGTGCTGGGAACGGAAGACTGGTTCTACAGCGGAGACCCTACCCGGATGCCCGCCTGGGTGGACATGACGGGCTACCGCGCGGGCCTGTTCAACTCCGTGGACGGCCGTGACGGCGCCTATGTGGCCGTGACGGAAATCATGGATGGCGCCGGCAACTTCCAGTTGGCCGCCCCCGTATACCAGCGATACGGCCAGCAGTCCTATGGCGGCAAGCATGACGCCGTCATCAACTATGCTTTCAACTTCAACGACAAGTTCTATATCGGAGCTAACCTGGGCATCACCACGCTGAGCTACGCTCTTTCCGAGTACTGGTCGGAAGCCCCCGAGAACGCGGAGGATTTCCCCGCCATCCAGTATTCCGACGGCACCTCGTCCCGTTTCGAGTCCCTTCGGATGAACCGGGCCTACCGCCTGAGCGGAAGCGGCGTGTACTTCAAGCTGGGTGCCCTGTGGCGCCCTGTTGCCGGCCTTCGCCTGGCGGCCGCCGTCCAGACGCCCACCATGCTCAATATGACCGAGCGGTATGGCTACAGCGCAGAGGTGAAGATGGACGGCCGATATTCCGGACGCGCTTCCAGCGCGGAGGACGAGTGGATTTATGCCCTCCGGACTCCCTGGATTTTCAACTTGGGCGCCGCTTACACCGTTGGCAACGTGGGCCTCGTGAGTGTGGACTATGAACTGAGCAACATGGGTAGCTCCCGTTTCCGCAGCCGTGGCAACGGCGGTTATGCAGAAGGCTCCTTCGGAGATGTGAACCTGGATATCCGCGACATCCTGGGCGTAAGCCACCAGCTTCGCGTGGGTGCAGAGGTTAAGGTGACGCCGGAACTGTCCCTGCGGGCCGGCTACAACCTCATTACCGGTGCCCAGCGCAACAACCTGGACAACAACTTCAATCCCATTGCCCTTAGCACGCAGGACCGTCTGAACCAGCTCAGGCACAGCGCCTCCGCAGGTGTGGGCTATTCCTTCGGCCATCTTTACATTGATGCCGCCGTGCGGGCCCGCTTCGTGCCCAATGAGTATGTGATTCCTTATAATTACTATACCACTCCGGCCGGCTCCGCCTTCTACAACAAGCAGGTGGACACCAATGTGCTCACGCCCGAGGTCCTTATCAAGACCACGCTGCTGGATGCCCTGGTAACCCTGGGTTGGCGGTTCTAAGCTTTATTTCCTGCCATTTTGTCAGCAAACGCAGGCTGGCACGAAGTTCGATAAATTCCAAGGCGTCGTCCATTACGGGCGGCGCTTTATTGTTGAACAAATTTAAAGAATAATATTATGGGAAAGATTATCGGTATTGACCTGGGAACCACCAATTCCTGCGTCGCAGTGATGGAAGGCAATCAGCCTACCGTCATCATCAACAACGAGGGGCAGCGTACTACCCCTTCCGTGGTGGCCTTCACCGACGGCGGAGAGCGCAAGATCGGCTCGCCGGCCAAGCGTCAGGCTATCACCAACCCCAACAACACCGTGTTCTCCATCAAGCGTTTCATGGGTGAAACCTATGACCAGGTGAACACCGAGGTGGGCCGCGTCCCCTACAAAGTGGTCCGCGGAGAAAACAACACCCCCCGTGTGGATATCAACGGAAAACTCTATACTCCTCAGGAGATATCGGCCATGATCCTTCAGAAGATGAAGAAGACGGCCGAGGAATACCTCCGCCAGGAAGTGACGGAAGCCGTTATCACGGTGCCCGCCTACTTCTCCGACTCCCAGCGTCAGGCCACCAAGGAGGCCGGCCGCATCGCGGGTCTGTACGTGAAGCGTATCATCAACGAGCCCACCGCTGCCGCTTTGGCATACGGCCTTGACAAGAAAGACAAGGACATGAAGGTGGCCGTGTATGACCTGGGCGGCGGTACCTTCGATATCTCCATCCTCCAGCTGGGCGACGGCGTGTTCGAGGTGCTTTCCACCAACGGTGACACCCACCTGGGCGGTGACGACTTCGACCAGGTGATCATCGACTGGCTGGCCTCCGAGTTTGCCGCAGAGAACGGCGGAATAGACCTGAAGAAGGACCCGATGGCCCTGCAGCGTCTGAAAGAGGCTGCCGAGAAGGCCAAGATCGAGCTCTCCAGCCAGACTTCCACGGAGATCAACCTGCCGTACATCATGCCGGTGGACGGTGTGCCCAAGCACCTCGCGAAGACCCTGAGCCGTTCCAAGTTCGAGCAGCTCTCCGACGCCCTCTTCCAGCGCAGCATCGCCCCTTGCCGCCAGGCCCTGGCCGATGCCCATCTGAACCCCTCCGACATTGACGAGGTTCTGCTGGTAGGCGGTTCCACCCGTATCCCTTACGTGCAGGAGCTGGTGAAGAACTTCTTCGGCAAGGAGCCCAACAAGAGCGTGAACCCCGACGAGGTGGTTGCCATCGGCGCCTCCATCCAGGGCGGTGTGCTCGCAGGTGACGTGAAGGACGTGCTTCTTCTGGATGTCACTCCGCTGAGCCTAGGTATCGAAACCCTCGGCGGCGTCATGACCAAGCTTATCGAGTCCAACACCACCATCCCGGCCAAGAAGAGCCAGATCTTCTCCACCGCGGCCGACAACCAGCCCGGCGTAGAGATCCGCGTCCAGCAGGGAGAGCGCCCCATCGCCAATGACAACAAGCAGATTGGCATCTTCCACCTGGACGGCATCGCTACCGCACCCCGCGGCGTGGCTCAGATTGAAGTGACCTTCGATATCGATGCCAACGGTATCCTCAATGTAAGCGCTGTGGACAAGGCTACCGGCAAGGAGCAGCACATCCGCATCGAGGCCTCCAGCGGCCTTTCCGACGCCGAAATCCAGCGCATGCGGGACGAGGCCAAGGCTAACGAGGCCGCGGACCAGGCAGAGAAGGAGCGCATTGACAAGATCAACAATGCCGATGCCCTCACCTTCCAGGCCGAGAAGTTCCTGAAGGAGAATGGCGACAAGGTGCCCGCCGACGTCAAGAGCGAGGTGGAGACCAACTGCAACGCCCTGAAGGAAGCCGTCAAGGCCCAGAACCTGGCCGATATCGACCGCTACACCGAGGCGCTGAACAAGGCCTTTGAGAAGATGTACCAGGCCGGCCAGCAAGGCCAGGCAGGCCCTCAGGCAGGTCCCCAGGGACCGTTCCAGGGCGGCCCTCAAGGCCCTCAGGGTCCTCAGGACCAGGGTCCCGATGAGCAATAAGCTTATGGTAATTTGTTTAGAGAGGAGGTTAACTCAAGGTGAGTTGACCTCCTTTTTTTTCAATTCCCTCCGGCATCCCCCTATCGTATTTCCCACTTCTTCAGGCGCCGGGTGGCGGTGGAGAAGGAGGCGCCAATCTTGTAAACTTTGCGCTTTCCGGCACTGAAGGGCCAGTCGTAGGCTTTGTCGGAAATCTGGTCCAGCGCGTTTTGCGGGTCCTGATCTCTTTTTAGTTCAATGATGTAGACGAATTCCGGGGTCTGAATCAGCACGTCGATTCGGCCGTTGGACGTGTGGCGTTCTACATCCACCTGCTGCCCCATCAACTTGAGCATCACATACATCGTGTTCTGGAAGTACATCTCCGCCTTGCCCTGGATTTGGTAGTCCATGTCGGCAAAAAAGGCGCTGAAACGGCGCATCAGCATTTCCGCGTTTCCGCTTTGGATATCTGAGACAAACTTGTCCACAGACAAATCAGAGTTATGGCCGCTTACGGGGGCGAATATTTTGGAAAGAGCCTCCAGGAATCCGTCTTCCACCTCCTTGTTGGGATACCCCAACGTGTATTTCTCGGTAGTGGGATTGTATCCCTTTATGGTTAAATAGCCCGTTTGGTACAACAGGGTTATGGCGTCCGGCTTTAGTGCATTGACACCCGTAAGTTCCTGCTCGGAGGCGGAATAGGTGGAAACTTCCTCCAAACAGTAATTGCCTGCTGCAAGATACTTGACAAGGAATGTGGGAGTCCCGGTGTTATACCAATATTTGCGGAATTCCTGACAGTCAAAAGTATTCAGCAAACTGAACGGGTTGTAAATCCCTTCAGACGTGTGATGGAAATGATAACCGTCATACATCAAGGCCAGTTTTCGATAGCATTCGGCCTCAGACATGCCGTTCTTTTTTGCCAGTTCCCGGACACTTTCTGCGAACAGGGTCCGTAACTCATGCCCGGAAATGCCGCAGATGTGGGCGAAGCGGACGTCCATGGATATGTCTTTGAGGTTGTTAAGGCCACTGAAAACACTCAGCTGTCCAACTTTGCTGACCCCTGTCAGAAAACCGAATTTGACAAAATCGTCCTTGGCCTTCAGTACGCTGTAGAAACCCTGAAGTTGCGTCTTGAAGAATTCCGCCAGTTCCGGCTTGTCCAGATTGTCCACGATGGGTTTATCGTATTCATCGATGAGGACAACGACAGGGAGACCGGTTTTTTCAAATGCGGCATCGATTACCATCCTGAACCGGGAGGCTGGCGTTCCTGCTTTTTCCGTCACTCCGTACCGTTTCTCCATGGGGAGCAGTTGCGTGTCAAGGGCATCCTCAAGCGCTTCCGGGCTAGCGTAAGACTGTCCGGTGAGGTCGAAGCGAAGCACCGGATACTGAACCCACTCTTTTTCAAGCTCAGAGATGGCCAGGCCTTCGAAAAGGTCTTTTCGGCCACAGAAATACGCTTCCATGGCAGAGACCAGCAGGCTCTTCCCGAAGCGGCGCGGACGGCTTAGGAAAAAATAACGGCCAGTGTGCGCAAGCTGATATACGAAAGTGCTTTTATCCACGTAAACATACCCCTCCTTCCGGAGGGATTCGAAGCTTTGTATGCCAATCGGGTATTTCATGGCTCAAATATAAATAATTGTTCTGTGCAATCCAAAACTTTTTCGGCAGAGCTCCTCATGTCATGTAATCCGGATCCGAAACAAAAGAAGAGGAGCCCGGATCAAGGGCTCCTCTTCTTTTAAGGGATTCTGTATGAGCTACTCGGCCTTGCCGTTGGAGCCCAGCACATTCACAATCTTGTGCATGTAGAGCTTCTTCATCTCGTCACGGGCGGGACCCAGGTATTTACGAGGATCGAACTCACCGGGCTTCTCGTTGAAGACCTTGCGGACGGCGGCGGTCATGGCCAGACGGCTGTCGGAGTCGATGTTGATCTTGCACACGGCGCTCTTGGAGGCCTCGCGGAGCTGCTCCTCGGGGATACCCACTGCATCGGGCAGTTTGCCGCCGTTGGCGTTGATGATGTCTACATACTCCTGAGGAACGGAGCTGGAGCCGTGGAGAACGATGGGGAAGCCGGGGAGCTTCTTCTCAATCTCGTGGAGAACGTCGAAGGCCAGCGGCGGAGGAACCAGACGGCCGGTCTTGGGGTCACGGGTGCACTGTTCGGGTTTGAACTTGTAAGCACCATGGCTGGTACCCACGGAGATGGCGAGGGAGTCGCAACCGGTACGCTTGGCGAAGTCAATCACCTCTTCCGGACGGGTGTAGTGGGATTCCTCGGCGGAAACCTCATCTTCCACACCGGCCAGGACGCCCAGTTCAGCCTCTACGGTAACGTCGTACTGGTGGGCATAATCGGCCACTTTCTTGGAGAGGGCGATGTTTTCCTCGTAAGGGAGGGCGGAGGCGTCAATCATCACGGAGCTGAAACCCATGTCCACGCAGCTCTTGCACAGCTCGAAGCTGTCACCGTGGTCCAGGTGGAGGCAAATCTGGGGATGCTCCCAGCCCAGTTCCTTGGCGTAAGCCACAGCACCTTCTGCCATGTAGCGCAGGAGGGTCTGGTTGGCATAGTTACGGGCACCCTTGGAAACCTGGAGGATCACCGGGCTCTTGGTCTCGGCGGCAGCCTGGATGATGGCCTGGAGCTGCTCCATGTTGTTGAAATTGAAAGCGGGGATGGCGTAACCGCCGGCAACGGCCTTCTTGAACATCTCACGGGTGTTCACAAGACCCAATTCTTTGTAAGAAACCATAGTTTTATCTAAATTGATCAATTGTTTTTCGATTCACAAAGGTAATCATTTTTTCTAAAAAAAGGAAAATAGTGTTTTATGCCTTTTCAAAAGAGGATAGGCGCTTCATCACCCGGAAGACCAGCCAGTCGGGGAAATGGCGGAAAAGGGGGATGGAGAGGTGGTTAATAAGGCCCGGCATGCAGGTCTTTTTGTGCTTGAACATGCGCCTCAGGGCCTTGGCGGCCAGTTTTTCGGGCGGCAGGCTCACCCCAAGGCGCACGGCCAGTCGGCGGAGATGGGGAGCCAGGCCGTACAGACCGGTGTCCACGGCGCCCGGGGTTACCACGGTCACGCTCACGCCCTTGGGCTTCATCTCGTACCAGATGGACTTGGAGAAGCTGTAGATATAGGTCTTGGTGGCAATATAGGTCTGGATGCCGGGGAATTCCATCCATTTGCAGAGGGAGGACATGTTGAGGATGTAGCCTTTCCCCCTTTGGCACATATCGGCCCCGAAGAGGCGGCAGAGGCTGGTGAGGGTTACCACATGGAGCATCACCATGCTTTCCACCTTCTCGGGCGGGGTTTCGTAGAGGGGATTGAAAAAGAAGAAGCCGGCGTTGTTGATGAGGATATCTATGGTGAGACCTTGATCGGCCGCAAAATCATAGACCTCCCGGGCTGCCTCCTGCCGGGCAAGGTCGCAGAAGAAGGGGTAGGTCTTCACTCCGAAGGATTGGCTTATCTTTTGGGCCGATTCTTCCAGCTCCCGCTGCTGGTTGGAAACCAGCAGGAGGTCGCAGGCATAGTCCCTCGCCAGAATCGTTGCATATTGGAGGCCGATTCCGCTGCTTGCCCCCGTCACCAGTGCCGTCATACGTCCATCCTTTTGGCATTGTCGGCCTCGGCGGCCTCGATTTCCTTCCGCAGGGCGCAGGGCATATCGGCCACGCAATGGTGGCATTTCATTTCCAGGGTGTACATCCTTCCTACGCAGTAATTGGACCGCCGGCAGGCCGAGCGGTAATCCGGCCCCGCTTCCTTCATCTTGGCCACGAAGGCAGGGTCGTGCACCAGCACATGGGCCATCTGGATGAGCTCGAAGCCTTCGGAGAGGACGGTCTCGCAATTGGCCCGGCTCTGGATGCCGCCCACATAGATGAGGGGCAGCGAGAGGGCCTTCCGGAAGCGTTTGGCGCTTTCCAGGAAGTAGAGTTCCCGGTACGGGACGGTGGGAATCAGGGCCCTTCCGGCTACGGCCAGGCCGGCCTTGAGCCACCAGAATTTCCAGGGATTCATGTAATGGGCCAGGGTTTTGAGGGGCATGGCGCCGCCCAGGATCACCATGGGGGCCTTGCTCACGAAGCCGGCGCTGAGGACGATGCCGTGCACGCCGTGGCGCTCGATGGCCTGGGCCACCTTAATGCAGTCTTCTTCCTGAAGGCCGCCCTTGAAGCCGTCGAACATGTTGGTTTTCACCACCACGGCCATGTCTTTGCCGGCGTGGGCCATGACCTCGGAGAGCACCTCGTTCATCATGCGCATGCGGTTTTCCAGACTGCCGCCGTATTCGTCCTTGCGGTGGTTGGTGTAGGGGGAGAGGAACTGGGAGATGAGGTAACCGTGGCCGGCATGGATTTCCACGCAGTCGAATCCGCACTCCCGGCAGAAGTCCACGGCCTCTCCGAAATGCTTGACAATCAGCTTTATTTCGTCTTTCCTGAGGCCCCTCGCGATGGTGGGGGAGTAGAGGTTGATGCCTGTGGACGCCCCCACGGGCATGCGGTAGCCGCAGGTGTAGAAATGGGTCATGTTGCCGCAGTGGCCCAGCTGGATGGAGGCCTTGGCGCCCTGGGCATGAATGGCGTCCGTGAGGTCCTTCAGGGCGGGTTTGATTTCCTCCCTTATGTAGAGCTGCCCGTCAAAAGAGACGCCGCTTTGGTCCACGGCGCAGTAGGCCACGGTGGTCATGCCTATCCCTCCTTTGGCCACGCTCACATGGTAGTCTTTAAGCATGGCGCCGGGCTTGTTTCCGGGACACATGTTCTCGAACGCGGCGCTCCGGATGGTACGGTTGCGAAGCTCCACAGGACCCAGCTCAAATGGCGTAAACAGCTCAGACATAAATCAGTAGATATGCGGAAAAATCCTTTTCAGGCGGGTTTTGTCAAACTGGTCCGGAAATTCTTCCTGGTATTTGTGGTAGATGGAATTGGAACGGGGAACCAGGTTGGCGCAGGTGAACCAGAAGAACACCAGGCCGGCGCCGCTCCAGGTGAGGATGGCCCAGCCCAGCCATTCCACTATTTCGCCAAAATAGTTGGCGGAGGTGACGTAGTCGTACAAGCCTCCCTGGGGAAGGTAGTGGCGGGTGTCGCCGGGCTCACGCAGGTTCCGGACAATCTCGTCGGAGGAGCGGTTGATGTACATTCCCGCCAGGAAGACCACCGTTCCGGCTATGAAGGCCGGGCTTGTTATCCAGGAAGGGTCATAGTATGCCTTCTGCGGAGCCAGGCGGAAGAGCCAGTATCCCTGGATGTAACCGTTGATCAGGTTGAACGTCACGCTCATGAGGACAATGCTCACGGGCATCCTGGAGTTGCCTGTCATGCGGAGGGGAAACACAAAGGTCCGGTGCACGTAGTGCAGGGCGAAGAGCAGGTAGAACAGCAGGTAGGGGAGGGACAGGCGCTGAGCGCAGCCGGCCCAGAAGTACGTCACCACCAGCAGGACGGGCATTTCCATGAGCATCCAGCCCCATCGGCCCGGAAGGGTGGGCCCCCATTTGGCCGATATCATCTTTCCATATCCCGCATCGATGAAGTAGAGGGCCGCGAACACCACGGCCCCCAGCACGGTCATCGTCAAGAGAACATAGTCAAATTGTTCCATACGATGACGACAAGTTTTACTCGGCCTTGTACTTGGCGGCCTGCTGGGCGATGAGGGACGCGTCGTCAAAGTAGTTGATCTGCATGGCGTCCTTCATCTCGTGGAGGGTGCGGGCGGCCACTTCGCGGGCGGCCTCGGAGCCTTTCCGGAGGATGTTGTACACCTCGGGGATGTCCTGCTCGTAGGCGTGGCGGCGGGCGCGGATGGGCTCCAGGCGGTCGTTGAGGACGTTGATGAGGAACTTCTTGCACTTCATGTCTCCCAGGCCGCCGCGGCGGTAGTGGTCCTTGAGCTCGTCCAGATTGGCATATTCCGGCCAGAACTTGGCAAAGTCATCGGCCTCTATGAAGGCGTCCAGGTAGGTGAAGACGGTGTTGCCTTCCACCTTGCCGGGGTCTTCCACCCTCAGGTGGCCCGGGTCCGTGAACATGCCCTTCACCTTCTGCTCCATGTCCTTGGCGCTGTCGGAGAGGTAGATGCAGTTTCCGAGGGACTTACTCATCTTGGCCTTTCCGTCCGTGCCGGGGAGGCGGCGGCACACCAAGTTGGAGGGCAGGAGGATTTCCGGTTCCACCAGCACATTGCAGTTGTAGGTTCCGTTGAAACTTCTCACGATTTCCCGGCACTGCTCAATCATGGGCTCCTGGTCTTCGCCCACCGGAACGGTGGTGGACTTGAAGGCGCAGATATCGGCCGCCTGGGAAATGGGATAGGTGAAGAAGCCTACGGGAAGGCCGCGCTTGTTGTCGTCCGTGGCGCCGCCCTCGAAGCCGCGCATGGCCATCTCCGTCTTCACGGTGGGGTTGCGCTGCAGGCGCTGCACCGTAACCAGGTTGGAGAAGAACTGCGTCATCTCGTGCAGTTCGGGAATCTGGCTCTGGATGAAGATGGTGACCTTGGACGGGTCCAGGCCGCAGGACAGGTAGTCCAGGGCCACTTCGATGATGTTCTGGCGCACCTTTTCCGGGTTGTCGGCGTTGTCTGTGAGGGCCTGCACGTCTGCGATGAACACGAACATGCGGTCAAAATTGCCTTCGTTCTGCAGCAGCACGCGGTTGCGCAGGGAACCCACATAATGTCCCAGATGAAGTTTGCCGGTAGGGCGGTCTCCCGTAAGTATGATTCTTCCCATAATGTTTCAGTTCAAATTGGAGCGCAAAGATACAAAAATTACCAGGTTTCCGTAAGTCCCAGTAAGAAAGATGCTACCATTTTATCGGCCTCCTCAAAAGCCGTCTGGAGGTTGTCGTTCACCAGGATGCGGTCGAACTGGGGGGCGTAGGTCATTTCCTCGGCGGCCTTGTTCACCCGCACGTCTATGACCTCCGGGCTGTCCGTGCCGCGGGCCACCAGCCTCCGGCGGAGCTCCTCCACGGACGGGGCCTGGATGAAGACGGAAAGCGCCGCGTCTCCAAAGTACTTCTTGAGCGACACGCCGCCCTTCACGTCCACATCAAAGATGATGACGTGGCCCTTGGCCCAGATGCGGTTCACCTCGCTCTTGAGGGTGCCGTAAAAGCGGTCCGGGTACACCTCTTCAAACTCCACGAACTTGTTGTCGGCCACCAGGGCGCGGAAGGTCTCCGCGTTGTAAAACAGGTATTCCACGCCGTCCTGCTCCGTTCCGCGGGGCGGGCGGGAAGTGGCCGATACAGAGAATTCAACGTCTTTGCGGGTTTCAAGGATGTGACCCACGATGGTGCTTTTTCCGGAGCCCGAAGGGGCGGAGAAGATGAGTACTTTACCAGGCATATATTACATTAACCAATTAGACATGTCTTTCCCCTGCGCCGCGTGGTGGCGGATCTGCGTGGAAGAAATATTCACCAGGGGGGCTTTCAGGAGGGTTATCTTGTAGGTAGGGTCTTCCTTGAGCAGGCGGGCGCGGTCGTGGCCGCGGTGATAGCCTTTGCGGGGGAAAACCACCACCCCGTAATCCTTCAGGATGCGCTCGTGGAAGAGCCAGCCCTGGAAACCGGCCAGATTGTCGGCCCCTATTACCAGGGTGAAGTTGTTCTCCGGCTCCATCTTTTGGAGGGCGTCCAGGGTGCGGATGGTGTACTGGGGCGGCGTCATTTTGAGCTCGATGTCCAGCACTTTCACTTTCAGCTGCGGATAGCGGGCTACGGCCTTCACGGCGGCGTCAAAGCGCTCCTGGCCGGCGGGCAGGGTGTGGGTTTGTTTGAAGGGGTTCTGCGGGGTTACAATCAGGTATACCCAGTCAAACCCGCCTTGATGGGTGAGATATTCCATGATGGCCAGGTGCCCCTTGTGCAAGGGGTTGAAGGAGCCGCTGTATACCGCAATCTTCATACAAGCACAAATATAAGCATATTTTTCCGTATCTTTGCAGCGCTTTATAACTGAAAACAATGCTTCTTTCTTTTATCTTATCGGCATCGCTGCTGGGGGCAGCCGTGCCGGACAGCCTGGAGGCCTCCAAAGTAGTGGCCGACCGCGGGCTGGTGGTGTCCCGGACGGACACCGTTCAAGTGAATCCCTTGCAAGACGTCTCTTCCACCCTCCTGCAGCTTCCGGGCTTGTATGTGGGGGACTACGGCTCGCTTGCCGGGCTCAAATCCGTGAGCCTCAGGGGCCTGGGCAGCGCCCACACAGCCATTTATGTAGACGGCGTACGGGTGGGGAACATCCAGAGCGGTCAGGCAGACCTGGGCATGCTGGACTTCCCGTCCCTGGGCTCCGTAGTGGCCGATTACGCCCAGAACAGCCTCCATTTCCTCACCGTGCGCCCGGTGTTCCGGGGCCGTCCGGTGGCCGGCGAAGTGCGTCTGGAAGCCGGTTCCTTCGGGACTTGGCAGCCTTATGGCCGGCTAAGTTTCAAGCTGGGAGAGCGCTGGACCCTCTCCGCCAACGCCGGCGGGGTTGTTACCAAGGGCAATTTTCCCCTGGAAGACGGCAGCCTGCGGGCCAACAATGACATGAAACAGCTCCGCGCCGGAGTGGACCTCTTCGGCCTACTGGATGGCGGAGATTTCCACGCCAAGGCCTATTACAACGGAGCCCACAGGGGCACCCCGGGCAGCCTTTCCTGGCCCTCCACGGACCGTCAGAAAGACCGCAACGCCTTTGGGCAGTTCCTCCTGAGGAAGGCCTTCGGAGATGTCTACACCCTGCATTTGAGCGGAAAAACCTCCTTTGACCGTTTGCAGTACCTGAGCGAGTGGGGCAACGACCTCTATGAACAGACGGAAGTGCAGATCAACTCCGTGCACAAGTTCCGTATCAAGCCCTGGTGGGAGGTCTCCCTCACGGCCGATGCCGGGCTGGACGGCCTCTCTTCCACGCAGTACAACGGGGCCCGCGTGAGCGCTCTGGGAGCGGTGGCCACGGCTTTCCGTTTTGCCCGTTTCCAGGCCGATGCCGCCTTGGAATATGCCGCCGTCAAGGATGTCCACGGCGCCTATTGGGGCAGCCTCTCGCCTTCGCTGGACCTGCGTCTGAAACTGGTGGAAGGCTTGGACGTGGTGGTCTTTGGCCGCCGCGCCTACCGCACCCCCACCTTCAACGAGCTCTACTATCCCGGTTACGGCAATCCGGCCTTGAAGCCGGAGGATGCCTGGCTGGCCGATGCCGGCCTGGACTTCTGCCGCAAGCTGGGTGCCTGGACGCTGAAAGCCCGGGCCGACGGCTATTACAACTTCCTCACCAACAAGATTATATCGGCCCCTTCGGTGGGAGATCCCAATGTCTGGCTGCCCTTCAACGTGGGCAAGGTGCAGGCTTTTGGCGCCGACGTGATGGCCGGCTTCGACTTTGCCAAAGGCAACTGGATGGCTTCTATCACGGGCCGATACGGCTGGCAGAAGGCCATTGACAAGACCCCGGACAGCTATACTTTTGACCAGCAGATTCCCTACGTGGCCCGCCACACCGCCTTCCTGCAGGGAAGCCTGGCCTACCGGGGCTGGACCCTGGGCGCCCGGTGGAACCTGAGGGCCGGCCGCGTGGACGCCTCGGGAAATATGCCGGACTGGAACACTCTGGACGTGAACTTCCACAAGGATTTCCCCATCGGAAGCACCTTGCTGGGGGTGTTTGTATCGGCCCGGAATCTGCTGAACAAACGCTATGACATTGTTTCCGGCTATCCCATGCCCGGCCGCAACTTCACCGGCGGCGCCAGTTTCCGCTTCTGATGCGCCGTAGCCTTTTATATCTGCTGCCGCTGCTCCTTCTGGCCTGTCATCGGCCGGAAGGGGGGAGCCGGCAGATGGAATACGCCGCCTGGTTCTCCGTTCTGGAAGACAGCAGCGTGGTGGTGCTCCGGCCTTCCGGCGGGGCGGATACGCTTCGGGGGCCTTTTCGTCGGATGGTCTGCATGTCCAGCTCCTATGTGGGCTTTTTGGAAGCCATCGGGGCCGATTCCACGGTGGTGGCGGTCTCGGGCCTGGATTTCATAGGGAACGCCCTGGTGCGGGAATGGGCCGTGGATGTGGGCTACGATGCCGCCCTGGATTACGAGGGCATCCTCCGGGTGAAGCCGGACCTTTTCCTGACGTACAGCGTCTCATCGGCCGAGCCGCCGTATCTGGGGAAGCTTCGGGAACTGGGGGTGCGCTGCGTGGTGCTGAGTGAGCATCTGGAAAGCCATCCGCTGGCCCGGGCGGAATATGTGAAGCTCTTCGGTGCCCTCACCGGGCGCATCGCTGAGGCCGATTCCGTCTTTTCCGCCGTGCGGGAGCGCTACCTTTCGCTCCGGCGGGCATCGGCCCCTCACAAGGTGCTCATCAACATCCCTTATTCGGGCGAGTGGTACATCCCCGGCGGAGACAATTACATGACGCGGCTCATCCGCGATGCCGGGGGAGAGCTCCTGGGTGCCCGGCCGGGGCGGCAGGAGAGCTCCATCATCGGCCTGGAAACCGCCTTCTCCTATGCCCGGGAGGCCGATTTTTGGCTCCATCCCGGCTGGTGCCGCACGCGGGAACAGCTCCGCCGCGTGCATCCGCTCTTCTCCGAGTTTCCCGTTCTGCAGAAAGAGGTCTGGAACAATACTTTACAGACCACCCCCGGCGGCGGCAACCGCTTCTGGGAAACCGGCCCCGTACGCCCGGACCTCATCCTGGAAGATTTGGTCCACATCTTCGAAAAAGCGCCCTTCCAGCCCCATTATTACCTTAAGGTAGAATAGTTTTATAAAAAAATTATTAACTTTGCGGCCGAAAACAGAGAACTGTTTACTTTTAATTTATAGTATCATGCGTAAAGTTTATGTACTTATGGCTGCTTGCGCTCTCCTGATGGTGAGCTGCAAGAACACCGGCAGCAAGAAGGCCGCCCAGCAGGCCGAACCCACCGCCGAAGAGATGGTGGCCGCCGCCAACGAAAACCTGAACAACACCATCGAGGCCATCGAGGCCGCCGAGGAAATGGATGCCCGCGAGGCTATCGAGAAGCTGGGCGCCGCCCAGGCCCAGAGCCTTCTGGAGTCCGTTGAGGAGACCCTGAAGAAGAACCCCGATGCCGCTATTCCTTTCACCCTGGTAGAGAGCAAGCCCACCTTCGAAGGTGGCGATGCCAACGACTTCAGCAAGTGGGTGAACGAGAACATCCAGTATCCCCAGGCCGCCATTGACGAGAACATCTCCGGTAAGGTGATCCTCCAGTTCACCGTGAACAAGGAAGGTGAAGTGAAGGACGTGAAGGTTCTCCGTGGCGTGAACGAACTTCTGGACAACGAGGCCGTGCGCGTAGTTTCCGCTTCTCCCAAGTGGGAGGCCGGCAGCCAGAACGGTGTTCCCGTGGCTGTGAACTACACCTTCCCCGTAGTTTTCCGTCTCAACTAATGGGTTGAAAGATACAAAAAAACCGGGACGTCCCATCGGGCGCCCCGGTTTTCTTTATGTGCGGCAGCCTACTTGGCGTAGGTGGCCTTCACGAAGGGTGCATCCAGGAGGTAGTCTGCGCTCTCGCGGAAGCTGCGGCGGATGTCCTCGTAGCTGTAGCGTTCAATCTCCACCACGAAGTTCTCCAGCCCGGCCACATCGGCATTCTTGAAGATGGCGTCGAAGCCCACCATGCCGCTTTGGCCCACTTCCCATTCATCCTTGATGTGAAGCATCTTGAACCGGCCCGGATAACGCTTGAAATAATCTACCGGCGAGGCCTTCCCAATCACGGCCCAGTACACATCCATCTGGAAGAAGACCAGCGAGGGATCCGTGTGCTGGAGGAGGTAGTCGTACATGACCTCTCCCTCCACCTTCTCGAACTCGTAGGCGTGGTTGTGGTAGCCGTACTTGAGGCCGGCCGCCTGGCAGCGGCGGCCCACCTCGTTCAGGTAATCGCAATAGACCTGAAGGTGATGCAGGTTCTTCTGGAGGCCCATCCAGGGCGTCACCAGATACTCCATGCCGGCTTTCACGTGGTCTTCGATGCACTTGTCCCACCAGGCCAGGGCGGCGGTGAGGTCCTCGCTGGCAAGTTCCTCCTCGGACAGGCCGCGGCTCACGTGGGCGCTCAGGACCTTCATTCCGGCCGCCTCCACCTTCTGCTTGAACACCTCGGGCTGGTCTCCGTAGATGAGTCCGTCGCCATAGCTGGCGGTTTCCACGGCCGTATAGCCCATATCGGCCATCTCCTTCAGGATATCGGCATAATTGTCATGATTCAGAATGCTGCGGGCCGAATACATCTGCACGCAAAGATCCTTTTTCACAGACGCCGGTTCCCCGGAAGAGCAGGACGGAAGGAAGGCCATGAGGGCGAGTGCAAGGAATAAAATGCTTCTTCTCATGCGCTTAGTCCATCACTTTGATGCGGATGTTGCGGTACCACACATCGTCACCGTGGTCCTGCAGGCCGATATAGCCCTCGTGGTTCTCTCCGCCGCAGTTGTTCAGGAGCTCGAAGGCGAGGGGCCAGTCCTTCTGGGAGAACTTGGAGGCCTGGAGCATGTCGGTCCACTGCTGGGTCCACAGATGGTATTCCAGCACCTTCACATCGTTCTGGAAGTGCACCACGGTGCCCTTGTAGACCAGGATCTTCACCTTGTTCCACTCACCGTAAGGGTTCTGGTTCTGCGGAACGGCGGGAATCATGTCGTACAGGGAGGCGGACTGGCGGTTGCCGTCCACACCCAGCAGGGCGTCCGGATGGTTGGCATTGTCCAGCACCTGGTACTCGGGAGCGGAGATGTAGATGGGCTCGTAACGCTCGTTGCCGTTCTCGTCCTTGGTGGTCACTTCCTTGGCCAGGTAGAAGATACCGGAATTGCCGCCCTTGGAAATCTTCCATTCCATCTCCAGGGTGAAATTCTTGAACTGGTGGGCGAAGATGACGTCTCCGCCTTCGCCGGTCTGGCCTTCGCCGCTGCCGGTGCCGCTGAACTTGAGGGCGCCTTCGTCCATGCTCCAGCGCTGGGGAAGGGCTTCCTTTCCGTAGCCGCGCCAACCGTTGGTGGAGCTGCCGTCAAAAAGGACGATATAGCCGTCTTCATCTACAGGGAAGGTGGAAAGGTCCACCTGGGCGGCCTCCACTACCTTGTACTCGGGAACGGCGCCGTTTTTCTTGTTTCCTTGGTTGCCACAGGAAAGGGCGGTAACCATCATTGCAGCCATGGCTGTCAGTGCTAAGATTTTTTTCATATCGTTTGTGTGTTGAGATTACGGAAGTTCGGGGAGCGTCCAGCCCTTGCGGAAGACGGGCTTGATGAGCTCTCTGGCAAACTGGTTGGCATCTACCGGATCGGTATAGACATTCTGGAAGGTGGGATGGCCGTCCGTGATGGAGAATCCGTCATGGATCATGGTGCGGATGGTGGCACCCTCGGGGATGTTGGTAAAGCGCATGTTCTCGCCGTCCCATTCCAGTTCCTGATTCAGGCCCTGCAGACGCACGGCCACAACGCCCATGGCCACCATCTCGTTGAAGGGGCCGGCCTCGGCGAAGTCGGAGGCGCTGGGGGTGCGGAACTCCGGGTCTTCCTTGCAGGCGCGGATCCAGTCCTGCTGGTGGTTCAGCTTGATTTCGCGGTGGATGTGCGGAACCTCGGGATTGCGGCCCGACAGGAGGTACGGGTTCACACCATAGCAGCCACAGATGAGGGTGTCCTTGGTTCCGTAGAAGATGACGGCTCCGCCGTTGTCATTCAGGTTCTTGCCGGCGGGCAGACCTTCGGGGCGGTCCGGGAGGATGCCGCCGTCGGTCCAGGTTACCGTAACCTCGGGCATGGCCACCTTGGGCATGTTGTCACGGGCGGGGAATACGAAGCGCACCTTCTCGGCCTGCGGGCAGGATTCCGTGAGAAGGGCGGTGGAGCTGCCCTGTACCTTGGTGGGATAGCCCAGCTTCAGGGCCTTGAACACGGGATGCAGGATGTGGCAGGCCATGTCTCCCAGCGCGCCGGTACCGAAGTCCCACCAGCCGCGGAAGTTCCACGGGGTGTAGATGGAGTGGTAGGGCCGATAGGGGGCCGGTCCCAGGAACAGATCCCAGTCCAGGGTCTTGGGAACCTTCTCCGCCTTGGTGGGACGCTCCAGGCCCTGGGGCCAGATGGGACGGTCCGTGAAGGCTTCCACGCGGGTCACTTCACCAATCTCACCGTTCCAGATCCAGTCGCAGATCTTGCGGACACCTTCTCCGGAAGCGCCCTGGTTGCCCATCTGGGTGGCCACTTTGTACTTGGCGGCCAGCTTGGTGAGCAGGCGGGACTCATAGACGGTGCGGGTGAGGGGCTTCTCGCAGTAGACATGCTTGCCGGCCTGGATGGCGGCGGCGGCAATGATGGCGTGGGTGTGGTCTGCGGTGGCCACCATCACGGCATCGGCCTCGGGCAGGAGTTCGTCAAACATGACCCTCCAGTCCTTGTAACGCTTGGCCTGGGGATAACGCTCGAACACGTGGGCGGCGTATTTCCAGTCCACGTCGCACAGGCCGATGATATCCTCGGTCTCCAGTTCTCTGAGCACACCGGCACCTCGGCCGCCGATACCTACGCCCAGGATTTTGAGCTTTCTTCCCAGCGGGGCGGGAGCGGTCTTCTTGCCTTCTTTGGCGAAGAGTTGGCCGGGCATGACAGAGAGCCCAACGGCAGCGGCGGTTCCTGCTTTGAGGAACGATCTTCTTGACATTTCTTTACTCATATCAGTGTTTTGTTTAGTGGTTTAGTCTTTTCTTCAAAAGGCCGTAGCCGTCTGTCATCTGGCGGCGGCGTTCCCGGATCTGCACCAGTTCCTCATCCGTTCCTTTAACCGGCATTTCGTGCAAGCCGGCATCCTCAAGCATCTTCCAGGCCACTTCCGAGGCCTCTGCCGCATCCCTGAATTCCGGCATGGAAGGGTCCCTGCGGCCGGAAAGGATACTCCCTGCCATCTGGCTGCACAGCTCGGGCAGGTTCTTCTCTCCGAAGGGCTTGTCCAGGATTACCGTGCTGTCCGTTCCTCTCATTTCCACATGGGCCGTCTTGAAATCGTGGGTCAGGTGGATGACCCCGCGGGTGCCGATGAGGTCCACGTACGCGTGATGGGTCTGGTCCTTGGAAAGCTGTCCGTACACGAAGCCCTGCGTAATGTCAAAGACCACGCCGTTTTCAAACGTCCCGTGGCTGTTAATCCACCAGGGGTCTTTGTAGTCCCACATCCGGATGCCCTGTGCGTTCCAGGTCTTATAGGGGGCGCCGGCATACCAGCGTGCAATGTCCACATAGTGCATGCCGCAGTCGTGGAAGCAGGGGCCCTCGTACTCGTGCCCTTCTCCCGGCGCCAGGCCCGGGGTCATGTGGCAGATGCGCACGATGGCCAGCTCTCCAATCTGTCCGGACTCCACGAAGGCCTTCATCTCCCGGTGGTACCAGGAATTCCTGAGGTACAGGTTCACGGCCGAAAACTGGGGCACGGAGGCCGACAGGGCCACCAATTCCTTCTCCTGCCCGGCAGAAATGCCTATGGGTTTTTCGGAAATAACATGCTTGCCGGCGGCAAAACAGCGTTCAATCTGCTCTTTGCGGGAATCGGCCAGGGCGCAGAGGATGACCAGCTGAATCTCAGGGTCTGCGTAAATCTGTTCGGGATTGTCCGTTACCAGGGCCTCCGGGGCATTCTGGCGCGCCCATTCCCTTTGGGCGGAGGAGGCATCGCAAATCATCTTCAGCTCCAGGTCTTCATTGTCAAGAATGGCGTTCCTGTAAAACGCTCCCATCCTGCCGTATCCAATGATTGCTGTCTTGATGCCTGTCATTTTTGTTATTCCTATGTGGATTTCCTACAAATATAGGAAAAAACTGCCGGAATTAAAACAATTTTCCCGTGTTGAATTTACTGGCCAGTCCCTGCAGTTCATCTGTGGTGGCCGGCCTGTTCAGGGCTTCTTTCTTCTCTTTCTGGAACTTAGCCTTCAAATTGGCGAACTGCCGCTTGGTGTCTAAGGTGAAGTCTCCGCCCTCGATCCAGGCAAAATAGGAAGGCTCCGTCTCCCACACTTCCCGGGCCGTCTTTCCCTTGTGCTTGCCGAAGCTCACGACGGGCTCTCCGCCCTCTCCCATGAGCAGCCTTCCGGCATAATCCACCGTGCGGGGCCTTCCGGCCACGGTGGAAAGGAAGGAAACGTCGTTCTTGAGTTTGTCCGGATACATGTCCAGCTGGCCCTTGAGCACCTCGTAGGTGGCCACGGTGTCCGCCTCGGCGGTATGGGCGTTCTCAAAGTCCTCCCCGCCGCAGTAGAAGCGGTAGGCGGCCTTGAGGTTGCGCGGCTCCATGTAATGGTAGATGTTCTGCACGTCCACCATCAGCTTGGCGTGGAGGTCTATGTCAATGTCCTTGTGCAGGTACAGGCGCACCCGCTCAATTTCCTCGGCCAGCATGGGAAGGTCGAACTTGGCGGAGTTGAAGCCCGCCAGGTCTGCATCTGCGAGCCAATCCACCACCTCGTCCACGCTGTCGCAGAAGCGGGGGCATCCGGCCAGGTCCTCGTCCTTGATTCCATTGACGGCCGATGCCTGCGGCGCAATGGGATACTGCCGCTGGGCCACGTAGTCCCAGGGCTTGAACCGCCAAGTCTTGATGCGCGTCTCCCCTCCGGGAAACACCTTCACAAAACTCAGCTCACAAATACAGTCAGTGGCAATATTCAATCCCGTGCTCTCAATATCAAAGAACAGCAACGGTCTCTCTAAATTCAGTTCCATAACAAAAGATACTAGCATGAATCAGGGTGTCTCTTTCTGAACCCATGGCCACCCTCGGCCGTGCCCCTTTAGGGCAAATGTCCCTTGGGGGACAATAGGGGGACAAAATTCTCCCGGCAGGGAGGGGCCCATCGAAGATGGGAGGGGTCGCGGAGCGACGGTTCAGAAAGAGACACCCTGATTCTGCGATTCTATTGGATCATGATAGGCATAAGGATTCCGCATACCTTTTCGGTATCGGCCTCTTCCTCCGCAGGGAGGATGAGCGCGGCGCGGCGGGCATCGGCAAACTTGATGGTGAGGCCGTTGCAGCTCATGTTGGAGAGGATTTCCGTGAGGAAAGTGGATTTGAAGCCAATGGTGAGCTCGTCTCCGGCGTAGTTGCAGGAAATCTTCTCATAGGCGGCCAGGGCGAAGCCCAGGTCCTGGGCCGATATCTCCAGCTGTCCTTCCTTGAGGGTGAACTTGATGTGGTTGGAGGCCTTGTTGGCGCACACGGCCACACGCTTCACCGTGTTCAGGAGGAGCTGACGGTCTATCTGCAGCACGTTGGAGTTGTTCATGGGGATGACATCCCGGTACTTGGGATACTTGCCCACCACCAGCCGGCATACCATGGCGGTACTGCCGAAGGTGAACTGGGCGGTGGAGCTGTCAAAGGCAATCTCCACGTTCTCCACCTCCTTGCCGATGATGGAACGCAGCACGGCGGCCGGTTTCTTGTGCAGGATGAAGGAAGCCTTCTCCGTGGCCTTCACATCTCCCGTGGTGTAGCAGATGAGCTTGTGGGAGTCGGAGGCCACCAGCGTGGTGCTCTCCAGGTCTATGTCAAAGAAGATACCGTTCATGGCGGGACGGATCTCGTCGTCGGCGGTGGCATAAATGGTGCCCTGGATGCCGTCCACCAGGCTTTCGGCCGGGAAAGTAACCTTGAGGGCATCCTCTCCGGTGGTCTTGATTTCCGGGTAATCATCGGCCGGGAAATAGGGGAGGACGGAGTTACCGCTGGCCCAGCTGCACTCGAAGGAGGCGTCGGATACGGTCTTGACGCGGAGCGGCTGGTCCGGGAGTTCCTTCAGCAGGTCCGTCATGTGACGGGCGGGAACGGCCACGGAGCCTTCCTCGTCACAGCTGTCCACCTCCACGGCGGTGCGCAGGGTGAGCTCGGAGTCCGAGGCGGTGATTTCCAACTTGCCGTCCTTGAGTACAAAGAGGAAGTTCTCCAGGATGGGCAGCGGAGACTTGGACGGAATGGCCTTGGATACATCCATGAGGGCCTTCAGGAGATTGGTGCTGGAAATGGTCAGATTCATATAGCGTTCTTTTTGTTTTCTTAGCTTACAAATATAAACATTTTCTTCCAAATGGCATAAGTTTTGATTTTTAATTGCCCGGAAAAAAGTTAATACAATATAGTGATGAAAAACATGACAACTGTACTATTATCTATCCTGGCCGGCGGTCTCACCGCATTTGGCGTGGTGAAGGCCACTGCCCCCCAGCCGGTCTCCGAGCCCACTACGGTGGTGACGGACGCTGCCGGCAATACTGTAGAATATCGCACTGTCAATTTGGCAGACTCGGATTATCCGGACTTCACCTATGCCGCAGAGACGGCCGTGGAGTCCGTCGTTTATGTGGAGGTGACGGTCCAGAGCCAGTCCCGCTCCATCGACCCCTTCGAGTTCTTCTTCGGTTTTGGTAACGGCTACGGCTTCGGCCAGCCCCGCGAGCAGCGCGGCAGCGGCTCCGGCGTCATCATCCGCCCCGACGGCTACATCGTGACCAACAACCACGTGGTGGCCGGCGCCACCAGCATCCAGGTCACCCTCAATAACAACCAGCAGTATGAAGCCACGGTGGTGGGCACGGACCCCGCCACGGACGTGGCCATCATCAAGGTGGATGCTACGGGCCTTCCCGCCATCGCCCTGGGCAACTCTGACGCCCTGCGTCTGGGTGAGTGGGTGCTTGCCATCGGCTCCCCGCTGGGCGCCCAGCTGCGTTCCACCATCACCGCCGGCATCGTGAGCGCCAAGGGCCGCAGCATGCCGGACAACTCCGGAGAATTCAAGATCGAGTCCTTCATCCAGACGGATGCGGCCGTGAACCCCGGCAACTCCGGCGGCGCCCTGGTGAACAAGAAGGGTGAACTGGTGGGCATCAACACCGCCATCGTGAGCCAGACGGGCTCCTATACCGGCTATTCCTTCGCCGTCCCCGTGAACATTGTCAAGCGTGTGGCCGAAGACCTCATGGACTTCGGTTCCGTGAAGCGCGCCGTCCTGGGAATCACCATGGGCAACGTGGACAAAAAGTTTGCCGACGAAATGAAACTTTCCGCCGTGTCCGGCGTATATATTAACGAGGTTTTGAAGGGAAGTGCCGCCGACAAGGCCGGCCTTCAGAAGAACGACGTCATCGTGGCCATTGACGGCCAGAAGATTACGGACGCTTCCTCTGTGCAGGCCCGCGTAAGCAGTTACCATCCCGGAGACAAGGCCACCATCACCTATATCCGTGACGGGAAGCAGCAGGAAGCCCAGGTGGTCTTCCAGGCCAGTTCCCAGACCAACGGGGCAACCAGCCTGGATGGAGCCGTCTCCTTCTACGGAGCCAGCCTGAAAGCGGCCGATCCGGAAACCCTCAAAGCACTGGGCCTCAAGGGCGGTGTGGAGATTGTTTCCCTCGGAAGCGGCAAGATGGCCGAGGCCGGAGCCAAGGCCGGAAGCATCATCACTTTCGTGAATGACTCCGCCGTTTCAAAACCCGAAGAAGTCGTAGCCAAGGCCAAGAAGGCCACCCGCGCCATCTACCTGGAAGGTGTGGACAAGAACGGAAGGTCCTTCTACTTTGGTTTCGGCAAGTAAGGAATTGCCGTCCATCCCATAGTTTCGGTCAGTTCCTTACAAAAGGAGCTGACCGAAATTATTGTATATAAATGAGACAACTTAAAATTACCAAGTCCATCACCAACCGCGAAAGCGCGTCGCTGGACAAGTACCTGCAGGAGATTGGCCGCGAGGAGCTCGTGACCCCGGACGAAGAAGTGGAACTGGCCCAGCGGATCCGCAAAGGAGACCAGGAAGCCCTGGAAAAACTCACCCGCGCGAACCTTCGCTTCGTGGTTTCCGTGGCCAAGCAGTACCAGAACCAGGGCCTGAGCCTTCCGGACCTCATCAACGAAGGCAACCTGGGCCTCATCAAGGCCGCCGAGAAGTTTGACGAGACCCGCGGCTTCAAATTCATCTCCTACGCCGTGTGGTGGATCCGTCAGAGCATCCTCCAGGCCCTGGCCGAACAAAGCCGTATCGTCCGCCTGCCCCTGAACCAGGTGGGCTCCCTGAATAAAATCAACAAGGCCCTCACCCGCTTTGAGCAGGAGAACGAGCGCCAGCCTACGAACGAGGAACTCTCCGAGATGATAGACGTTCCCAAGGACAAGATTTCCGACACCCTGCGTGTGGGCAGCCGCCACGTGAGCGTGGACGCTCCCTTCGTGGAAGGGGAGGACAACAGCCTCTTAGACGTACTTCCCAACGACGATTCCCCGTCCGCAGACAGGGGCCTCGTGAACGAAAGCCTGAATACGGAAATCGAGCGTGCCCTGAGCACCCTCACAGACCGTGAAAGGGAAATCGTGAAGTCCTTCTTCGGCATCGGCTGCCAGGAAATGACCCTGGAAGAGATTGGAGAGCGCTTCGGTCTCACGCGCGAGCGTGTGCGCCAGATTAAGGAGAAGGCCATCCGCCGTCTCAAGATGCCCTCCCGTTCCAAACTCCTTAAAGGCTATCTGGGATGACGGCCGAGGCATTTATCCAGCAAAAGGCCGCCCTGGCGGTCCAGGCCCTCTACAAGGCCGATGTTCCCGCCGACTCCCTGCAGGTCTCTGTAACCCGCAAGGAGTTCGAGGGGGACTATACCCTGGTCACCTTCCCGCTGCTGAAAATCTCCCACGCCGCCCCCGATGCCACCGGCAACGCCATCGGCCAGTGGCTGGTGGACAACGTCCCGGAGATCAGCGCCTTCAATTCCGTGAAGGGTTTCCTGAACCTTTCCTTCTCTCCCGTCTATTGGAACGAGAGCCTGCAGGCCGTTGCGGCCGATGAGAACTTCGGCCAACTTCCGGGCACCGGCAGGCGCATCATGGTGGAGTTTTCCTCCCCCAATACCAACAAGCCCCTCCATCTGGGCCATATCCGCAACAACCTGCTGGGAGACAGCGTGTCCCGCATCCTGAAAGCCTGCGGCAACGAGGTCATCAAGAGCACCATCGTGAACGACCGCGGCGTGCATATCTGCAAGAGCATGTACGCCTGGGAGAAGTGCTTTGACGGCGCCACGCCCGAGAGCACCGGCAAGAAGGGGGACCACCTGGTGGGAGACTGCTACGTGGCCTACGCCAAGATGGAGAAGGAGCACCCGGAAATCATTGACGAGGTGCACAAGATGCTGGTGGACTGGGAAGCCGGAGACCCGCACGTGCGCGAGCTCTGGGCCATGATGAACGGCTGGGTATATAAGGGCTTCGACGAGACTTACAAGGCTCTGGGCATCACCTTCGACCAGGTGGACCACGAGAGTGAGACCTACCTCCTGGGCAAGGAACTGGTGCAGAAAGGCCTGGAAATGGGCGTCTTCGTGAAAGAGGCCGACGGCTCCGTCTGGTGCGACCTCACCGCCGACGGCCTGGACCGCAAGCTGGTCCTCCGCGGAGACGGCACTTCCGTGTATATCACGCAGGACCTGGGCACCGCCGAGCGCCGCTTCAACACCTACAAGCTGGATTCCCACGTATATGTGGTGGGAAATGAGCAGGACTATCACTTCCAGGTGCTCAAGCTTATCCTGGCCAAGCTGGGCTTCGACTGGGCCAGCCAGATCTACCACCTCTCCTACGGCATGGTGGAGCTGCCGGAAGGCAAGATGAAGTCCCGCGAAGGGACGGTGGTGGATGCCGACGACCTCATCGAGAGCATGTACCAGGAGGCCAGGAAGACCTCCGAGGAAAGCGGCAAGCTGGAAGACCTCCCGGATGAGGAGAAGGAGCGGCTGTATCACATGATCGGCCTGGGGGCCCTGAAGTATTTCATCATCAAGGTGGATCCCAAGAAGACCATGCTCTTCAACCCCAAGGAATCCATAGACTTCAACGGCAACACCGGCCCCTTCATCCAGTACACGCACGCCCGTATCTGCTCCATCCTCCGCAAGGCACAGGTGCCCTTCGGCCCGGAAAGCATCCTGGCCGATGCCCGGCCTTCTGCGAAGGAAATCCGCCTCACAAAGCTGCTGAGCCTCTATCCCGGCAAGGTGGCCGAAGCCGGCGCCGCCCTGAGCCCCGCCGTCATCGCCAACTACGCCTACGAGCTGGCCAAGGAGTTCAACCAGTACTACCACGACACGCCCATCCTCAAGGAAGAGAATGAGGCTGTGCTCTGCTACAGGCTGGAGCTCATCGCCACCCTGGCCCGTACCCTCAGGAGCGCCATGGGCCTTCTGGGTATCGAACTTCCGGAAAGGATGTAATGAAGGATTTTCTGAAGCTGATGAGGCAGTACGCCTCGCCCTACAAGGGCCATCTGGCGGGCGCCGTGGTGCTCAATATCCTGAGCGCCGTGTTCAACATTTTCTCCTTCGCCGTGCTGGTTCCGTTGCTGGACATCCTTTTCAAGGTGGACAAGACGGTGTATGAATTCATCCCCTGGGACACCAAGATGGATTTCCAGGAGAAGCTGTTCAACAACCTGTACTATTACGTATCGGCCTTTACCGCCGTGCACGGGGCCTCCTTCACCCTGTTCATGCTGGCCGGCGTGATGATTGTGTTCACCGCCTTCAAGACCAGCTGCTACTTCGGTTCCAACGCCATCATGATTCCCATTTCCACGGGGATTGTGAAGGAGATCCGCTGCCGCATCTACAACAAGATCCTGAGCCTTCCCATCGGCTTTTTCACGGAGGAGCGGAAGGGAGACATCATCGCCCGCATCACGGGAGACGTGTCCGAGGTGGAGAATTCCATCATCGCGTCCCTGTCCATGCTCATCAAGGATCCCATCCTCATTGTCATCTACTTTGCCTTCCTCACCTGGCTGAGTCCGGAGATGATGCTCTTCACCATCGTCTTCGCTCCGGCCTTCGTGTGGGTGATGGGGCTTATCGGCAAGAAGCTCAAGCGCTCTTCCTTAGAGGCACAGGCCCTCTGGAGCGACACCATGAACCAGGTGGATGAGACCCTGGGCGGTCTTCGCGTGATCAAGGCCTTCAATGCGGAGAAAACCATGCGCCAGCGTTTCCGGGACGTGACGGACCGCATGTGGCGCAAAGTGGCCCGCGTGAGCATCCGCCAGGCCACGGCCCATCCCGTGAGCGAATTCCTGGGCACCGTCATGATCATGGTGGTGCTCTGCGTGGGCGGTGTCATGATCATTGGCGGCAAGAGCTTCCTGGGCGGGGGAAAATTCATTGACGCCCCCACCTTCATCTACTTCCTGGTGATGCTCTATGCGGTCATCGAGCCCATCAAGGAGCTCTCCCGCGCCACTTACGGCGTGCGTAAGGGACTGGCTTCCATGGAGCGCATCAACAAGGTCCTGGAGGCCGATAACCCCATCAAGGATCCGCAGAACCCGCTTCCGCTCACAGGCTTCGAGAAGAGCATCCGCCTGGAGCATGTGAGCTTCTCCTACGAAGACGGGAAACCCATCCTGAAAGATATTGACTTGGAAATCCCTCGCGGCAAGATGATTGCCATCGTGGGGGAATCCGGCGCCGGAAAATCCACTCTGGTGGACCTCATTCCCCGTTTCTGGGACGTGACCGAAGGCCGCATCACCCTGGACGGAAAAGACATCCGCGAGGTGTCCCTGAAAGACCTCCGCTCCCTCATGGGTAACGTGAACCAGGAGCCCATCCTCTTCAACGACACCATTTTCAACAACATTGCCTTCGGCGTTGAGGGTGCTTCCCAGGCCGATGTGGAGGCCGCCGCCAAGGTGGCCAACGCCCACGAGTTCATCCTGGAGAAGGAGGAGGGCTATCAGACCAACATCGGCGACCGCGGCTCCAAGCTTTCCGGCGGACAGCGCCAGCGCCTGTCCATTGCCCGCGCCATCCTCAAGAACCCGCCCATCCTCATCCTGGACGAGGCCACGGCCTCCCTGGATACGGAGAGCGAACGCGCCGTGCAGGATGCCCTGGACCACCTGATGAGCACCCGCACCACCATCGCCATCGCCCACCGCCTGTCCACCATCCGCCACGCGGACGAGATTATCGTCCTGCACGAAGGCCGCATTGTGGAACGCGGAAAGCATGAGGAACTCATCGCCCTGGGCGGCTATTACAAGAAACTTAACGACATGCAAGCCTTATGATGAAAAGACTTTCCGTTCCCCTGGCCGATTTTGAGAACCAGGACCTGGATACCGCGCTGGAGCTCTCCGGCGCCCGTTTTGACGTGGACTGTGTGAACTGGCCGGAGGCCTTCCCCTATGCGCCGCTGTGCAGTGGGCGTGTGGCCCGCACCCAGGATGCCCTGGTGGTGGATTTCCGTGTGAGCGGCCTGGATTTGAGGGCTCAGAATATGGCAGACAACGGCCACCAGTGGGAAGACAGCTGCGTGGAAGTGTTCATCCAGGACCCCGAGGACGGCAATTACTATAACTTCGAAATCAATGCCCTGGGAAAGGTTCTGGCCTGCACGGGCCCGGACCGGCATAACCGGACGCCCCGGCCGGCGGAAGAGATGGCAGACATTTTGCGCTTCGCGCAGGTGGAGGGCGGCCCGCTGGAGGAGGAGGGCATCCATACCTGGCGGGTGGGAGTCCTCATTCCCTTCTACCTTATCGGCATAGACCCTGAAAACCTGCCTAAATCCATCAAGGCCAATTTTTACAAGTGCGGGGACAAGACCGCCCATCCGCATTATCTGAGCTGGAGCCCTGTGGAAACGCCCAAGCCGGATTTCCATCGGCCCGAATTCTTCGGAGAACTCATCCTTGGGGAATGAAGGGCAGGAGGATTGCAGCGAGGATTCTCTTTTTCCTCTATATCGTGACGGTGCTGGTGCTTTGTTTCGGCCAGTTCAAGCATGCTCCGTCGGTTCCCTGGACCATCTGGGGAATCCCTTCCGACAAGATCGTGCATTTCTGCATGTTCTTCCCTTTCCCCATCCTGGCTTTCCTGGCCTTTGACAAGTACACCCGGACGCCTCGCTCCACCTTCCTTTTCTCCGGGCTCACCTTCCTGGTGGGCGTGGCCCTGGCCTTCGGGACGGAATGGGGGCAGGCGCACCTCACCACCTGGAGAAGCGGGGATCCGCTGGATTGGGTGGCCGATGTCACCGCCCTTTTCATCGGCACCCTCATTGTCATCATTTGGGATTTACGCAAACAGAAGTAAATGAAACGGCTTACCATCCTTGTCCTTTCCGCTCTTTTCGCCCTCCCCGTTTTTTCGCAGAACCCTCCCAAGGCCCGGGATTTCAAGGGCCTGACGGATTCCCTGTCGGTGAGGCTCCAGCGCCGCACCGGCGTCGTCAGCCATTTCAAGCTGGAAAAGACGGGCGTCCGGGGCAGCAGCCTGGATTTCTATTTCTCCCGCAATCTGGTGGGACAGCCTTTCCGCAAGGGAGACGCCACCTGGCTCACGGAGCAGGTGGAGGAACTGGGACGGGCCAAGTTGGGTAAATACAAGGTGGGCACCCTCTATGCCGGAGGGCAGAAAATAGCCTCTCTGGCGCAGCCTGTGCCGGGGAAGGACGGAGAGCCGGTGAATACTTCTTTCCGTGTGAAAGAGCCGCAGGGCGTGCCCTTAGTGCAGGGAAACGACTCCTGGCCCATGGGCCTGAGCGGCCGCCATATCGCCCTCTGGCAAAGTCATGGCCGCTATTTTGACGAGGAGAGCGGCCAGTGGGACTGGCAGCGTTCTCCTACCCATCGTACCCTGGAAGACCTCTACACCCAGAGCTATGTGCTTCCTTTCCTCATTCCCATGCTGGAGAATGCCGGCGCGGTGGTGCTTACGCCGCGGGAGCGGGACATCCAGACCCGCGAAGTGGTCTGTGACAACGACCCCGCCTTCACCGAAGGCCGCGGCCCCGCCGTCCGCACCAAGGGCAAATACCAGGAGAAAGGGGAGTGGGAGGATGCCGGCGAGGGCTTTGCCGATGTCAGCGCCATCTACAAGGGCTACGAGATGCCCTTCCGGAAAGGATCGGCCCGGCAAATCCGCACAGCCACTCCGGGGGAAGAGCCGGCCCGCATCATCTGGCGGCCCAGCATCGAAGAAAAAGGGCGCTATGCCGTTTATGTGAGCTATAAAACCCTGGCCCAGAGTACCTCCGACGCCCGTTATACCGTCCATTACCTGGGCGGGGAAGCGCTCAGGCATGTGAACCAGCAGATGGGCGGAGGCATGTGGATTTACCTGGGCACTTTCCTCTTTGACAAGGGGACGGAGGGCTATGTGGAGCTCACCAACGTATCCTCCTCTCCGGGCGTGGTCACGGCCGATGCCGTGCGCTTCGGCGGCGGCATGGGCAAGGTGGAAAGGGGAGGGAGCCTCTCCGGCCTCCCGGCCTATGCGGAGGGCGCCCTGTACAACTTCCAGTACAGCGGAATAGACCTTGCCATTGCCGACGACTGGAAAGACGACTATACCCGGGACTACGCCGGCCGCGGGGTCTGGGTGCAGGAAATCAGCGGCGGTTCCCGCGTGAATCCCGAGGCCGATGGCCGCCGCATCCCCGTGGACCTGTCGCTGGCCTTCCATACGGATGCCGGCATTACGCCTAACGACTCCATCGTAGGCACCCTGGCCATCTATACGCTCAGGGCCAAAGGCGCCACCACCTTCCCCAGCGGGGAGGACCGCCTGTCCTCCAGATTGCTGGCCGATATGGTCCAGACCCAGGTGGTGAACGACATCCGGGCGGGTTATGAGCCGGACTGGACCCGCCGCGAAACCTGGGACCGCAGCTACAGCGAAAGCCGCACCACCGGCGTTCCCGCCCTGCTGCTGGAACTCCTTTCCCACCAGAATTTTGCCGACATGCGCTACGGCCTGGACCCGTCCTTCCGTTTCAGCGCCTGCCGTTCCGTCTACAAAGGCATCCTCAAGTACCTGAGCGCCCGTTACGGCGTTCCCTATGCGGTACAGCCGCTGCCGGTGCACGCCTTCAAGGCCGCCCTGGATTCCACAGGCCATGTGCATCTCTCCTGGGCCGATTCTTACGACTCCCTGGAGCCCACCGCCATCCCTTCCTATTACAAGGTGTACACCCGGATGGACGACGGCGGTTTTGATGGCGGCATGCAGGTGCAGGAAGCGCAGTGCCGCCTGCCCCTGAAGCCCGGCCATGTGTACAGCTTCCAGGTGACGGCCTGCAATGCCGGGGGAGAGAGTTTCCCTTCGGAGATCCTGTGCGCCGGTTTCCCTTCGGAGGGTGCCGCCAAGGTGGTGATTGTGAACAATTTCACCCGTGTATCGGCCCCGGCCTGGTTTGACACGCCGCAGTATGCCGGCTTCACGGACAACCTGGAGAGCGGCGTGCCGTGGGGGACGGATATCCTCATGGCGGGAACGGTGAACAATTTCGACCGCAGTTCCGTGTACGTTTCCGACGACAGCCCCGGCCACGGCGGCTCCTATACGGACATGGTGGCCTCGCAGATTGCCGGTAACACCTTCGATTTTGTATCGGCCCATGCCCGGGCGGTCCTCAAGGCCGGTTATGCCTTCGAGTCTTCCTCCGTGGAGGCTTTTGACGGTGCCTCGGGCGCTTTTGCGGCCGATCTCATCTGCGGCAAGCAGCTCACCACCCGCGTGGGACGCGGCGCCGTGCCGGACAAGTACGCCGTTTTTCCGGCTTCCTTGCAGCAGGCCCTTCGCAGCTTTACGGAAAAGGGCGGAAACGTGCTCATTTCCGGCTCCTACATTGGGACGGACGCCTGGGACCATGTGTACCAGGGCGTTCCCAAGGCTCCCGAGAGCACCCGCAGCTTCGTGCGGCAGGTGCTGGGCTACGAGTGGGTGACCAACTTCGGAGACATCCGGGGCATCGCCCGGCCGGAGCGCAAGAGCGGCCTGCCCGCCCTGGCCTACAACCGCGCCTGGAACCCCCTCATCTACAAGGTGGACAATGCCGACGGAATAGGCCCCGCCTCCAAGGCCACCCGCATCCTCCTGCGCTACGAGAGCAGCGGCATCCCCGCCGCCACCCTCTACGAGGCCAAGGGCTACCGCGTGGCCGCCTTCGGCTTCCCTTTAGAGACATCGGCCCAGATGCCGGAAGTCATCCAGGCGGTCCTGCGGAAGTTTGAAGGGAAATAGCGACTTTTGGGGTGACAACTAACTTGTTGATTATCATATACTTGTAATACATTTCTCGTTCAAAAATCGAACGAGGGATGTACGTGAACGCGCACAGTATCAATCACTTAGCTGTCACCAAAAATTACAGCACTTTGTGCAGCCAGTAGAAGATGAGGCGGACACGGTCCCGCAAAACCTCGTAGTCCAGGGAGTCGGGGGTGTCTGTGGGTTTGTTGTTCAGGAGGGTGATGCCGGAAGTGAACATGACGGCGGGGATGCCGTGCTCCAGGAAGATGCGCTGGTCACTTACGCGGCGGTAGAAAAGGCGTGTGAAATCTTTGCTGCCGTAGTAGTCGTAGCCCAGTTCCAGATTCAGGCCGATGTCTTTGTTGGCGCTCTCAAGGGCGCTGCGGCGGCCGGTGGCATCGTCGGAGAGCATCATCAGGAAGCGGGGATTTCCCTTCGTTAAGGGCGCCTGCGTGCCGCCCAACTGGTCCAGATTCACCACTAAGGATATCTGAGAGGGACTTACCGCCTGTCCGGAGACGGGGTCCAGCAGTTTTCCGGCCGATATTTCCTGCCACAGGCGCTCCGCTCCGCCCTGGTTCTTCTCCTTGGCGTCCAAGGCCACCAGGATGAGCCCCTGGCCGTAAATCTTGTGGCAGGTGTTCATCTGGGTAACCATCCGGGCCAGTTGCAGGAGGGCGGCCACGCCGGATGCGTTGGCATCGGCCCCGGGATAGAACCGGCCATTGAGGGTGCCCAGGTTGTCAAAATGCGCCATCAGCACCACATAACGGGACGGGGTGTAACTGCCGGGGATGAGGCCCATGATGTTGCGGGCCAGGCCCTCGGAGGTGGAGAAACCGTGCATCCAGGCCCCGCTGAGCGGCCTCAGGCCCAGCACGCGGAACTCTCCTTCCAGCCAATCGGCCACAGCCCTTCCGCCGTCCGTCCCCGTGGCCCTGCCTCCCAGCTCGGGAGCACAGAGATACTCTACACTGGCCCTCAGGCTGTCTGCGCTGAGCACCTGGTCTGCATTGACGGGGCTGATGGAATAGCGCTGCGCCAGGGCCGGGCAACTGAAAACCAGCAGCAATATTAGAAAATATTTTCTTATCTTTGTCACTTGGCGCGAAATTAGCTATTTCGTAGCTTAAATGAAAATTTTTTGATGAAAATCCGTTTTTGGACCTTGCTTTTAACGCTGCTGCTTCCTTTGGCGGCCAGCGCCCAATACGACAAGGACGTCTTCTCCTTCCGGGGCCGCACGGCCCTGCAGGACGGACGCCTGAACGAAGCCGTGTCCAATTTCAACATCCTGGCCCAGCTGGATTCTACGGACTACTGGACCTTCTTCTACCGGGGAATCGCCAAGTACAATCTGGGAGACATCCGCGGCGCCAAGGCCGATTTCTCCACCGCCGTGCGCCTGAACCCGGTCTTCACGTCCGGCTACCATTACAGGGCCATCACGGAAAGCCGCACCGGCGGCTATGATGCGGCCCTTCAGGATTTGGAGCGCGCCATCCAGTTGCGGCCCGGATCGGCCGGCCTGTACTTCACCCGGGGCGTCACCTATTTCCTGAGCCGCCAGTTTGAGCGGGCCATCGGGGACTTCGACCGCTACATCCGCCAGGAACCCAAGGACCCCGCCTCCTATCTGAACCGCGGAGCCTCCTACCTCTTCCTGGGAGATACCCTCAAGGCCCTGGCCGACTACAACCAAGCCATCAAGACGGACCGTTTCGAGCCGGAGGCCTACCTCCGCCGCGGCGGCCTGGAAGCCTCCCGGAAGAACTTCGACGGGGCCCTGCAGGATTTCAACAAGGCCATCGAGCTGGATTCCACCATGACCCTGGCCTATTTCCAGCGGGCCATCGTCCGCTCCGAAAAAGGCGAGCTCAAAGATGCCATGGCCGATCTCAACACCGTCCTGCGTTTTGAGCCCGGCAACGCCCTCACCCTCTACAACCGGAGCCTTTTGAGCGCCCAGGTGGGAGACTACGAGGGAGCCCTTTCCGACATGGACCGCGTGATTGCCATCAACCCCGGCAACGTGCTGGCGTACTTCAACCGCGCCGGTTTCTTCATCGAGATGCAGCGCTGGGACGACGCCCTGGCAGACTACAACAAGGCCATCGAACTGTATCCGGACTTTGCCAAGGCCTATATGAACCGTGCTTTCGTGGAGCTCCAGATGGGCATGTCGCGGGCTTCCAAGGAAGACTACCGCATCGCCCGCCGGAAGGTGGCGGAATATGAGAACGCCACGGCCGGAGGGGCCGATTTCTCGGACACCACCAAGAAATACAGCAACCTGCTGGCCTTCGACGCGGAGTTTGCCCGCAGCGGCGGATTCGAGGACGAGATGCTCCGCCACCGGGATGTGGACATCAACCTGAAGCCCCTGTACCGCTTTGCCGTAGTGGAATCCCGCGACAACGTGAACTACGCCCTGGCCCACCGCTACGAGAACCGCCTGCTGGAGGGTTTCCTTTCCTCCGCTCCGCTGCCGGTGGATGTGGTATCGGCCGATACGTCCATCCCCATCACCTCTCCCGTGCTGTCCCAGCCGGTGGAGGATCCCTTCTTCAAGGGCCTGCAGGATGTGGGGCGCAAGCAGTACTCCACGGCGCTCATGCATTATACCAACGCCGCCGAATCTACGGAGGAAGGCCCTTACGGAAACTATTACAAGGCCTTCTACCTGATGAACCGGGGAGCCCTCCGGGCAGAGATGATTGCGTTCATCGCCTCCTTCGAGTCCAATGTGCAGACCCTCACCATGGACGACAAGGGCAACACCCGCGCCCGCGTACGGGAGCAGGTGAGCCGGGAGTATGACTATTCGGAAGCCTTGAAGGACATGGAAAGCGCCGCCGCGCTGCTTCCTTCCTTCCCCTATATCCAGTTCAACCTGGGCAATCTGTACAGCCTGAGCTCCCGCTTCGTGGAAGCCATCGACAGTTACGACAAAGCCATCCGCCTGTATCCCTGGATGGGCAGCGCCTACTTCAACCGCGGCCTGGTGCTCATCTATCTCAAAGACAAGGAGAAGGGCTGCATAGACCTCTCCCGCGCCGGAGAACTGGGCGTGGAGGATGCCTACGGCGTCATTGGCAAGTACTGTGAGGAGGAGCAGCGGCCGTGATGCGCTTCGTAAGCTTCTCCAGCGGCAGCTGCGGTAACTGTTCCCTTCTTCTGGGCCCCTCTTCCGGTATTCTGATAGACGCCGGCGTGGGCATCCGCCGCGTCAAGAAAGAGCTGGAGAACCTGCATCTGGGCTACCGGGATTTATCAGCCATTCTCATTACCCACGACCACGGAGACCACATCCGCTCGCTGGGCTCTTTCTGCAAGCGCGTGGGGGTGCCCGTCTGGACCACGCCCACCCTGCACGAGGCCCTTTCCCGCCATCCTTTCACCCGCGACTGGGTGACCGCTTGCAGGCAAAACCTGCAGGCCGAAATCTGGAATCCGGTAACGGCCGATTTCGACGTCCGGTACTTCGAGGTGCCGCACGACGCCACGCAGTGCATCGGCTTTGCCATCCGCTGCGAAGGGGAACTCTTCGTCCTCATGACAGACCTGGGGCACACCACGCCCGAAGCCCTCTCCTGGGCCTCCCAGGCCTCCACCGTGGTCATCGAATCCAATTATGACATGGACATGCTCCTGGGCGGAAGCTATCCGCAGGTGCTCAAGGACCGCATTTCGCATGGGATCGGCCACCTGTCCAACGACGCCTGTGCCGCCGCCATCCCGCAGTTCCTGCACCCGGGCCTGCGGAATCTCTTCCTCTGCCATCTGAGCGGCAACAACAACACCCCCTCCCTGGCCTATGACAGCGCCCGCCGCGCCCTTGCGGAAGCCGGCGTGGAGCCCGGCGCCGTGGCCCTTCGCGTCCTGCGCCGCGGCGAGCCCTCCCCCCTGCTGAATCTTTAATTTTTGGTGACAGCTAAGTAGCTGATACTGTGTGCGTTCCTATACATTTCTCGTTCGATTTTTGAACGAGAAATGTATTACAAGTATATGATAATCAACAAGTTGGTTGTCACCAAAAATTGGCCCCTACATGGGATAAATATCGGCCCCGACAAAGTCCTTGAGGGCCTGGGGGGAAATGCAGACTTGCAGGCCACGGATGCCGGCGCTGATGTAGATGCTGTCCCAGAGGAAGGCGCTCTCGTGCAGGAAGGTGGGGAGGGGTTTTTTCATGCCGATGGGAGAGCATCCGCCGCGGATATAGCCGGTGAGGGGCAGGAGTTCCTTCACGTGGATCATGGCGCAGCTCTTGTTGCCGGAGATGCGGGCGGCCACCTTCAGGTCTACTTCCAATGAGCCGGGGATGACGCAGACAAAGAGGCCGTTGCGGTCTCCCCGCAGGACAAGGGTCTTGAACACACGGTCCAGGTCTTCTCCCAGCTGCTCCGCCACATGGGAGGCTTCCAGGTGCTCCTCATCCACCTCGTAGGGGACCAGGGTGTAGGATATGCCCGCGGCGTCCAGCAGGCGGGCGGCATTTGTTTTTGGAACCTGCATGCACAAATATACGAAAAAAAGCAGTAACTTAGCAAACTATGACCGCACAGGAGGTTTTGAAGACATACTGGGGCTACGAGAGCTTCAGGCCCAAGCAGGAGGAGATTATCCGGGAGGCCCTGGAAGGCAGGGACGTCCTGGCCATCCTGCCTACGGGCGGGGGCAAGAGCGTCTGCTTCCAGGTGCCCTGCCTGATGCGGGAGGGAATCGGCCTGGTGGTAACGCCGCTCATCGCCCTCATGAAGGACCAGGTGCAGAACCTGGAGGAGAGGGGCATCCGCGCCATGGCCATCCACGCCGGCATGAGCCGCCACGAGGTGGACCTGGCCCTGAACAACGCCGCCTACGGAGACTACAAATTCCTGTACCTGAGCCCGGAACGCCTCCAGACCCGGCTCTTCCAGTCGTATCTGGACGTACTCAAGGTTTCCTATATCGTGGTGGACGAGGCCCACTGTATTTCCCAGTGGGGCTATGATTTCCGCCCCAGCTATCTGGAGATAGGCAAGCTCCGGGAGCGGGTGGATGCGCCGGTGATAGCCCTTACCGCCACCGCCACGCCGCTGGTGGCCCGGGACATCATGGACCGGCTCAAATTCCCGGAGGAGAACCTCCTGCGTTCCGGTTTCGAGCGCCCCAACCTGAGCTACATCGTGCGCCGGACACAGGACAAGATTGGCCAGGTGCGGAGTGTGTGCGAAGGGGTGGAAGGCAGTGGCATCGTGTATGTGCGGAGCCGCGCCCGTGCCCAGGACCTGGCGGAAAGCCTGAAGGCGGCGGGCATATCGGCCTCCTACTATCATGCCGGGCTGGGAGCCCTCACCCGGGCCGATCGGCAGAAAGACTGGAAGGAAGGCCGCACGCGGGTGATGGTGTGCACCAACGCCTTCGGGATGGGAATTGACAAGCCCGACGTCCGCTTTGTGGTACATGCCGATATCCCCGACAGCCCTGAGGCGTATTTCCAGGAAGCCGGCCGCGCCGGGCGGGACGGAAAGCCCTCCTACGCCGTCCTGCTCTGGAACGGAACGGACACGGCCCGGCTGAGGCAGCTGGAAGAGGTCTCTTTCCCTTCCCTGGAAGCCATGGAGGAGCTGTACCAGAAGATGCACATCTTCTTCCAGATTCCCTATGACGAGGGCGAGGGCCGCATGCTCAAGCTGGATATCAAGGAGTTTTGCAAGCATTACAAGCTGCAGCAGGCGCCGGTGTATTATGCCATCAAATACATGGAACGGGAGGGGCACTGGACCCTGTCGGAAGACATGGACATCCCCACCCGCATCAAGATAGACGTGGACCGCGCCGCCCTGTACCATACAGACCTTCCGGACCCGGCCATGCCGCAGGTGCTGGAAACGCTGATGCGGCAGTATACGGGCGTTTTCTCCTATCCGGTCTCCATAGACGAGGAGGCCGTGGCCGCCCGCTGCGGCGTAAGCATCCCCGCCCTGCGCCAGCTCCTGTACGGGCTCAGCGTCAACCACGTCATCCGCTATATTCCGGCCGATCACGCCACGGTGCTCTTCCTGCAGCACGACCGCCTGCGCCCCGGAAACGTCCAACTGAGCCCCCAGCGTTACAAGCTCCTCAGAAGCACCTTCGCGGAGCGGGCCCAGGCCATGACGGATTATGTGGAGGAGGAGGATACCTGCCGGAGTCAGTTCCTGCTGAAGTACTTCGGCCAGGAAGAGAGCGAACCCTGCGGCCGCTGTGACATCTGCCGGGCCGCCAAGGCCAGGCCCAGGGACCTGGCGGAGCGCCTCAAGGCCTGGATAGGGGACAGGGACGGAGAATACACCCTGAAAGAAGTGGCTGCCGCCTTTGGAACGGCCGATGAAACATACCTCCCGGTGCTCCGGGAACTTATTGACAGACAAGAAGTACCGCATTACCAATAATGGCCGGAACAAAAGACATACTGCTTGGAAACATCCGCTCCGGAGCCGCCCTTTCTTTGGGGCAGCAGGTCAAACTGGCCCTGATGCTAAGCTATCCGGCCATCCTGGCCCAGCTCTCCTCCGTGATGATGCAGTACATAGACACCTCCATGGTGGGCCATCTGGGCCCGGCGGCGGGGGCGTCCATCGGCCTGGTGTCCACTTGCCTCTGGCTCATGGGCGGCTTTGGCATGGCGGCCTCCACCGGCTTTTCCGTGCAGGTGGCGCACCGCATCGGCGCCAACGACTTCCACGGCGCCCGAGAGGTGCTGCGCCAGGCCCTGGTGTGCGTGCTGGGCTTCAGCGCCTTTATCGGCCTGCTGGGCGTGGCTGTATCCCATCAATTGCCTTATTGGCTGGGCGGTGGGGAAGAGATAGCGGCCGATGCCTCCCGCTACTTCCTCATCATCTCCCTCTTCATGCCCTTCATGATCCTGGACTGGATGTGCGCGGCCATGCTGCAGGCCAGCGGCAACATGAAGGTGCCCAGTTACCTGAGCATCGGCATGTGTGTGCTGGACGTGATTTTCAACTACCTGTTCATCTATGTGCTGGACATGGGCGTGGTGGGAGCGGCCCTGGGCAGCGGTGTGGCGGAGGTGATTACCGGCATCGCCATGTTCTCCTTCCTGGCCTTCGGCAGCAAGGAGATGAAGCTCACCCAGGAGAAGGGGAGTTTCCGGCCCACGCGCAAAGTGGTGGACAAGGCCCTGAATATAGGCGGTCCCATGGCCCTTCAGAACCTCCTGATGCGGGGCGGTTACATTGCCGCCACCGTGATTGTGGCCCCGCTGGGAACCATCGCCATTGCGGCCAATTCCTTCGCCATCACGGCGGAGAGCCTCTGCTACATGCCCGGAGCCGGCATTGCCGATGCCGCCACCACCCTGGTGGGGCAGTCGCTGGGCGCCCGCCGCAAGCAACTGGCCACCCGTTTCGCCTGGATCACCACCTTCATGGCCATGGGCATCATGGGCCTGTTGGCCATTCTGATGTATATCTTCGCCCCGCAGATGATGGGGCTCCTGTCTCCGGATGCGGAGGTGATCGGCCTGGGTGCCAGGGTACTCAGGATAGAAGCTTTCGCGGAGATGGGGTATGCGGCGGCCATGGTTATCTATGGCTGCTGCGTGGGCGCCGGAGACACCAAGTGGCCCAGCGTCATGAACTTTGGCTCCATGTGGGTGGTCCGCATCATCCCGGCCATTTTTATCACCCGAATTTACGGGCTGGTGGGCTTCTGGGTGTGCATGGCGGTGGAACTGAGCTTCCGCGGCCTCCTTTTCCTCATCCGCCTGTACCGCGGTACCTGGCTTAAAAACGTTCAAGATTTATGATAGGCATTTTCTTACCCGTGGCTGATGAAAGGATCCTGTCGGCCCTTACTTTCCAAAACTGCAAGGCTTTCCGGGTGTACCTGGCTTCCTCCACGGAGGATGAATATCCCTTCGAGGTGGTGCGCGGCAGCTGGTCCCAGGTTCAGGAGCCGCTGGTGGCCATCCTCACTCCCGGCGCCATCCCTCCGCCGGACTATGTGAAGCGGGTGGAGCGCGTGGTCAAATGGCATCCGGATTTTGACGTCTATCATGTGGATGTGACGGGGGAGAAGCGCTTCCCCAGGAAGACATCGGCCAAAAAGCTGTTCTGCCTGGCGGTTCAGGGGGATGCCCCGGCGCCGCTTTCCAGCTTCATCTTCAAGGCCGACGTCCTCCGCACCAAGGCTGTTTTCCGGGCCGACGGAACCCTGGACCCGCTTCCGTGCGTGTTCTCCTGCGCGGCCGAAAAACCCGTCCGCAGGGTATGCCGGGGGCAGATTGAATGGCGGGCCCCGCAGCCGTCGCAGGACCCTTCCTTGCAGGAAAAGGCCATCCGGGAGCGGCTGGACCTCTTCCGCTGGACGGAAGGCTTCTTCGGAGACGACGATTATCCGCTTTCCGTTGGGGACCAGCTGGACCTCTTCGCCGGGGAGGTGATCAAACTGTTCCCCAGCTACTCCGAGGAGGACCTCAAGGAAATGATGCTGGGCTTTGAAGTGTCCCAGGGCCCCATCCGCCGGATGCGGGCGCTCAGTGCCCTGAGCAGCGCGCTCAAGGAACGTCAGAAGCAATTACAATAATTTTGTTGTAAATTTGCAGCATGTATTACGTTTGCAAAAGACTGGAAATTTCGAGCGCCCATGCGCTGCACCTCTCCTATGAGAGCAAGTGCGAGAACCTGCACGGCCATAACTGGATAGTGAAAATCTACTGCAAGAGCGAAACCCTCAATGCCGACGGCATGGTGACGGATTTCACGCACATCAAAAAGGAGATTACCGCTGCGTTGGACCACAAGAACCTGAACGAAGTGTTCGATTTCAATCCCACGGCGGAGAACATCGCCCGCTGGATCTGCGACCATGTGGAAAACGCCTACAAGGTGGAGGTGTGGGAGAGCGAGATGAACATGGCCGCGTATGAGCGTTAAGGTTAACGAAATTTTCTATTCCCTCCAGGGGGAGGGCTTCTGGACGGGCACGCCCATGGTTTTCGTGCGCTTGTCCGGCTGCAATCTTCGCTGCCCGTTCTGCGACACGGACCATGCCGGGTATGAGGAATTGTCGGCCGATGAAGTGGTCCTGAAGGCACTGGCGCTGGCCGGAGACTGCCGGCGGATCTGCCTCACGGGCGGCGAGCCTTCCCTCCACGCCGATGCCGCCCTGGTGACAGCCTTCCACGAGGCCGGCTTCCATCTTCACATGGAAACCAACGGCACCCGGCCGCTTCCCGCCGGCATAGACTGGGTAACCCTGAGTCCCAAGGAAGACGTTCCGGGCCTTGTGGGGAATGGCCGCGTGGTCCTGGAACAGGCCGATGAGCTGAAACTGGTCTTCGATGGCAGCCTCCCGGAAGAGCGTCTGGAGTACTGGCGCGAATTCCCCGCCACCTGGCACTTCCTCCAGCCCTGCGATGTGAGCGACCCCGCCCGCAACCGCGAAATCCTCCGCCAGACCATCGCCTACATAGAGTCGCATCCCTCCTGGCGCCTCTCTCTCCAAACCCACAAGACCCTCGGTATCCGCTGAATTTGGTGACAGTTAACTTATTGGATTACAGTTTGTTATAATACATTTCTCGTTCGATTTTTGAACGAGAAATAGTATGTAACGTGTTATGGTTCAGTTAGTTACTTGTCACTGGAAAATGGCTACAAAAAAGGTTCAGCAGTGTGGTAGGTTATGGAGCGAAGCGACGGGAGGGGTTTGGGGAGTCCTCTCCCCAATGAGTCGGAGACTTGGTGGCTACAAAAAAGGTTCAGCAAAAGCTGAACCTTTTTTGAGCCACTCATCAGGCTCGAACTGACGACCTGCGCGTTACGAATGCGCTGCTCTACCGACTGAGCTAAAGTGGCCTGACCGATTGTGATGAACCGGGACTGCAAATATACAAACAATTTTTGTAATTTTGCAACAAATTTCAATCTATGCGTTCTGATATCATTGTCATCGGCGGGGGAGCCGCCGGGCTGATGGCGGCCGTAGGAGCCGCCCAGGTACTGGCCCAAAGTGAAAACGGGGGTACTGTAACCGTGTTGGAGAAGATGCCCAAAGCCGGGCGTAAGGTCATGATTACCGGTAAGGGCCGATGCAATTTCACCAATGTGAAGGACTGGGGAGATTTCCAGGACCATATCAGGACGGACGTGAACTTCGTGAGCCCCGCCTGGCACAACCTTACTCCGGAAGGGGTGATGGCGCTTTTCAAGCAAAACGGCATGCCCTCCGTGGTGGAACGCGGAGACCGTGCCTTCCCGGCCTCCCACATGGCCGGCGACGTGGTGGACACCCTGCTCCGGGCCTGCACCCTGAGCGGCGTGAAGGTGGTGACGGACTGCGAAGTGAAAACCATCGACATGAATGCCCGCGGCTTCTCCCTGGACTGTGTCCAGACCAGCCGCAAACAGGTGCGGGAAAGGGAGGAACTCACCATCGAGCCCGTGGAATACTCCTGCAAGAAACTTATCATCGCCACCGGCGGCCTCTCCTATCCCGGAACCGGTTCTACCGGAGACGGGTACATGTGGGCCCAGGAACTGGGACACAGCGTAGACGACTGTTACCCCAGCCTCACCGCCCTGGTGCCCATGGGCTACAAACAGGACCCTTCCCTGGCCGGAGAAATCAAGCAGGCCTTCCGCGGCCGCACCGTGTATGGCAAGACCAAGGAGCGCAAGATCGCACCCCTTCCCAAGTGGTATCCCACTTTTGAGAAACACATTGAGCGCATCACCCCGCTGAGCGAGCTGGGAGAGCTGCTGAACGGCAACAACCTGGACAACGTGCAGCTGAGCCTGTATGTGAACGGAGACCTGGTGCAGCAGGAATTCGGAGACATCGAATTCACGGACGGCGGCCTGGAGGGCCCGCTGGGCTTCATGGTGAGCCGACGCGCCGTCAAGGCCCTGAATGACGGACACAAGGTGAGCCTTTCCATCGACCTGAAACCGGCCGTGGAACTGGAAAAACTGGACCAGGATGTGCATGCCAAGTGGGAGGAAGTCATTAACGACGAGCGCTCCAAGGGCCAGAGCTTCCAGCGCCTTTTCCGCATCATGCTGGGCAAACTCATCCCCTGGAACCTCACCCTGGCCTTCCTGAAGATGAACGGCAAGGTGAGCGTGGATACGCTGGCATCGGCCTTGAAAGACTGGAAGATGGAGGTGGCCGGCTTCGTGGGCTTCGAGCGTTGCGTGGTCACCGCCGGCGGCATCTCCACATCGGAAATCACGGCCAAGACGCTGGAATCCAAGAAGCAGCCCGGCCTGTACTTCGCGGGCGAAGTGCTGGACATGGATGCCGATACAGGCGGCTACAACCTCCAGCTGGCTTTCTCTACCGGCTACCTGGCCGGACAATCCGCAGCAAAATCATTATAATACATTATGGATAAAAAATCTTACGCATTTGGAATGAGCGTGGCATCCAGCTTCTACCAGCAGGGTATCCACGTGGCAAACGTTGACGACTTCCTGAAAGGTCTGAAGGATATGCTCACCGGCGGCAAGCTGGAAATCTCCATGGATGAGGCCGGTGCCGCCCTGGAAGCCTTCTACAAGGAACTGGAGGAGGAAACCTCCGAGCGGGCCGCCGCAGCCGGCGCCGCCGCCAAGGCCGAAGGGGAGAAATTCCTGGCCCAGATGGCCAAAGACCCTGAGGTGAAAGCCACGGGCAGCGGCCTCATGTACAAAGTAATCAAGGAAGGGACCGGCCGCAAGCCCAAGGCTACGGACAAGGTGTACTGCCACTACGAGGGCACTTTCCCGGACGGAAGGGTCTTCGACAGCTCCTACAAGAGGGGAGAGCCCATTGAGTTCGGCCTCAATCAGGTGATCAAGGGCTGGACCGAGGGTCTGCAGCTCATGAGCGAAGGCGCCAAGTACGAGCTTTATCTGCCGTACCACCTGGCCTATGGCGAAAGCGGCACCCAGGGCATCCCTCCCTGCAGCGCCCTCAAATTTGTGGTGGAACTGATCGAAGTCAGATAATTGGAAGCGATAATCCTGGCCATTGAGATTTTTGCAGCGGTCACCGGCGTCCTCTATGTGGTGCTGGAGATCCTGCAAAAGAACAGCATGTGGGTGGTGGGCATCCTCACGGGTGCCGCCTGCGCCTTCAGCTTTGGCGTGCAGCAGGTATGGGCCTCCATGGGGCTCAACGTCTATTACATGGTCATTTCCGTGGTGGGCTTCATCCAGTGGAAAAAGGCCAGCGAGGCCGTTCAGGAAGGGGAAATCCACCTGACGCCGCTTTCCCGGAAGGCGGCCCTTTGGAGCGCCGTCCTTTTTGTGCTGCTCACGCCCGTGCTCATGTTCATCCTGCGGAAGGCCGGAGACGCCGCCCCGCAGTGGGACGCCCTGGCCACCATCCTGAGCGTCATCGCCACCTGGTGGCTGGCCCAGAGCTATCTGGAACAGTGGATGCTCTGGATTGTGGCCGATATCCTCTCCACCATCCTCTGCCTCACCACCGGACAGTATGCCATGGCGCTCATGTACCTGGCCTACACGGCCAGCGCAGTCTATGGATACTTCCATTGGAAAAAGCATGGAAAATACGTAACTTTACAAGGTGGAGTGAAGGGAGATTCTTCACTTCGTTCAGAATGACAGGAATATGGCACTTTTGATTGTTGACTGCGGCGCCACCAAGACAGACTGGTGCGTAGTGGAAGGGAAACAGACCCGGAATGTCCGTACGGCCGGCTTCAACCTGGCCCATACGTCGGCCGATACCTTGAAAGGGATCCTGGATTCGGCGGCGGAGCAAGTGGGCCCGGACATTCAGGACATGCATTTCTATGCGGCCGGCCTGGTGGGAGAATCTCCCGTGGATCTGGCTTCCTGGTTCCCCGGCGCCACCATCGAGTACGCCTCCGACATGCTGGGAGCCGCCAGGGCTGTCTGTGGCAGGAAGAAGGGCGTGGCAGCCATTCTGGGCACCGGGGCCAATACCTGTTCGTATGACGGGCAGAACATTGGCTGGAAGGTGAACTGCGGTGGTTTCATCATCGGAGACGAGGGCGCCGGTTCCGTGTTGGGAAAACTGTTTATCACGGACTACCTGAAGGCCTATATGCCGCAGGATATCCTCAAGGAGTTCCAGGACAAATACCAGCTGGACTACGTCACGGTTGTGAAAAACGTGTACAGCGGCCCCGCTCCGGCGCGTTTTCTGGGTGGTTTTGCGCCGTTCATCCTGTCCCATTACCAGGATTCCGAATATGTGCGGAACCTGGTGGACGGCAACTTCCGCGGACTGTTTGAAAGGACGCTTTCCCAGTACGACAAAGAGCTTCCCGTGGGCGTAGTGGGCGGCTTCGGAAACGCCTGCAAGGACATTCTCCTGCGCCTTGGAAAGGAATACGGCGTCCGCTTCTCCCGTTTCATGGCCAGCCCCATAGAAGGCCTCATCGAGTACCATGCCCTATAAAGAGACTTACCCTTCGGCCCTCCTTACCGATGCGGTGGAGGCCATCAGCTCGCTTCCCGGCGTGGGCCGGCGGAGTGCGCTGCGGCTGGCGCTCCACCTGCTCCGGCAACCGGCCGAAAATGTGCACCACTTTACATCGGCCATTGACAACCTGCGGGACCATGTGCGCTATTGCAAGCGCTGCCGCATGATTTCCGACGACGAGCTGTGCTCCATCTGCTCGGACCATACGCGGGACCGGAACCTCATCTGCGTGGTGGCCAGCGTGAAGGATGTGATGAGCATAGAGGCCACGGGGCAGTACCACGGCGTGTACCATGTGCTGGGCGGCATCATTTCGCCCATTGCGGGGGTGGGCCCCTCGGACCTCACCATCCGTGAGCTTACGGAAAGGCTCCAGGCAGCAGAGAACCCTTCCGGGGTGGAAATCCTCCTGGCCCTGAGCGGAGACGTGGAGGGGGAGACCACCGCCTTTTACATTTATCGGCAAATAGAATCTTACGGGGTAAAAGTGACCTCCCTGGCCCGCGGACTGGGCTTCGGGGACGACCTCGAATATGCGGATTCCCTCACCCTGGGCCGCTCCATAACCAATAGACAAATCTTTAAACCTTAAGATATGGCTGAATCTTGCTCCAACAGAAGTGACGTAGTGGTAAGTCCTTCCCCCGAGGGGAAGGATTTAGGTAGGGGGCAACGTCGAGATCCTCTGGACAACGCTGGCGAAGCGCAGCGTTGCCTGCTTTGTAAAAAGCCCAAATGTGCTTTGCAAGGTTGTCCTGTGCATACTCCGGTGCCGGAGTGCATGCTCCTTTACCGCCAGGGAAGGCTGGAAGAAGCCGGCCGCCTGCTTTTCCGCAACAACCCGCTGTCGGCCGTTACCTCGCTGGTATGTGACTGGAAGCAGTTCTGCTACGGGCACTGCGTGCTCAATGTGAAGCAGAATCCTGTGCGCTGGTACGAGATTGAGCAAGAGATTTCCGGCGCCTATCTGAGCACCCATCGGCTGGAGCGTCAGTCCCTGGAATTCACCGGAGACCGCATTGCCATCGTGGGCGCCGGTCCTGCCGGCATTGCAGCGGCCGTCTGGCTGTACGAGGCTGGGGCAGAGGTGGTTATCTATGACTCCAACCCCCGCATGGGCGGCGTCCTGCGCTATGGCATCCCGGCTTTCCGTTTAGACAAGAAATACTGCGACGCCTACGAAGCTATGCTGGCCGATGCCGGCGTGGAATTCCATGGCGGTGTCCACCTGGGCAAGGACATCACGCTGGAGGAATTGTCGGCCTCCTATGATGCCGTGCTCCTGGCCGCCGGGGCCGAAAAGCCCGCCACTCTCCGCATCCCCGGAGAGGAGAGGGCGGTGCAGGCCCTGCCTTTCCTGAAGGAGCCGTCGGCCTTCAAGCTGGGAAAGAAGGTCATCGTGATTGGCGGCGGCAACGTGGCCATGGATGCCTGCCGCACGGCCGTCCGCCAGGGAGCCGAAACCTGGGTGTACTACCGCAAAACCTTCGAGAACATGCCCGCCAACCCGATAGAAGTGGAGGAGGCCAAGGCCGATGGCGTCCGGTTCAAGGTATTCCAGGCTCCGGTGGAGGTGAAGGAGGGCGGCGTGGTGTTCCGCGACTGCGAGAACGTGGTGCCGGAGGACGGCGGCCGCGTGGTCACGCGCATTATTGACGGAACGGACCACTTTGTGGAGTGTGACACGCTGCTGACGGCCATCAGCGAGAAGCCGGATTTCAAGCTGTTCGGAGATGCGCCCGTGGTGCTGAATGAGTGGGGCTGGCCCGTCCTTTCCGAAGGACAGAAGGTGGAAGGCCTCAAGAATGTCTGGGTGGCCGGAGACTTCTGTCTGGGTCCTAAGACGGTGGTAGAGGCCGTGGGCAGCGCCCGTACGGCCATTGACGATATGATGAAGAGTTTATGAAAAGCGTTTTGATATATTCCGGTGGGCTGGACAGCACCACCCTGCTGTATGAGTATAAGGATAGCATTGCGCTGGCCGTCACCTTCGACTACGGCTCCAAGCACAACGCGCGGGAGATAGCCTGCGCCAAAGAAAACTGCAAGCGGCTGGGTATCAAGCATCTCATTATCCCGTTGGGCTTTATCGGCCAGTATTTCAAGAGCGACTTGCTGCAAAGCGGGGGAGAGATTCCCGAAGGCTCTTATGCCGATGAAAATATGAAAAGCACCGTGGTGCCCTTCCGGAACGGTATCATGCTGGCGGTGGCGGCCGGCCTGGCGGAGAGTTACGAGCTGGATGCCGTGATGCTGGCCAACCACAGCGGAGACCATGCCATCTACCCGGACTGCCGGCCGGAGTTCATCGATGCCTTTGCCGCCGCCGTGGAGGCGGGTACCTACAACGGTGTGAAGGTGGTTTCCCCGTACTGCAACATTACCAAGCGGGATATCGCCCTTCGCGGCAGGGCCTTGGGCCTGGACTATTCCCTCACCTATTCCTGCTACAAGGGCGGGGAGAAGCACTGCGGCAAGTGCGGCACCTGCATGGAGCGCAAAGAGGCCCTCTCCGGCTTCGACCCCACCGACTACGAGGCTTAAAGGAGTTTCTTGCGGCGGAACAGGTACCAGACCAGCAGGCAGCTCAGGATCATGACGGCCAGGATGATGACCCAGTTCCAGAAGTTGGCGTTGGGTTCATCGGCCCCGATGATGGGCAGGCGCACGTTCATGCCGTAGAAGCCGGCGATGAGGGTGGGCGGCATCAGGAACACGGAAACCACGGCCAGGATCTTCATGATCTTGTTCTGTTCCAGGTTGATGAGACCCACCACGGTGTCTTGCAGGTATTCCAGACGCTCGAAGCAGAAGTTGGTGTGGCTTAGGAGGGAAGTGATATCCTGCAGGAGCACGTTGAGGCGGTTCTCCAGGCTGCGAGGCACCTTGGTGGAGCGCATGAGGTTGGAGATGAGGCGCTGCTTGTCCACCACGTTCTCGCGGACGATCATGGTGTTTTCCTGCATCTGGGAAATGTCAATCAGCAGTTCCTGGTCTATGTCTTCCTGGTCGTTGATTTGCTTGGCGTACTGGGAAATCTCCTTGGACAGGAGCTCGATCATGTCGGCATCCAGGTCTACACGTTGGTCCAGGATGCTGGCGAAAACGCTGAAACCGGAGGGGTATTGCCGCGGATTCACCTGCAGGCGGCGCTGCAGTTCCGTGAAGGAGCGCAGCGGCACCTCGCGGAGCGTGGCCAGGGTATCGTCCACAATGGTGAACGACACGGCTTGCATCATGTATTCTTCCGGGCCCGGGGTGAGGAAGTTGGTGTTGGCGAAGATGGCGTCGTCCGTCTCGAAATAACGGGACGAAGACTCAATTTCCTCCGCCTGCGCACGGCTTTGGATTTCGGTGCCCATGAAGCCTTCCACGGCACGTTTTTCGTCCCCGGTGGGCTGCACCAGGTCTATCCATACCGTCTCCTCGAGCTTGATGTTCTGGAAGTCTTTCTCCGACTGGGAGAGGAGAATTTTTCCGTTTTCTTTGTAGAAGATACTCAGCATATCTCTTTTCTGTTTTAGCTCCGGGCCAGTCGCACCGGATGGATTAACGTATATGAACCAGCTCGCATTACGGAAAAGCAAGCAGGCAAAAGTACGGAAAAATATTGTAAAAACAAATACTTCGGCCTAATCTTCGTCTTTGATGGCGCGCAGTTCTTCCCGGGCCGCTTCAAAATCGTCCAGGTACTCCTGGCAGGTCTGCAGGCGGGCGAAGCAGGCCGATGCCAGGAAGCGGGAGGCATCCACGTCGCTCTGCCAGTGGTAGCCGGCAATCACGCGGCTCTGCCCCCATTCGTAGCCCATCCTGAGCAGGGTGTCCTGCCGCTCGGGGTTGAGGGCCGCCAGCACCAGCGCCATGCCCCAGCCGCGGATGGAGTGCCCGGAGGGGTAGGAACCGGTCTTCTTCTCATGCTCTTCGTATTCAGGTATCAGCGTGGATTCACCATAATACACGAAAGGACGCATGCGCATGTGCACTTTCTTGGGAAGCGTGGCACCCAGGCGGATGGTCCGGACGCTCCGCCTGAGGAGGTGCATGGTCTTGGGCGTTTTTTGGGCCGATATTTCCATTCCGAAGGCCCCGCTGTACATGCGGGCCATGGTGTCAATGTCGGGCGTTCCTTCCAGGATGGCCCGGCGGGAGCGCTCCGGGGTACGGAGATGCTTCTTGGCATAGAAGTACATGGCCGTGTCCTGGATATAAGTGGGGGTGCCGGGCATGGGCGGTGGCGGCAGGAACTGCACGGCGTTGGGCATCTCCTCCATCTTCAGATAGGGCTGGACCTTCTGGGCGCAGGCGCCAAAGGATAGCAGGAAGAGGAAAAGCAGCAGGGTCAGGGTTCTTTTCATAGTCCTTTTGGTATTTCGTGCGAAGATACTAATTTTTTGGAGATTACAAGAATTATTTCTATATTTGCCCGCTTTTTGGAAAAGCTCAAGAAATAATGTTTAACTACTAATTTTTTCAACCTAATTTTTATGTCTGAAGAAATCAAGAAACTGAATGCCTCCGTGGCTCCCGAGGAGTTTGACTGGGATGCATTCGAAAACGAGGGAGTAGATTCCTCTTCCAAGGAAGAAACCCTCGCCAAGTATGAGCAAACCCTTTCCAAGGTCACCGAGAACGAGGTGGTGGAAGGTGTTGTTACCGCCATTAACAAGCGTGAGGTCGTGGTGAACATCGGCGCCAAGAGCGAAGGTGTCATCTCCGCCCCCGAGTTCCGTTACAATCCGGACCTCAAAGTGGGTGACAAGGTGGAAGTGCTGGTAGAGAACGCAGAAGACCGCAAGGGTCAGCTGGTGATCTCCCACAAGAAAGCCCGTCAGCTCAAATCTTGGGATATGGTCAACGCCGCTTATGAGAGCGGTGAAGTGGTGAAGGGCTATGTGAAGACCCGCACCAAGGGCGGTATGATCGTGGACGTGTTCGGTATCGAGGCTTTCCTCCCCGGCTCCCAGATCGACATCCGTCCCATCAAGGACTACGATGTGTTCGTAGACACCACCATGGACTTCAAGATCGTGAAGATCAACCAGGAGTTCCGCAACGTGGTGGTTTCCCACAAGGCCCTTCTGGAGGCCGAGCAGGAGCTCAAGCGTGTCGAGCTCATCTCCAAGCTGGAGAAGGGCCAGGTGCTGGAAGGCGAAGTTAAGAACATCACCAACTACGGTGTCTTTGTGGACCTGGGCGGCGTAGACGGTCTCATCCACATCACGGACCTCAGCTGGGGCCGCATCTCCCATCCGGAAGAGGTGGTTGCCCTGAACCAGAAGATCAACGTGGTTGTCCTGGACTTCAACGAGCAGCAGAAGCGCATCGCCCTGGGTCTCAAGCAGCTCACCCCGCACCCGTGGGAGGCTCTTTCCGCAGACCTCAAGGTGGGTGACACCGTAAAGGGTAAAGTGGTGGCCGTGGCAGATTACGGCGCCTTTGTAGAGGTCGAGCCCGGCGTGGAAGGCCTGGTACACGTGAGCGAAATGAGCTGGAGCCCCCGTCTGCACAGCGCTCAGGAATTCCTGAAGATGGGAGACGAGGTAGAGGCTGTCATCCTCACCCTGGACCGCGAGGCCAGAAAGATGTCCCTGGGCATCAAGCAGCTCACCGCCAACCCTTGGGAGAGCATCCGCGAGAAATATCCCGTGGGCTCCCAGCACAAGGCTACCGTCCGCAACATCACCAACTTCGGTGTGTTCGCAGAACTGGAAGACGGCGTTGAGGGTCTCATCCACATCTCCGACCTCTCCTGGAACAAGATCAAGCATCCCGCCGAGATGGTTCAGAGCGGTGACGTGATTGACGTCGTGATCCTGGACTTCGACGAGAACAGCCACAAGCTGTCCCTGGGCCACAAGCAGCTTACTCCCAACCCTTGGGACGAGCTGGAGGCCAAGTACCCTGTGGGTACCGTGGTGGACGCTACCGTTGCCGCTATCGGTGACAAGAACACCACCCTCACCCTGGCCGACGGCACGGAGGTGAGCGCCTTCAACCGCGAACTGGTGAAGGAAGACGGCAAGAACGCCCTGGTGGGCGAAACCCTGCCCGTGAAGGTGGTGGATCTGCGCCGCAGCACCCGCACCATCCGTGTTTCCCATGTCCGCACCTATTCCGAGGCCAAGGTAGCCCGCGAGACCGCCGAGGCCGAGACCGCCAAGAAGGCCATCAAGAAGGTGCAGAGCAATGTGGAGAAGACCACCCTCGGTGACATCTCCGCCCTGGCTGCCCTGAAGGACAAGATGGAAAAGGGTGAGTAATCCCTCCAATACTTTCAAGGTCACCTTACTGGGCACGGCATCGGCCATGCCCGTAAGGGGCCGGAATCAAAGCGCTCAGGCACTTGAGGTGCGTGGGCGCTTGTTTCTTATAGACTGCGGCGAAGGCGTCCAGTACCGCCTGGTGGAGGAGCGCATCCCCATGATGAAGCTGGATTCCCTCTTCATCTCCCACATCCACGGAGACCATGTGTTCGGCTTCTTCGGCCTGCTGAGCACCCTGGGCATGAAGGGACGCCAGACCCCGCTCAACATCTTCGCCCCTCCGGCCTTCGGCCCCATGCTCAAGTTCTTCCTGAGCTACTATGGAGACGGAATCGCCTACGAAATCCGTTTCACGCCGCTCAAGATGAAAGAACCGGAAACTGTCCTGGAAACCAAGTCTATATGTGTGAAGGCCTTCCCGCTGAATCACGGCATCGAGACCTTCGGCTTCCTCTTCCAGGAAAAGGAGCCCCCCTTCAACGTGCACAAGGATGCCATCGAGAAATTCGGCCTCAGCCTTACGGAGATTGGCACGCTCAAAAGGGGAGAGGATGTTTTAAGGGCCGATGGAAGCGTGATTTCCGCCTCCGAGGCCACCTACAAGCCCTTCGTGCCCCGCAGCTACGCCTATTGCTCGGATACGGCCCCCTTCCCCGAGGAAGCCGCCTGGCTCAAGGGCACCACCGTCATTTATCATGAGGCTACCTACCTCCAGGAATTGGAGGACCAGGGCGCCCTGAGGCACCATTCCACCACCCTTCAGGCCGCCCGTGTGGCCTTGGAGGCCGGTGCGCAGAAGCTTCTTATCGGCCATTATTCTTCCCGCCATGCGGAGATAGCCCGGTACGAGGCCGAATGTCGCACCCTTTTCCCCGAAACATACGCCACTTCCGACGGGGAATCCTACGATATTTAAAAGTTTTTCGTAACTTAGCGCTATGAAGCGAACCCTCATAGCCTTTGCTCTTGCCCTCCTGTGCCTTTGCGGCGCCGGGGCAGGGGACTCCACGCCCCAGCAGCGATATGTGGAAAAATATGCCGACATGGCCGTACGGGAGATGATCCGCAGCGGCGTTCCGGCCAGCATCACCCTGGCCCAGGGCATGCTGGAGTCCGGCAACGGAGAATCCAAGCTGGCTGTGAAGGGCAGGAACCACTTTGGCATCAAATGCCACAAGGGTTGGACGGGGAAGACCATGAAAGTGGACGACGACGCTCCCGGCGAGTGCTTCCGCGTGTATGCGTCCGTGGAGGAGAGTTACCGGGACCATTCGGATTTCCTCCGCTACCGGGACCGCTACAAATTCCTCTTCGACCTGGAGCGCACGGATTACAAGGGCTGGGCCTACGGCCTCAAGAAGGCCGGCTATGCCACGGACCCGTCCTATCCGGCCAAACTCATCCGCTACATTGAGGAGAACAATCTCTCCCGCTTTGACGTGCTGAAGGAAGTGGAGGTGGAGGAAGTGCCCCTGCCGCCGCACCGCATTGAGGCCCCCGTCCTGGCCATGGCCGATGAGGAGTTCCATTTCCCGCTCACCCGGGAGCTGTACTCCATCAACGGCGTGCCCTTCGTGTATTCCCTTGAAGGTGAGACGTATAAGTCCATCGCCAAATATTACCACCTCTTCCATAAGGAGATACTCTATTTCAACGACTTGAAGAAGGACGCGCCCCTGGCTCCCGGCACGGTGGTGTATCTTACCTACAAGAAGAACCATTCCCCCAAGGGCCTGGACAAGTATATCGTAGAGGAAGACGGGGAAGACTTCCATTCCATCTGCCAGCGCTTTGCCCTCAAGGAAAAGGCTGTATTGAAAATGAACGGACTCTCCAAAACCCCCTATCTCCGGGAAGGAGACGAGCTTAAACTCCGCTGAGTATGAAAAAGACAGTCCTTTGGATTATCCTGGCCCTGGTGGCCGTGGCCCTGGGTGTGGGCGGCTATCTGGCGTACCAGTACTGGTATGACCGCAAGGCCCCCAATTTCTCCGGGGAGATGGACGTGTACATATATCCCTGGATGGATCCGGAGGCCGTCTGTGACAGCATCCTGGCCAGCGGACAGGTGCGGAAGCCCGCCAGCCTCAAGCGCGTTTTTAAGGAGGTGGAAAGCCTTCAGGTGGGCCATTACCGCATCGATTCCACCTGCACCAGCATCTACGTGACCCGCATGCTCCATAAGGGATGGCAGACGCCGGTGAACCTCACCCTCTCCGGAGCCATCCGCACCCCCGGTGCCCTGTCCCGCAAGATTGGCGCCCAGATGCTGGCCGATTCCGCCTCGGTGGCCGCATTCGCCGCCAGTGCGGATTCCATCGGCCTGGAGCCCGCCCTCCTTTTCACCCGGATTGTCCCGGATACCTACCAGATGCTCTGGACTACGCCCGTGAAGGACATCTTCGCCCGCCTTTTCAAGGAAAGGGATGCCTGGTGGACGGCCGAAAGGGTGGCCGCTGCCGCCGCCCAGGGCCTTACGCTCGAACAGGCTTCCACCCTGGCCTCCATCGTGGACGGAGAAACCCGCTACGTGCCGGAGCAGCCCACCATCGCCGGGGTGTACCTGAACCGGCTCCGTACCGGCATGAAGCTTCAGGCAGACCCCACCATCGCCTTTCTCTTTGACTACGAACCCCGCCGCATCCTCAGGAGCCACCTCATGGTGGACTCTCCCTACAATACCTACAAGTATTACGGTCTGCCTCCGGGACCCATTTCCTGCCCGCCCAAGAGCTGCCTGGAGGCGGTTCTCCATCCGCAGAAGCACAACTACATCTTCTTCTGCGCAGACCCTTCCTTCAACGGTTCCCACCGTTTTGCCGCCAATTATTCCGAGCATCTCCAGAATGCCCGGGCTTTCCAAAGGGCTTTAACCGAGCGTCAGCGTGGAAAATAGTGAACTTATAACCCGGGCCCGCGCGGCTGCGCTGGAGGCCTTGAAAGACCAGACCCGCTATGACGGGACGCCTTTCATCGGCCATCCGGATGCCGTAGCGCGTATTGTGGCCGACGAGATCGGCCTTCCGGAAGACTGCATCGCCGCCATCTACCTGCACGAAGCCAGCCGCATGGCCGCCTATGAGGTAAAGGAGGCGGAGTGGGGAAGTGCCGTCTGCACCCTGGTGGACGGGCTCAACAAGATTTCCACCATCAAGCCCAAGGACACCCGCCTGGAGGCGGAAAACTACAAGAAACTGATTATCCAGTATTCCACGGATCCGCGCGTGACGGTGCTCAAACTGGCCGACCGTCTGGAAGTGATGCGCAGCCTCAAGATGTTCCCCAAGGGCTCGCGGGACCAGAAAATCCTGGAAACGCTCATGCTCTATATCCCGCTGGCCCATCAGCTGGGACTCTACAACATGAAGCGGGAGATGGAGGACATCTATCTGGGGTATGCTCAGCCGGAGGAATACAGGCTCATCACCAACAAACTCAAGGCGGGGGAGCGGGACCGCGAGAAGCTCATGGCGGAGTTCATCGAGCCGCTCAAGTCCAAGTTGGACGCCCAGGGCATCCGCTACAAGCTAAAGATGCGCACCAAGGCGGCCTACTCCATCTGGCAGAAGATGGTGAAGCAGAAAGTGCCTTTCGAGGGCGTGTACGACGTCTTTGCCATCCGCTTCATCATAGACTGCGACCCGGAAGACCACAAACTGGAAAAAGACCTCTGCTGGCAGGTGTACTCTTTTGTGACGGAGGAGTATGAGGCCGATACAAACCGCCTGCGGGACTGGGTCAGTAGTCCCAAGCCCAACGGCTATGAGAGCCTGCACATTACGGTCAAAAACCGCGACGGGGCCTATGTGGAGGTGCAGATCCGCACCAAGCGCATGGACGACGTGGCGGAGAACGGCTTCGCCAGCCACTGGTCCTACAAGGGCATCAAGCGGGAAGAGACGCTGGATACTTGGCTGAAGAGCGTGCGCTACGCCCTGGAGCATCCGGGTTCGGACAATCCGGAAGACCTGCCCCAGCCTCCTTCCAAGGAAATTTTCGTCTTTACGCCCACCGGGGAGTTGCGCATTTTGTCGGCCGGGGCCACGGTGCTGGACTTCGCCTTTGGCATCCATACCAACATCGGCGCCCATTGCGTGGGCGGAAAGGTGAATGGGAAGGCGGTCTCCATCCGGGAAAAACTCTCCACCGGAGACGTGGTGGAAATCCTTACCTCCAAAAACCAGCATCCCACGCAGGACTGGATTAACTGGGTGGTTACGTCCAAGGCTCGTTCCAAGGTGAAGCAGGCCTTGCAGCTGCAGGAGCAGTCCCGTGCCGTGGACGGAAAGGAACTGCTGGAGCGCCGGCTTAAGAACTGGAAGCTGGAATTCCCCGACGACATGTGCTCGGAGTTCCGCAAGAAATACAATTATCCTTCCCTTACGGGCTTCTATGCCGCCATCGGAAGCGGCACGTTAGACGTGAACGTGGTGAAGGACTTCATCCTGGGAGAAGCGGCGCGCCACGCGGCTTCCGTAGAGGCGGCGGAGGCGGTGCAGGCTCAGGCCAAGGCAGCCCGGCATTACGAAGGGAAGGACGACATCCTGGTTCTCAACGCCAAGAATGTGAAAGGCTTGGATTACAAGATGTCCAAGTGCTGCAACCCGGTCTTCGGAGACGACGTCTTCGGCTTTGTCACCCGCACGGACGGCATCAAGATCCACCGCATCACCTGCCCCAACGCCGCCCGCCTGCTGGAAATGTATCCCTACCGCATCCAGAAGGTGAAATGGGCCGATTCCCCCTCCACCAGCAGCTTCCAGGTGGCCATCAAAGTCCTGGCCGATGAAGAGAGCGCCAGCGGCCGCATCCTGGAAGTGATCGGCCAGTTCAAGGCCTCCATCCGCTCCTTCACGGTGAACGAAGACCGCCGCAGCGGCACCTGGGAAATGCTGATGAAACTCTCCGTCCCCTCCAACCTGGAGCTGGACAAAGTCCTGTCCCAGCTCCGCGTACTCAAGCACGTGGTGAAGGTGGTGCGGCAGTAGATGCCCGGTCGGTGCGTCGCAGGTGTAGTGGCTTTGTGTCGCGGGTGGAGAGGTTTTCCGTTGCAGGTCCTCATTTTTTCGCCGGCCTGCGACGTTTTTAGTCGCTCATGGCCGATTTCCGTCGCCGGTCGGCCGATTTTCCGGGACCTGCAACGGAACTTTTTCATCAGTCCTTCCACACCTTCAGGTACTGCTCCAGGGCCCACATTTCGTCGCGATACTTGGCGGCGGCGGTGAAGTCCAGCTCGGCGGCCGCCTTTTGCATCTTGCGTTTGGCTTCGGCGGCGGCCTTTTCCACCTGCTCGCGGGACATGGAGCGGATCACGGGGTCCTGCAGCACGGCGGCCAGGTCGGCCTGGATGTAGCCGTCCACATAGGCCGATGTCCCCTCGCGCCGGGCGTCGTGGCCCAGGCCCACGGAGACATCGCCCTTGCCCAGTTCGGAGGCCGACGGGACGTATTCGGGGTGGGAGACGGAATCGCGCGCGCTCACGTGGCCGGTGACGCTGTTGCGGAGGTTCGGGTTCAGGAATCCGCTCACGTGGGTGGTGTCTTCGCCGGACTTGACCAGCTCGCTCATGAGGATGTTGGAACGCACCTGCACCTGCTTGGGCGTGATGCCGTGCAGCTTGTTGTATTCCTGTTGCTTGGCCCGGCGACGGGCGGTTTCCCGGATGGTCTCGTCCATGCTGGGCGTTACGGAATCGGCATACATGATCACGAGGCCGTTCACGTTGCGGGCGGCGCGGCCGGCGGTCTGGGTGAGGGCGCGGGCACTCCGGAGGAAGCCCTCCTTGTCGGCATCCATGATGGCTACCAGAGACACCGTGGGGATGTCCAGGCCTTCCCTGAGCAGGTTTACGCCGATGAGCACGTCAAACAGGCCGTTCTTGAAGTCTTCGATAATCTCCACGCGCTCGGCCGTGTCCACGTCGGAGTGGATGTAGCGGCTGCGGACGCCGGCCTTGGAGAGGTAGTCGTCCAGCTCCTCGGCCATGCGCTTGGTGAAGGTGGTCACCAGCACGCGCTCGTCCTTCTGGGCCCGCACGCGGATTTCCTCCATGAGGTCGTCTATCTGGTTCTGGGTGGGCCGAACCTCGATGGGCGGGTCCAGCAGGCCGGTGGGACGTACGATCTGCTCCACCACCAGGCCTTCGCTCTTCTCCAGCTCATAATCGGCCGGAGTGGCGCTTACATAGACGGTCTGGTGGGTGACGGCCTCGAACTCGTCGAAGGTGAGGGGACGGTTGTCGCTGGCGGCGGGCAGGCGGAAGCCGTATTCCACCAGCGTCTCCTTGCGGGAGTGGTCTCCGCCGTACATGGCGCGGATCTGGGGGAGGGTTACGTGGCTCTCGTCTATGAACACCAGGAAATCGTCCGGGAAGTAATCGATCAAGGTGAAGGGGCGCTGTCCGGGCTTGCGGCCGTCAAAGTAGCGGGAGTAGTTCTCCACGCCGGGGCAGTAGCCCATCTCCTTGATCATTTCAATGTCGTATTCCACCCGCTGTTTCAGGCGTTTGGCCTCCAGAAATTTGCCGATGGACTCAAAGTACTCCACCTGTTTCACCAGATCGTCCTGGATCTGGCTCACGGCCTTGGCGCCCTTTTCCTTGGAGGTGACGAAGTTCTTGGCGGGGTACAGGTCAATCTTGTCCATTTCCTCGAAGATGGCTCCCGTCACGGGGTCGATGAGGGCGATCCGGTCCACCTCGTCCCCGAAGAACTCGATGCGGGCGGCATAATCGGCCCCTCCCAGGAAGATGTCCACCGTATCCCCGCGCACGCGGAAGCTGCCGCGCTTGAAATCCGTCTCCGTGCGGTAATAGAGGGCGTCCACTATCTTATAAAGGAGGCGCGTCATGGACATCTGCTCTCCCTTCCGCACCGTCACCGTCTGGTCGTGGAAGTCGTCGGGATTGCCTATCCCGTACAGGCAGCTCACGGAGGAAACCACAATCACGTCCCTGCGCCCGCTCATAAGGGCCGATGCGGCACTTACCCGGAGCTCGTCAATCTTGTCGTTGATGCTCAGGTCCTTTTCTATATAGGTGTCCGTGGTGGGAATGTAGGCCTCCGGCTGATAATAATCATAGTAGGAGACGAAATATTCCACCGCGTTTTCGGGGAAGAAAGCCTTGAATTCACCGTACAGCTGGGCCGCCAGGGTCTTGTTGTGGCTCAGGATGAGGGCCGGACGCTGCAGTTTCTGGATCACGTTGGCCATGGTGAAGGTTTTGCCGGAGCCGGTCACGCCCAGGAGCGTTACGCTGTCCACCCCTTGCTGGAGGGCCTTGCAGAGGCCTTCTATGGCTTCCGGCTGGTCTCCGGAAGGCTTGTACTCTGAATGAAGTCGGAAATCCATAACAGGTACAAAGATACTATCTTTCAAAAAATTTAAAAAATTCGCGGTAAATTTTGCGTAGTAAAAAAAAAAATGCTTAATTTTGCAGCGATAAATGTCCATAGGGCATTTTGAACTGGAAACAATTATTTATGTTAATACTTTAATTATGAAAGGTATCAAAGTTATTTTCGGAGCCCTTGCAGCTGCAAGCCTCCTCTTCTCTGTGAACGCCAACGCTCAGGAGAACAACAATCGTGACGAGAACGGCAAAGTCGTTCGCGGTTCCTACGAGACCAACAAGGCCTTTGACAACATCTTCATCGGTGTTGGTGCCGGTTACAACGCCGGTGTTTGGGGTCTTGGTAAGAATGGTAACGCTACCGGAAGCACCAAGTGGGGCAAAGATTATCCTGTGAACTTCCAGGGTATCGGCGGTCTGGGTGTAGACGTTTTCGTTGGTAAGTGGTTCACCCCTGCAATCGGTACCCGTATTGGTTACCTGGGTCTGTCCAACCAGACTGGCAAGTGGTCCGCCAACCCCAACCAGCACTACATCCACGCTGACTTCATCTGGAACATGTTCAACAGCTTCGCTGGTTACAAAGAGACCCGCGTCTGGAACCTGAACCCTTACTTCACCACTGGTGTTCTGGGTTACAAGGCCACTGGTGCCAAGGCTTATGACTGGGAGTATGCCGCTGGTTTCGGTCTCCTCAACACCTGGCGTCTGAGCAGCCGTGTTGGTCTGTTCCTTGACCTCACCGCTCTCGTGGCTCATTCCCGTCAGTATCCTGGCGCTTCCGAGCTCAGCCCCAAGCGTTTCTTCTTCCCTCTGAGCGCCAACTTCGGTCTCCAGTTCAACCTTGGTAAGACCAACTTCGACCGCCACAGCACCATCACCCCTGTCGTGATCCCTGTGCCCTTCACCACCGAGCAGTACAACGCTCTGAAGGATAAGGTTGCTGCCCTCGAGAAAGAGAACGCCGCCCTCAAGAACAAAGTTGCTGCCCTCGAGAAGGAAGTTGCTCCTCTCCGCAGCCTCGTAAACGGTCAGACCTACCTCTACGAGAACGGCAAGTTCACCGCTGTTGATGTGAAGGCTGGTGCCCCCGTCTCCATCTACTTCGACATGGGTTCCGCCAAGCTCTCCGAGCGTGAAAAAGCTCACCTCGAGTACTTCACCAAGAACATCGCTACCGCCGACACCAAGGTTGAGGTTAACGGTTACGCCGACAAGGCCACCGGTTCCGTCAAGACCAACCAGGCTCTCTCCGAGAAGCGTGCCAAGGCTGTTGTTGACCTCCTCAAGAAGGCTGGCATCGCCGAGAGCAACATCGACTGCAAGGCCAATGGTGGTGTGAACCTCTTTGACACCAACGCCAAGAACCGTTGCGTCACCATCGAGGTTAAGTAAGTTAATTACTTATCGCAATAAAAAAGCGCTGCTCAATCGGGCAGCGCTTTTTTTGATATAAAAAATGAATTAAAAACCTTCCGGGAAATTCATGGTGATGCAGTGCAGGCCGCCATGCCCGGAGAGAAGGGCCCGGCAGTCAATCACTTCCACGGCCCGGTCGGGGAAGACTTTCTGGAGCTGGGCTGCAGCCACAGCATCTTTGGGAGAACTGGCCCCGGGAAGAAGGACGGCGCCGTTTACGATAAGGAAGTTGGCGTAGGAGCCGGGAAGGCGGTAGTCCTCCAGATACAAGGCGTCCGGAAGCGGAAGGGGAACCAATTTGTACGGTTTCCCGTCCAGGGTGCGGAAACTGCGAAGCTGCGCCTCCATCTCTTTCAGAGGGTCGTAATTGGGGTCCTGAGGGTCTTCACAAGAGGTGTAGGCAATGGTGTCTTCGGAGCAGAAACGGGCCAGGATGTCAATGTGGCTGTCTGTGTCGTCTCCCACAATGCTGCCGTGCTCCACCCAGAGGATGCGCTTGAGGCCGAAGGCGCTGCAAAGCCGCTCTTCAATCTCCGTACGGCTCAGGTATTCGTTCCGGTTCAAGGAGCACAGACACTCCGAGGTGGCCATCAGCGTTCCGGCCCCGTCCGTGTCGATGCTGCCGCCCTCCAGGACGAAGGGACGCATGTCCACATATTTCACGTCCGGTGCAAAGACCCCGTTCCGGTAGAGGGTGCGCGTGATCTGGTTGTCCAGGTTGCTGCCGAATTTAAGCCCCCAGCCGTTGAAAACAAAGTCCAGGATGCATTTCTGCGTGCCTTCATAGGCCGATATGGCCCCATGGTCACGGGCCCAGGTGTCGTTGAGCGGGCACTCCGTGAAGCGCACGCGGGAACTGTCCGGCTCCCAGCCGCGGAGGGCGATGTCCTGAAGGCACTCCTCCTTGTCCCGGCACACGATGAGCAGCGGCTCATATTTGACGATGGTGTGGGCCACATTCACATAGCAGTCCAGCACACGGGGAAGGTCGTACCATTCGGTGTCGGGATGGGGCCAGGTGAGCTGCACGAAGCCCTGCTTTTCCCACTCAGCAGGCAACCTTCTCATTTCCCGTATCTTTTAAGGAGAACGTCGTAGGCGTCTATGCGGCGGTCCCTGAGGAAGGGCCAGCCCCGGCGCACATACTCGCTCTGTTCCAGGTCTATCTCCACCACATGGACGCCCTCTTCGGCCTTTTCAAACTCCGTGAGGAGCTCTCCCTGCGCGCCGGTGGCGAAGGAATGTCCCCAGAAGTCTATGCCCGTGGAATGGCCGGTGGGGTCCGGCTCCACGCCCGTGCGGTTCACCGTAATCACCGGAAGGCCGTTGGCTACACTGTGGCCCCGCTGGACCAGCTGCCAGGCCTGGCGCTGCTGCGCCTGCTCCCAGTCCGGGTCTGTAGGCACGCCGCCAATGGCGGTAGGGTAGATGAGGAGCTCCGCCCCGTTCAGGGCCATGGCGCGGGCGGCTTCGGGATACCACTGATCCCAGCATACCAGCACGCCCAGGGTGCCTATAGAGGTCTTGATGGGCTCAAAACCCAGGTCTCCCGGGGTGAAGTAGAATTTCTCGTAGAAGAGAGGGTCGTCCGGGATGTGCATCTTGCGGTATTTGCCGGCTATGCTTCCGTCGGCCTCCAGCACCACGGCGGTGTTGTGGTAGATGCCGGGGGTGCGGCGCTCGAAGAGGGAGAGCACAATGACCACGCCCAGTTCCTTTGCCAGCGCGCCAAAGCGCTCCGTGGAGGGCCCGGGGATGGGTTCGGCCAGGTCGCAGAGTTTGGCGTTCTCTTCCTGGCAGAAATAAAGGCTGTTGTGCAGCTCCTGCAAAACAATGAGCTGGGCGCCCTGGGAAGCTGCTTCCCGGATATATCCTTCCAGCCGGGCCAGGTTGCCCGGAATATCGGCGGTGCAGTGCTGCTGCACCATTCCTACTTTGATTTTTCTCATCTGTATCGGGAGAATTGACGTAATTCGTTATCGGCCTTTATCTTGTCTATGATGGCGCACACCAGGCGGAAGGTGCGGCTGTCCTTGTTGTAATTGGCGGGCGTGATAAAACTCACACGCTGCTGGCGCAGGAGTTTCTGGGCCACGGCCTTTTTCCCGGGCTTGGCGGGGTCGAAGACGGCGATGGCGTTGCCTCCGAACATGGTGACCAGCTTCATGGAGGGGATGTCCGTCTCTCCGTCGCCAAAATAAATCATGTTGGTGAAGGGGAGGCGCTTGGCCTCGTCGGAGAGGGATTCGTTCACCTTCTGGGCGTCGCGGGAAGAGAAGATGCCCTTCTGGATTTTGAACAGGTACTGCGTCTTGGCCGTAAAGTCCACGGCAATGCCGGGCCATTCGGCCTCTCCGTTCTGGTCATAGATGTAGCTGCCGGCAAAGATATGCTTGAATTCCTTGGCAATGGGGGAGCCCTCGATAATCTCCGTGAGGCCGGAGGAATTGATGTAATGCTCCACAATCACGCCCTTCTCCCTTCCGTAGGCATTCACATGGGAGAACCATTCCCGCACGCCTTCGTAGAGCTTGATATCGGCCCCGTAGCGGTGGAAATCCTCTCGGGTGAGCTTGATGCCCATCTTCCGGGCCTCGTCATGCATCATTTTCATGTAAGCAAGGATGTCGGAAGCATCCTGGCCGATGGCAATGCCGTTGCTCTTGGCCCAGAACTCTTCCGGTGTTTGGCCGATAGCCTGGATGAAGCCGAATTCCTGCATATTTCCCGGCGACAGGGTGCCGTCGAAGTCGTAAATCAGACCTATGATGGGTTTGCGTCTCATATTCTGCAAAGATACAGATTTTCGCAAAAAATTGCTAAATTTGCAAACTGTAACGAAACTTTAAACCTGAATATGGAAAAACAGTATCCTCACTATCTGCAGCGTCTGCAGGATGCCACCCGCAAGTTCTGGGACAAGCCCGCCCTCAATACCATTGGCGGAGACTCTTTCACCTATGCCCAGATGGCAACGGACATTGCCCGTTTCCACATCGTCTTTGAAAAAGCCGGATTCAAGAAGGGAGACAAGATTGCCCTCTGCGCCAACAACGGTGCCAAATGGGGCTTCGCCTACCTCGCCGTCAACACATACGAAACCGTCATCGTCCCCATCCTGGCCGATTTCACCCCCGAGAGCGTGATGGGCCTGGTAAACCACAGTGACAGCATCGCCCTTTTCACCAACTCCGCCCGCTGGGCCAAGATGGATCCCGAGAAGATGCCCGCCCTCAAGGTGGTCTTTGACGTGGACACCTGGAAGGTGCTCTTCTGCCGCGACGCCAAGATCCAGGAGACGGTGGACAAGCTGGACAATCTCTTCAAGGAGAAATACCCCAAGGGCTTCGGCCCCGAGGACGTGGTGTTCCCCACGGACAACTGGGACGACCTCTCCACCATCAACTATACCTCCGGCTCCACGGGAGACCCCAAGGGCGTCATGCTCACGTACCGCAACTTCTCCGCCAACGTGGACTTCAGCCAGCGCCACGTGCCTGCCGGAGACAAGATGGTTTCCATGCTGCCCATGGCCCACATGTACGGCCTGGTGATTGAGTTCCTGTATCCCCTGTGCCACGGCACCTCCATCTACTGGATGGGCAAGGCTCCCACCCCGGCCAGCCTCCTGAAGGCTTTTGCCGATGTGAAGCCCTACCTCCTCATCACCGTTCCGCTGGTGATGGAGAAAATCTACAAGAGCAAGGTGAAACCCACCCTGGACAAGCCCCTCATCAAGTTCCTCACCAAGATTCCCGGAATCAACAACATCATCTACAAGAAGGTGAAAGACGGTCTGGTGCAGGCCTTCGGCGGCAATGTGCAGGAGTTCATCATGGGCGGCGCCGCCCTGAACCCCGAGGTGGAGCGCCTCTTCAAACGCATCAAGTTCCCTTACCTGGTGGGTTACGGCATGACGGAAGCCTGCCCGCTGCTGGCCTATGAGCACTGGACCAAGTATGTGCCCGGTTCCTGCGGCAAGGCCGTGGACGTGGCCGAGGTCCGCATAGACTCCGACGACCCTCACCACACGGTGGGTGAAATCCAGGCCCGCGGTGAGAACATCACCATTGGCTACTATAAGAATGAGGAAGCTACGGCCAACGCCTTCACCGAGGACGGCTGGCTCCGCACCGGAGACCTGGGCATCATGGATGCCGATGGCAACATCTTCATCCGCGGCCGCTCCAAGAACATGATTCTGGGCCCTTCCGGCCAGAACATCTACCCGGAAGAGCTGGAAGCCGTGGTGAACAACCAGCCCTATGTGATGGAATCCGTGGTGGTGGAGCGTGGCGGAAAGCTGGTAGCACTGGTGTTCCTGGACGAGCAAGCTGTGGCTACCGCCCTGCTGGACCCCGAAGCCAAGGCCGAGATTCCGGACAACATCCGCATGGGTGCCAACCGGCAGCTGCCCAACTACAGCCAGTTGGCCAAGGTGGAGCTCATGGACAAGCCCTTCGAGAAAACCCCGAAGATGTCTATCAGAAGATTCCTCTACAAATAGCTCTGTCCCACAGGCCCACCCTTCGCAATTTATCAATGTTACCCCTTCCCTAAATCCCTCCCCTCAGGGAGGGACTTTTTGTCGGCCTTCGGCCTCCGAATTATTCGGTAGAGGAGAAAACGGCGGGGGCCAGGGGACGGCAGTTGTACTGCGAGGCCATGGATTCGCCGTAGGCCCCGGCGCTGCGGATGGCCACCAGGTCTCCGCGCCGGCATTTGTTCAGCATCACCTGCTCGCCAAAGACGTCGGAGCTCTCGCACACCGGGCCCACCACGTCGTAGGGCTCCAGTTCTTCTTCCGAAGAGAGATTCTCTATCCGGTGCTGCGCGTGGTACAGGGCCGGGCGCAGGAGGTCGTTCATGCCGGCGTCCAGGATGGCGAAATGCCGTTCCAGGCCGTCCTTTACATACAGCACGCGGGAAATGAGTGAGCCGCAGGGGGCCACAATGCTCCTTCCCAACTCAAAGTGGATGGGAAGGTTGGTGGTGAGCTCGTCGCTGTAGGTGCGGAAGTAACCGGCAAAATCGGCCATCAGAAAACGGTTGGGATGGCTGTACTCAATGCCCAGGCCGCCGCCCACGTTGATGTCCTTAATCTCTATCCCATGGGCCTGGAGCTCCTTCACAATCCGGTTGTTCCGGTGGCACAGGGCTTTGAAATCCCCCAGGTCCAGGATTTGGGAGCCAATGTGATAATGCAGGCCGATAAACTCGACGCCGGGGAGACTCTGCGCCCGGCGGATGACTTCTTCCAAGACGGAATAATGGATGCCGAACTTGTTCTCTGCCCGGCCGGTGGTAATCATCTTGTGGGTATGGGCGGCCACGTCCGGGTTCACGCGGAGGCTCACCGGAGCCACCTTCCCTTTGACGGCGGCCCGCTCCGCAAGCACTTCCAGCTCCGCCCGGGATTCCACGTTGAATCTGCCTATCCCGGCGTCCAGGGCCAGGTCAATTTCCCAATCGGCCTTGCCCACGCCGGCGTAGAAGATGGTTTCGGGGGCAAAACCGGCCCTCAGGGCGGCCTGCACCTCTCCGCCGCTTACGCAGTCGGCCCCGAAGCCAGACGCCGCAATGTGGTTCAGCAGCACCGGATTGTGGTTGGCCTTGATGGCATAATGCACCTGGGCGGCCGGCCAGTCCAGTTCCTTGAGCTGGTGGCGGATTTCCTCCAGGGTGCGCTGGAGAAGGTTCAGGTCGTAGTAATAAAACGGAGTGGCAAGATGCGTGAATCTTCCCACGGGGAATGTTCCTTTCATGGGTGTTTATTTCAGGTAAGCGTCGGAGACCACCTTCTGGCTGCGGGCAATAAAGTCGCTCAGGGCCTTGCCCTTGAGCAGGCCGCTGCCCAGCAGGGCCAAGTCCACAATCTGGTGCAGGATTTCGTTGTCCTTGGCGAAGGCCTCCACATCGGCCCTGTGGGCCTTGCGGACGGCCTCACGAGCCTCGCGGGCCTTGGTCTTTTCTTCCTCTGAGGCATCGGAGGGAGCCTCTGCGGGAAGTTCGTCCTGCGGCTTCACATCGGAGAGCTTGGCGTTCCAGATTTTGGCCACCAGCGGGTTCTCCATGTTCACGGTGACGTTGTAGCTTTCCGGCATGGAGCCGTAGAAGTTCATTCCGCCGCCCAGGGCGCTCATCTCGCGGTAACGGCGCATGAACTCGTTCTGGGTGATGAGGATGGGCGCGGCATCGGCCCCCAGGTTCTCACCGGTCACAAAATAGTCGTTGCCTTCCGGCATCACGGCCTTGAAGAGGTTCTCCAAGTCGTAGCGCTCGTCTTCCTTCATTTCCAGCTTCACGCGGTCCTCCTTGGGGATGAGGTTGTCCACGGCGTCGGAGTCCACGCGGGCAAAGCGGGTGTCCGTGAGTTTCTGCTCCAGCAGGTTCACGTAGTGGGCGTCCAGCTCGCAGTCCATCAGGAGCACGTCGTAACCCTTGTCCTTGGCGGCCTGGATGAAGGCGTACTGGTCCTGGACGTTGGTGGCGTAGAGGTACACCTTCTTCTTGTCCTTGTCCGTCTGGGTATCGGCCACGGCCTTCTCATACTCCTCAAAACTGAAGTACTTGCCGTCCGTGTTCTTGAGGAGGGCAAACTTGAGGGCGCGCTCGCAGAATTTCTCATCGGAGAGCATGCCGTACTCGATGAAGAGCTTGAGGTTGTCCCACTTGCTCTCCAGCTGGGCACGTTCGTCCTTGAAGATGCTCTCCAGCCTGTCGGCCACTTTCTTGGTGATGTAGGTGGAGATTTTCTTCACGGAGGTGTCGCTCTGGAGGTAGCTGCGGCTCACGTTCAGCGGGATGTCCGGGGAATCGATGACGCCGTGCAGCAGCGTGAGGAAGTCCGGGACAATGTTGTCCACGTGGTCCGTCACGAACATCTGGTTGCAGTAGAGGGAAATCTTGTTGCGCTCCACGGCCACGCGGTCCTTCAGCTTGGGGAAATAGAGGATACCCGTGAGGTTGAAGGGATAGTCCACGTTCAGGTGGATGTAGAACAGCGGCTCCTCGTTCATGGGGAAGAGGTTGCGGTAGAAGTTCATGTAGTCTTCTTCCTTGAGCTCGCTGGGGGCCTTGGTCCACAGGGGTTCCACGGAGTTGATGACCTTGTCCTTGTCCGTATCCACGTACTTGCCGTCCTTCCATTCCTGCTCCTTGCCAAAGACCACGGGAACGGGCATGAACTTGCAGTATTTCTGCAGCAGGGCGTCAATGCGGGCCTTCTCCCCGTATTCCTTGGAATCGTCGTCCAGGTAGAGGGTAATCACCGTGCCCCTGTCGGCCTTTTCAATCTCTTCCATCTCGTAGGAAGGGGAACCGTCGCAGGTCCATTTCACGGCCTTGGCGCCCTCCTTCCAGGAAAGGGTCTCGATGGTGACCTTCTTCGCCACCATGAAGGCGCTGTAAAAGCCCAGGCCAAAATGGCCGATGATATTGCCAATCTGGTCCTTGTATTTCTCCAGGAATTCACCGGCCGACGAGAAGGCAATCTGGTTGATGTACTTGTCAACCTCTTCCTGAGTCATACCAATGCCGTTATCGATGACCTTGAGGGTCTGCTTTTTCTCATCCAGTTCTATCCGAACCTTGAGTTCTCCCAGTTCCTCCTTGCAGTCTCCGCTGGCTGCCAGAGCCTTCATCTTCTGGGTGGCATCCACGGCGTTGGCCACCAGTTCCCGCAGGAAAATCTCGTGGTCGGAATACAAAAACTGCTTGATCACCGGGAAGATATTCTCGGTGGTTACTCCAATTTGTCCTTTGTTCTTGTTTGCCATAGTATCTTTTGTTTTTTTGTTCTCTGTAAGCGGCCCTTTTACGGGGCCGGCTTAGGATTGTCAAATTGCAAGCCAAAGGCTTTCTGCTGACAAATTGGCAGAAATTTGCCGTTGCACTGTAACGTGCTCAATATAAGGAAAATAAGCAAATTAACCTATGCGTTTTCGCCCAGGTTGATTTGTTTAACTATTTGATAATAAGTTGTTTGTATTACTACGCCTACCGCTTATATGAGCAGTTCCGGACTATAATCTTTTGGAATCCCAAATCGTTCCAGCACACAACGGGCGTGAGGGCGCCGGTAAGCTCCGTGGCCGATATGTTCTCCATGGTGAGATCTTCGGCCACGGAACCTTCCCGTACGGAACAGCCCACGGGGGAGGAGAGGCCCCACATGCGAAGGTCGTGCAGATAGATGTTGCGGGCGGTGCCTTCGGCCTTTCCCCAGGCGCCGGGCTCCAGTTCCACGCCAAAGAGCATGTTGTTGCGCCGGGCCTCGCCGCTGGTGCGGTGGGGATATACGCCCGGGCCGTGGAGCTGGCAGCCCCGCACTTCCAGTCCGTCGGAAGGCATAATCATCCGGATGCCGTTGCAGGAAGAGTTGATGTCGCAGTCTTCGATGAGCATGTTGTCCCAGTAGCCGCCGGCTATGCTGTCGTCTCCGGTTTGGAACTTGCAGCCCCGGATAACTCCGTCCCGGCAGCCGCGGATATGGATGCCGTCCCAGCCTTCGGTGATTCGGACATTCTGGAACAGGGGCGCTTCCAAGGCGTATCCCAAGAAGGCATAATTGGCAGCCCGGCTTATATGCACATCTTCCATCCGGAAGCCCTTGGCCTCCGCTACGATAATGGTGTGCGGACCACGCATGTTCTCCTCCCCGCGTTCATCGAACACATGCACCCCGTCGATGGTTCCGGGACCGGTGATGGAGGCGTTCTCCACACCGGCGCCGATAAGGAATGCCTTCATCCACTGGCGGTCGTTCACGCAGTTGGAGTTGGCCGTCCCGTTGCCGCTGTCATAGCGCGTGAGGTCGTGCTCCGGAATGTAGGGAGAGTAGGCGTCCGGGTCATCCACTCCCTGAAGCACGGCGCCTTGTGCCAGGTGAAGGTCTACATTGTCTTTCAGGTACAGCGTGGCCGATAAAAACACGCCCTCCGGAACAAGCACCTGCCCTCCGCCTGCCCCGGAAGCCTTGTCTATGGCCGCTTGGATGGCCTGGGTGCATATGGTTTCGGGAACGGCGCCAAAGTCCGTGATGGAATAAGTCTCGATCTTCTGGAGGTTGCAGGCTGCAGTAAGAAGGCTCAAAAGGGGGAGGAGGGTTTTTTTCATAAGAAGATTTGTCTGATAAACGGCGTCTGATACTGGTAGGCCAGTTTGGTGAGGTCCCAGCCCGGCTTCGTAAGAATGAGTGCGGCTCTTTTACCCACGGTAATGGAGCCGTACTCTTTGCTAAGTCCCATGGCGTAGGCGCTGTTGAGGCTGACGGCGTTAAAGGCCTCCACAGGCGTGAGGCGCATCTTGATGCAGCCCTGGGCCATCACAAAACGCATGTCTCCGCAGGGCGATGATCCCGGATTGTAGTCGGAGGCCAGGGCAACGCCTAGGCCGGCTTTCAGGAAATCCTTGGCCCGTCCATAGGGGAGCCCTAAGAAGAAGGAAGAGCCCGGCAGCATGGTGGGCATAGTTTGGCTTCCTTTGAGGGCCGATATTTCCGCATCCGTGGTGCGCTCCAGGTGGTCTACGGACAGGGCGCCCATCCTCACGCCCACCTGCACGCCGCCGCTCACCGCCAGCTCGTTGGCGTGAATCTTGGGCGTAAGGGAGGTGGCCCTGAGGATGCGCTCCGTGTCCTGTACGGTGAAAAAGCCCTCGTCGCAGAAGACATCCACAAAATCGGCCCATTTCTCCGCCTCCGGGAGCATGTCTATCACGGCCTGCACATAGGCCTCGTGCGTATAGCCGCGGCCCACGGCATGGGCCCCCAGGAAGGTGCTTTTCACCGCCGCGGGAACCGTTTCCCGGATGCGGCGGATCACCCGCAGCATCTTCAGTTCATCGGCCTTGTTGAGCCCGTAGCCGCTCTTGATTTCCAGCGCCACGGTGCCCTTGTCCATCATTTCCTGCACCCGGGCCATGGATTGCCTGTAAAGCTCTTCCTCCGAAGTGCGGTGCAGCAGGTCGGCGGAGTTGAGGATGCCGCCGCCCCGGGCCGCAATCTCCTCATAGGACAGTCCGTTAATCTTGTCCAGGAACTCGCCGTCCCGGCTGCCGGCATACACCACATGCGTGTGGCTGTCGCAGAAGCCCGGCATGAGCATCCCGCCCTGCGCGTCCAGAGATTCCCGGTCGGAGCCGGGAATGACGGAAGGGTCGTCATGCCCGGGAATGACGTTGTCATGCCCGACCCCGATCGGGCATCTCTCCATCTCCCCGAACCCGGCAATGCGCCCGTCCTCTATCCGGAGCCAGGCATTCTCCAGCACGCCCGTCCGCCCCTGCGCCGGGCCATCCACCCGAAGAACCCCCTCCGGCTGGATGCCCACTAATAGTCCTATATTATAGATAAGACTCATTTCTGATGAATTGAATGGATTTTTCAATGAGCGGATGCATGTAGGTGTCCGTTTTTACGAAGGGCACGGCCTGCCGATAATCGGCAAAAATGCGATCCAGGATGGGGGAACTCTTGGCGGGGCGGCGGAACTCCAGCGCCTGGGCGGCGTTGAACAGCTCTATAGCCAGCACCGTTTCCACATTGTCTACCACCCGCACCAGCTTGGTGGCGCTGTTGGAACCCATGGAAACATGGTCCTCCTGGCCCTGGGAAGAAGGGATGGAGTCGCAGGAAGCGGGCCAGCACAGCCCCTTGTTCTGGGACACGATGCTGGCGGCCGTGTACTGCGGAATCATGAAGCCGCTGTTGAGGCCGGGCTCTGTAACAAGGTACTTGGGCAGGCCCCGCAGACCGTGAATGAGCTGATAAGTTCTTCTCTCAGAGATACTTGCCAGCTCGCTCATGGCAATAGCCAGGGAGTCCATGGGAATGGCGATGGGCTCTCCGTGGAAGTTTCCGGCCGATATCACCATGTCCTCGTCCGGGAAGATATTGGGGTTGTCCGTGGCGGAATTGATCTCGTTCTCAATCACGGACTTCACATACAGGATGTTGTCTTTCACGGCCCCGTGCACCTGCGGGATGCAGCGGAAGCTGTACGGGTCCTGCACATGCTCCTTGGGCCGGCGGATGAGCTCGCTTCCCTCCAGCACCTGCATGAACTTCTCTCCCGTCATGATCTGTCCCGTGTGCGGGCGCAGGTGATGCGTGAGCGGCAGGAAAGGCTCGATGCGCCCGTCGTAGGCGTCCAAGGACATGGCGCCAATCAAATCGGCCCATTTGCTCAGGCGCATGCTCTTGAGGATGCTCCAGATGGCGTGGGCGCTCATGAACTGCGTGCCGTTGAGCAGCGCCAGACCCTCCTTGCTCTGCAGCTTGATGGGCTCCCAGCCCATTTCTTTCCACACCTCCGCCGCCGGGCGCTCCACCCCTTTGTAAAGGACTTCGCCAAGGCCGATAAGCGGCAGACTCAGGTGGGCCAGGGGAGCCAGGTCTCCGGAAGCGCCCAGGGAGCCCTGCTGGTACACCACCGGCAGGATGTCCTCGTTGAACATGTCCATGAGGCGCTGCACGGTGATGAGCTGGGCGCCAGAGTGGCCGTAGGAAAGGGACTGGGCCTTCAGGAGCAGCATCAGCTTCACAATCTCCGGGCGCACCTTTTCCCCGGCTCCGCAGGCATGCGACATCACCAGGTTGTGCTGCAACTGACTCAGGTCTTCCTTGGGAATACTTACGTTATACAGGGAGCCAAAACCCGTCGTAACCCCGTAGATGGGCCGGTCCAGGTCTTCCATCTTGCGGTCCAGGTATTCACGGCATTTGATGATGGCCTTCGTGGCCTCATCCGACAGCACCAGCTTCTCTTTCTTGTCAATGATTTCTTTCACCCTCTCCAGGGAGAGATGTTCTGTGGAAATATAATGCATACTTTCGTCATGCCCGGCTTGACCGGGCATCTCTTATTAAAAAAGGTTTCTGATCATTTGTTCATCGGCCTCATTCGGAAGGGTGACCTTGAGGCCGGGGGTGCGGGCCATTTCGCGCTCGATGGCAAAGCGGGCGCCCTTGTTGCGGGCCCAGGAGCGGCGGGCAATGCCGTTGTTCACGTCCCAGAAGAGCATTTCCCGGATGTGGCGCTCGCTGTCGGCCGTTCCGTCTATCACCATGCCGAAGCCGCCGTTGATGACTTCGCCCCAGCCCACGCCGCCGCCGTTGTGGATGCTCACCCAGGTGGCCCCGCGGAAGCCGTCTCCAATGACATTCTGCACGGCCATATCGGCCGTAAACTGACTTCCGTCATAGATGTTGGAGGTTTCGCGGAAGGGGGAGTCCGTTCCGGAGACGTCGTGATGGTCGCGTCCCAGCACCACCGGAGCGGAGAGCTCTCCCTTGCGGATGGCCTCGTTGAAGGCCAGGGCAATCTTGGTGCGGCCCTCGCAGTCGGCATAGAGGATACGGGCCTGAGACCCCACCACCAAGTGGTTGCGGCCGGCCTCTTCTATCCAGTGGATGTTGTCGCGCATCTGGCCGGCAATCTCTGCCGGGGCGCTTTGCGCCATTTCGGAGAGCACCTTCACGGCCAACTCGTCGGTTTTGGCCAGGTCTTCCGGCTTCTCGCTCATGCACACCCAGCGGAACGGGCCAAAACCGTAGTCAAAGTACATGGGGCCCATGATGTCCTGCACATAGGAAGGGTAGCGGAAGCTGCCGTCGGGCTTCAGGATATCGGCCCCGGCGCGGGAGCTTTCCAAAAGAAAGGCGTTGCCATAATCGAAGAAATACATCCCTTCCGCTGCCAGCTTGTTAATGGCCGATACCTGCCTCCGGAGCGAAGCCTGCACGGCGCCGCGGAAGGCGTCGGGGTCGGAGGCCATCATCTCTTTGGACTGCTCCAGGGTATAGCCTACGGGGTAGTAACCGCCGGCCCAGGGGTTGTGCAGGGAGGTTTGGTCGCTGCCCAGGTCCACGTGCACATGCTCCGCGGCCAGGCGCTCCCACAGGTCCACCACATTGCCCACATAGGCCAGGGAAACCACTTCCTTGGCCGCCACGGCCTTCTTGATGCGGGGAATAAGCTGGTCCAGGTTGTCATGAAGCTCGTCCACCCAGCCCTGCTCATAGCGCTTCTGCGCCGCCTTGGGATTGATTTCGGCCGTCACGCTCACCACGCCCGCAATGTTGCCCGCCTTGGGCTGCGCGCCGCTCATGCCGCCCAGGCCTGCTGTTACAAACAGGAGGGCCCGGTCGTCACCCCCGGCTTGACCGGGGGTCTGAGATGGCCGGTCGTGGCCGGCCATGACCTTCCTTGCGGCGTTCATCACCGTGATGGTGGTGCCGTGCACAATGCCCTGCGGGCCAATATACATATAGGAACCGGCCGTCATCTGACCATACTGGCTCACGCCCAGGGCGTTCAGCCGCTCCCAGTCGTCCGGCTTGGAGTAATTAGGAATCACCATGCCGTTGGTCACAATCACGCGCGGGGCGTCTTTGTGGCTGGGAAACAGCCCCAGCGGGTGGCCGCTGTACATCACCAGCGTCTGCTCGTCCGTCATGGTGGAGAGGTACTGCATCACCAGCCGGTACTGCGCCCAGTTCTGGAAAATGGCCCCGTTGCCACCGTAGATGATGAGCTCGTGCGGATGCTGCGCCACCCTCGGGTCCAGATTGTTCTGGATCATGGCCATGATGGCCGCCGCCTGCCTGCTCTTGGCAGGGTACTCGTCAATGGGCCGGGCATACATTTTATAGGAAGGCCGATACCGGTACATATAGATGCGGCCGTAGTCCTTCAGCTCCTGCGCAAATTCCGGCGCCAGCTGCGCATGCAGCGCCTGAGGGAAGTACCGCAGGGCGTTTTTGAGCGCCAGCACCTTCTCCTCCGGTTTCAGGATGTCCTTCCGCTTGGGCGCATGGTTAATTTCCTTGTCGTATGGCTTGGCTTCCGGCAAATGGTCTGCAGGAATCCCTTCTAAAATTTCTTGGGAAAAATCCCGTGGTATGCAACTCATTGATTATTAGTATTTTGTTAATTTTCTCCTCGGATTTTTTCTGAGGAGGATTTGCGTAAATCTTTGAATAGTAGTGATTTGTGTAACACGCCTCAAAATGGTTACGCATCAATATGGGCGTCCACCTCCGTGAGCACCTGCGTCTCCAGGGCCAGGGCTTCGGCAACAATGGCATCGGCGCGGGCCAGGAGGGGCAGGGCGGGGGTTTTGTCCGTGAGACCGGCAATGTTGATGCGCACGTTCAGGCGGGCGCCGCGGATGCCGGCCACGGCGGCCAGGGCGGCCACCCCGGCGTCGGAGGCCGATGCAGGATTGCCGCTCCGGGCCATCTGCAAGGCCAACGGAAGGGCCTTCAAGGCCGTTTCCATGGTCTGCAGCGGCACCTGGGCGGCGTACAGGGTAGCCTCTTCGATGGCCTTGGCGCGCGCCGCCTTCTCCTCCTCCGTGTTCTTGGGCAGGGAGAAGCAGTCCATGATGCGGTTGAAGGCGGCCGTGTCCTCGTCAATCAGATGCAAGAGCTCGTCCACCAGTTGCTGGCCCTCTTCGGCCACGTCGGAAAACTCCTTCCAGCGATGGTCCCAGCCGCGTTTGTGGGCGCTCAGGTTGGCAACCATGGTGGCTAAGGCTGCCCCAAAGGCTCCCATGGCGGCCGATACCGACCCGCCGCCCGGCGCGGCGCTCTCAGAGGCCGTCTCCCGGGTGAAGCCTTCCAGCGTGAGCTGCGCCAGGCCCTGTTTTTTATCGGCAATCAAATACTCGATCACCTTTTCCTGCGGCTTGAAGGGCTTGAGATCGTCCAAAGACATGCTCTTGACGGCTATCTTGATAATCTCCTCCTCGCTGATGCCCAAGGAGCGCTGCTGCCGTTCCAGGTAGAATCGGCCGGCTTCCACCAGCACTTTCTTGGGCACCAGGCCCACAATCTCCGCCCCGGTGACGCGAAGGCCCCGGGCCGCGGCGGCCCGGGAAACCTCCTCAAAGGCCACATGCAGGGGAGTGGCGTCTATGTCCGTGATGTTCATGGACACCTGCGCTATACCGTATTCATCTATGTACCAGCCAATGGCCTTGGTGCCCTTCAGCGTGCCGGGCGTCCAGATCTGCTTGCCGTCCGCGTCCTTCAGGAGCTTGCCGGTAAGGGAGCCGCCTTCGCGGGCCTTTCGGCCTTTCTCCCGCACGTCAAAGGCCACGGCCATGGCGCGGCGCGTGGAGGTGGTGTTCAGGTTAAAATTCACCGCCACCAGGAAATTCCGGGCCCCCACATTGGTGGCGCCGGCCTTGGCCACGGTCTCGTTCCAGGCGTCGCCAAAGTCCGGCTTACGGTCTGTGGAGGCCATTTTTTCCTGCAGCGCCTCATATTCTCCCTCCCGGCACACGGCCAGGTTCCGGCGCTCCGGCTTGAAGGCGGCCGCCTCATAGCAGTAGCAGGGGATGCCCAGTTCCTTCCAAAGCCTTTGGGCCAGCTTCCGGGCCAGCTGCGCGCACTCTTCCAGGGTGATGCCGGCAACGGGAATGAGGGGCAGCACGTCCGTGGCGCCGCTGCGGGGATGGGCCCCGTGGTGCCGGCGCATGTCTATGAGTTCCTGCGCCTTTACGGCCCCGCGGAAGGCGGCCTCGCACACCGGCTCCGGCTCTCCTACAAAAGTGACCACCGTACGGTTGGTGGCCTCTCCGGGGTCCACGTCCAGCACTTTCACGCCTTCTACGGTCTCAATGGCCGCTACAATGGCGTCTATGACCGTTTTGTCCCGGCCTTCGCTGTAGTTGGGTACACATTCGATGATTTTTTTCATGGTTACAGTTTTAATGCGACCTTAAAGATAAAAATTATTCCTAACTTTGACAAGAAATACTTATCTTTGCAAGAGTCTGTCAAGTTATGGTTTATGAACGTAGATACATTGCTTCATCAGTATTTCCCGCTGGCGGAACACACCTGCATAGAAATGTTCGACGACCAGAACATTCAGCAAGTGTACCGCAGACTGGTGGAAGTGCTGATTCACCAACCTGAGGTAGAGACTTCCCTGCTTCAGGCTATGAGCTATTGTTTCTACGAGGTAATGGATAACGTGCTCATTCATTCGGGCAAAAACGTAGGCATCGTCATTACAAACTACTCTGAGTCTAATCATCTTATCCAGATTCTTGTTGCCGATGATGGAATGGGGATTCGCGAATCTCTTGCCCAGAATAGCAATTATTCCGACTTAACGGAACCTCAGGCGCTCGAGTATTGTATCAAGGATAAGGTTTCTGACGGAAAGGGCATGGGCTTTGGCCTATATTCCACGTCCAAATTAATCAATACCGCCGGCCATAAACTTATTATTCGTTCCGGCGGCCATTCCCTTTCGGCCAACGGAGACATGAAGATTACGAAATCCGATCCCTGGTCCGGAACTATTGTTTATTTTGAGTTGCGGGCCAATATGGATATCGATCCTGCATTTGTGGTGGATCACAGAACGGATCCCGCAGAAGAGTTTGACGAAGTATTTCTGGACGATAATGCCGGACTAGACAAGCTATGGTAATATTCAAGTTTTCCAAATACGGAGACAGTATGGGTACACGTCTCCTTGGAGCCCAAATCAGGGCCGACCTCCGACCGCTTCTGGATGGCCCGGAAAGAGTTGTTCTTGACTTTTCCGGCATAGAAATCGTCACCAACTCCTTTGCCGATGAGTGTATTGCCAAACTGTTATTGGATATGCCCCTGAAGGACTTGAAGGCAAAAACCACCTTTTCCGGCACTTCTCCAATGACCGAACGTATTATCTTAACGGCCTTGAAACGCCGGCAACTGCAAATACAGGGAAAATAACCCATAACCTGTGCCCTTTTGCCAACACCTGGCTATCGTTTTCTCCAACGTTTTCACCCGTGAAACCGGCCTGTCTCCCCGCGACTGGTTCAAGAAAATGTAATCCTGCGTAAAAAAAATACCACCCCCAAACGGAGACAAGGTCAAGTTCTGGTAAAAAGCCCTATATTTGTAAAAAATATAGGATATGGATGCTGTTCTAACCGCCCTTGTCATTCCTTTCCTGGGGACCGCCCTGGGATCGGCCTTTGTGTTTTTTATGAGAAAAGACATGCCCCAGCCACTTCAGAAGCTGCTTTTGGGCTTTGCTTCGGGCGTGATGGTGGCCGCATCCGTGTGGTCGCTGCTCATTCCTTCCATGGATATGTCCGGCGGCAGCGTGGTGCCCTGCGTGCTGGGCCTGTTGGCCGGTTTCGCCTTCCTGCTGCTCATTGACTATGTGACCCCGCATATCCATGCCACCGGCGAGGTGGAAGGCCCCCGCAGCAGCCTGTCCCGTACCGCCAAGCTGGCCCTGGCCGTCACCATCCACAATTTCCCGGAGGGTATGGCCGTTGGCGTTGCCATCGCCGGAGCCCTCACGGCCGATTTCTCCATGGCCGGAGCCCTGGCCCTTTCCCTGGGCATCGCTATCCAGAACGTCCCGGAGGGCGCCATCATCTCCATGCCCCTGAGGGCCGCCGGCAACAGCCGCTGGAAGTCCTTCGCCATCGGCAGCCTCAGCGGTGTTGTGGAGCCCATCGGGGGAGCCCTGGTGCTGCTGCTGGCATCGGCCATCACGGGCATCATGCCTTACATGCTGGCCTTCGCCGCCGGCGCCATGCTCTATGTGGTGGTGGAGGAACTCATCCCGGAAACGGCCGAGGGCGTCCACTCCAACCTGGGCACCGTGGGCTTCGCCCTGGGTTTCGCCCTCATGATGGCCCTGGACGTGCTCCTGGGGTAGGTATATTTTATTGTACTTTTTCTTGCTTTTTGTTTTATTAATGTGTATCTTTGCATGAAAAGTATATTTTATTGGACTTATGAGTCTTGCGGGAGTAATTAAAAGTCGGAGAAAAACGCTCAATATATCGCAGCAGGATCTTGCTGAGATGGCTGGAATTGGACTGGCAACCATTAAGAATATTGAGCGGGGAAAAGGGAATCCGTCTATTGGGACTGTTTTTAAAATAATGGAGGTACTTGGGATGGTAATCGAGTATAAGGTTCGTCAGACGATATGATTCTCTAGAATATGAGACAAGTGGATGTATATGTGAATGATAGAAAGGCCGGGGTGCTGACAGAAATGCATCCTGGTACAGGTTATTGTTTCAGGTATGATTCGGACTATCTCGCTTCTGATGCCCCATCCATATCCGTAACACTGTCAAAGAGAAAAGGTAGCTATGAGTCTTCCACCCTCTTCCCTTTTTTTTCAAATCTGCTACCGGAAGGAGCCAATCGAAAAGTAATTTGCCGGACTTTGCGAATTGATGAAAACGATTTATTTGGTATTCTTGCAGCTATGGCCGGAAAAGATTTCATAGGAGGTGTACACATTAAAACTACTGGTGAATGATTGACATCAAACATTGCCCTTCCTGCCTTGACGAGGGCTTCTCTTCATATAGCCCGAAGGCTGCCCGTGCACTGTTTGATGGGCATAAGGTGAGCCATCAACTAGATTTCGATATCGACGGGCTTTATAACAAAGCGGAAATTGTTGAAGCGATGCACAGGATATCCGTATCCGGTGTTCAAGAGAAGTTTCCGGCCGTGGTTGAGAGGGGAATCATCCGTATTGCCGGTGAAGACGAACAGTCCACTTACATTTTGAAGCCTGCACCTTGGGATGAAACGCTCCGGGAGCGCAAGCAGATTCCTGCCAACGAGAATCTTACTATGCAAATTGCATCGCAAGTGTATGGAATCCTTACGGCTGCAAATGGCCTTTGCTTTTCCCCTAAATGCCAGATGGTATATATTACCAAGCGATTCGATGTCCTTCCGGACAGGTCAAAGATGCTTATGGAAGATTTTGCGGCAGTTATCGGAAGGAATGAGCAGGACAATGGAAAGGAATTCAAATATAGCGGTTGTTATGAGGATATTGCTATAGCTATCCGGAAAAATGTCTCAGCTTGGATGGTGGATATGGAAAGGTTTTTTGAGCTCGTGGTATTCAACTACATCTACGCCAATGGCGATGACCATCTAAAAAACTTCTCTTTGATTCTACGTGGTGAAGATTATCGTCTTGCTCCGGCATATGATCTCCTTAATACAAGCTTACACGTTAGAGGCGATGATTTCGGTCTGGATGGAGGGCTTTCTCCAAATATACCCATGAGTGATGTCTATGTGCAGACAGGGCATCCTTGTCGTCTCGATTTTGAGAGATTTGGAGATTGTATCGGCCTGGTGAAATCCCGTGTGGACCGGATACTCGACAAATATATGCAATTGCCCGAGTCCGCCATTAAACTTGTCGGGAGAAGTTTCCTAAATGACAAGATGAAGCGCCACTATTTCAGAATAGTCAGCGAGCGAATAGCGAGATTCAACAGAGAATAACGAAAAACCCCATCTGAGGTATCTCAGATGGGGTTTTGAAGTGACTCCAACAGGATTTTAACTATGCAATCATTTGCAATCTCAATGGAATGTATTACCTTTGTAAATGAGATACTTGCTGGTGTGAGTTCTCATAGGATTGCAACCGAATTTCATTTAATTGCAAGTTGGTGGTGCGATTTTAGGGATAGTGCACCACGGGATTTGAGCCATGGAAAAGATTGATTTTTACATTCGTACAGCGAAGGAAAAAGACACAATCAAGGTGCGTTACCGTCTTCGAGACGGGCGCGATGTCCAGTTGTTCCACTCAACTGACATAAGGTGCTCGAAGTCGGACCTGAGCAAGTTGACTCCGGATGGGAAGACGAAGGATAGGGTAAAAGTCTACAATCAGGAATTGGCTGATTCTCTGAAAAGGGAATATGCTTTAATCACGGATGCCTATGCTTTCATCTGTAATCAGGGCCTAGACAAAACGTCCGATGTCCTGGAGCGCGAAATCTCTGCGCGTAGAAATCCGGTCGAGATAATCAGTAAGGACGCGTCAACAAACATTGTAACCCGTTTCCGAATGTATGCTGACGCCGCCTTGCGTGCAGGGTTTTTGGGTGAGAACCGGCACAAGCACATCATTGTCGTGTCCGACAAACTGGAGCGTTTCCTTAAGATAAAGGGCATTAGCAGTATCACTGCAGAGGAATTCGACATCAATCATTTGATGGAATTCCGGGAGTTCCTTTTTGAGGAATACTTATATGTAGGGAAATATCCCAAGCTGTATGAGAAGGTTAAAGACCAGAACAGGCCCAAGGCCCGTCTCTCTATGAATACCGTTACCTCTCAGCTCAAGATGTTTCAAACTTTCTTTACCGAGCTGGAGGATATTGACGAAATACGGAAATCCCCTTTCCGTAAGCTGGGCAAAGAACGCCGGAAGACTGTCATGAAAACCAAGTACGACGATCCCTTTTTCCTGCGAAAGGAGGAACTGCTCAAAATCATTGCGACTCCCGCGCCCACTAATCTGAGCGATACCCGTGAAGCCTTCTTGGTCCAGTGCGCGTTCGGATGCCGCATTTCTGACTTTATTGCCATGAGCATGAGTACAATTGCCGTCAGTGAAGAGGGAATCCCGTACGTTCATTACATTCCACAGAAGACGGCTGATGCTCAAGTAGGGAACAAAGAGGTAGAGACTCCTATTGTTCGGTTTGCATTCGACATTATCAAGCGCACCAACTTCACTTTCTCCGTTCTCAAGAATGTGTATGGTGCATACGGCTACAATAACAAAATTAAGGCTCTTCTCCAGTTCTACAAGATTGACCGGCCCGTTGCTCAGTATAATGAGGAGACCAAGAGAAACGACTATACTCCCTTGTACAAGGCGGCGAGCAGCAAACTTGCCCGTAAGACTCATGTGGACATGATGAACAAGGTTCAAATTAACCAATACGCCGCCGGCCTTCATCAGGTGGGTAGCTCTGCGGTGAACCGTTATACGCATCTGGAGCTAAAAGACCGTTTTGCGCTGATGAATGCGGCGTTTGGGCAGGATGCATACATTGTAAACACGCAATTGGAGATTATTTGACATATGGCACTTGTTATTTCTATCATTATAGTCCTTCTTTTTGGAGGTTGGCTATATATTACTATTAAGTATTACGATAGCTCTTTCGTAACTTATGTTTACCATTGGGATTATCGTGTATTACGCCGTCTGAGACAACGTTATAACTGGAGCATGGGGAAAACACCTCCGGATAGTTATGAAACTTTTTATAACGACTCTATAAACTATATAGCAAATTATTTAGAAGAACATCATGGATTTATAGAAAGCCAGAGAGATCGAGTATATAAAGCCGAGAATCTGACTAGAATGTTAAGTGTCCAACAATACATCGATTATTACTTTACAGAGTATGAGAGGTTTACGGGGAAAGTATACTATAAGATGTTCAAAGATTTCCGTTTAGGTGATTATAAACAAAGGGATTATTCTTATCAGGCAGCATTAAGAAAGATTCTTCCATTAGCGATAAAATCTTCTGACAAAGCTTTTGAACTCTTCTTAAAATTTGTTGATGTCGGGTGGTTTGATAAGAATAACGGGATGTATATTATTGGTAATGGGATAGAGAAGCAACATATAGGACGAGCTATATATTGGATTTGTAAAAAAAGCAATATCTCCTCTCCGGAAAAAGTTTTCGCCCCTTTCTGGGGTGTAAATGAAGGAACTGTTGCAGATTGGTGCCGAATAAAATCCAGAAATCCTGAGAGAACTCAGCAGATTGACAAAATTGTGGATGATATTATGTCAGGGAGATAATTAAAAATTTTATTTATTCGACTGCCCACCTCTGTTTAGGGGTGGGTTATTTTGTGTGTTTTGCTGGGATGGCATTGGATTGTTATGTGTAGTAGCACGAGGGCCTTCAATGGCCTGACCGGCTCATGTTAGTTGGAAGTCATAACTGGTCAGTAGTACCACTTCCTCAACCCATCATATAAAAAATATGGAAGGTTACTACAATCTTAGTTCTGATGAGTTGCAGGCGATGCTCAATGCCGCCGCAAAAAAAGCCGTAGCAGAATATGCTGGCGAAAAAAAACCAAACTTACTTTCGAGACAAGCGACTGCAAAACGTTTGAACGTTAATGTTTCGACATTGTGGCGCTGGGAAAAGTACAAAGTGTTGACGCCAGTACGTATTGGCGGAAAAGTTTATTATAGAGAAGAGGATGTGATACGCCGAGAAGGTGGATTCATCCCCGAGTTGTAGGTAATCGGTCTGGTCGTATATGTACGACGGCATCCAGATCTTCTTCCACAGCCGGGAAGCACACGACCGGCTCCTGTATGAACTGCAGGGGCTGGCCTTTTCCGGCCATAAGGATGATGGTGCCGTCGACAAGTACTATGGAGACAGTCGTCATTTTTCCGTCAGAATCTATGAAACTAATCCTCCTAGTATTAAGCTCAATGGGAGTATTCATCGGTATGCACAAGAAAACAATTCCGGTCGCTTCTGTTTTACCGGCATAAAAAAAACTGTGGCAGATTTCTCAGTCCAGTTCCATGTTGATCCTGAGGAGAATAATATACAGAGGCTGGAGCTGGGCGTTAATATCCCGGTGAAGAGTCCTGAAGCTATAATTCGTTCTGCCATGTTGTATAATGGTAGGACAGGAAGACGCGATTCCCAGAAGGATTATTTAAGTAAGGAATGGTCTTTTGACCAGTATGGCGTTAAACTTTATAAAAAGGGCCCTCATCTTCTGCGTTACGAAATACGTATTACAGAGATGAGGAAAATAAAGGAATTAGGACTCGATTCCTTATCGAGTCTTTGTGATTATGATCACTTTGTCATTGCTTTGCATTATTTATATAGAGCCATTGACAAATTTACCTTCGTTCCTTGTGATAAGAACGGTAGTCTTGTGGGCAAGGACGAGAAAGACTGGAATAACTACCGTGCAGAATCCTATTGGGAAGAAATCGATAAAGACAAGAAGTACAGGAGTAAACAAAAGATCAATAAGCTCATCCATGAGTATAAACTTATCGATTGGGCTTATTACCTAAAGCACAAGACTTTACTGGAGGGTTGCTTAATGCTGAGGATATCGTTACCAGCCCTCCGCGCGAAGTTTTCGGAACTTGGATTACTGGCCGAAACGGTCGCGAGACCGAATGGGAATCGCGACCGTCAGGCGGATTTGATAACAGCATCAATAAAGACTATTCTCGTTCCCGTTCATTACGTAGTGCGCAATACTTGCTGCACGGTGGACGTCATCATATCAGTCCCTAGTTATCATCCTCTAATGCCCCGGGGACCGCCGTCTTCTTCTGTCGTTTTTTTATGTATGAATACAGCGTTGCCTTGCTGATACCAGTGGTCTCAAGGATGTCTTTGATAGGGATGGTCCCGGTATCGTAGAGGGCCAGTGCCTGGCTGATGGCTTTGCTGTTTGCCCTAGGCCGACCGCCCTTCCGGCCGCGGGCCCGCGCTGCAGCAAGCCCCTCCATCGTCCGCTCGCGTATCAGGTCACGCTCGAACTGGCTGACGCCGGCGAAGATGGTAAAGAGCAACTTTCCTTGCGGGGTGGTTGTATTCAGCCATGCCTCCTTCAGTGACTTGATGTTGGCCCCGGCGTTGCTAATGCGTTCAACCAGTTCGAACAGATCCTTGGTCGAGCGGCTGAGTCGGGTTAGCTCACAGATGACGACCGTATCTCCAGCACGGAGGGCATCCAGCATCTTTCCTAATTCCGGCCGATCTTTCTTCGTGCCGGAAATCTTCTCCTGGTAGATGCGTTCACAGCCTTCCTTATTGAGGGCGTCGAGTTGCCAATCCAGATTCTGGTCGGCAGTGGAGCACCGTGCATATCCTATTACCATAGTCCTAAAAGATAAAACCAACCCGTTTTTAATACTTTGTTTTTAAGACGAGTTTTCAAACACAAATATAACCATTATTCCCGAAAGAACAATGGCTAATCTGAAAGTTTGAAAAACGGTGGTTTTATAGACTGGTTGGCGTCGATAATAACTCTGCCGTCTTTACCCAGTAGAAGAATGCCTCGGGGGAAGGAAGCCTTAGTTTGCCAAGTTTGACGGGAACGTTACTCGGAAGCCATAGTCCTTCAACGCTGCCGGAATATTGCTCAAAGCTTGTAGCATCAGTCTGAATTAACGTAGAGAGATATGCCGCTTTGGCGGCATCAGCCTGGGCCTGTTCAAGCTGATATTTTCCCAGATACATGAAAGAACGCAGACGGGTAATGCCGCGTTGGAGAGCCATGAAGTCACCAATGCCGGCATTGCCTCGAGTACACAGACAAAGGGCGGTATTCCAGGTGTCCTGGAGCGAGAGGGCGGGATTCTCCTCCATATGTCGGTAAGAAAGTTCTACGCGGCTGATTTTGTTGTAAGCATCGGCCACTACGGACAAATCCGTCATGGCGTCAAAGAGGCGGCCGATGTCGTAGAGTTGCTTGGCGATTTCCAGGTTGCAATCGTTCCCGTTTTTGAAATACGGAATACCGGAGGTGTTCGGAGCAAAGGCGGTAAGTTTGTCCCCCAATATGTCGTCAACAGAAGGAAGGTTTACCATAACGGGCTCTCCATCCCACTGAATGAACGGGCTGATGAGCGGCAGGCGTTGGGTTTTGTGGTAATGGGTATCTTCGAAAAGGACATCCAGGAGGATGTTTCCGGTATTGGCGTCATTGTCCTGAAAGGCGATGCGGTAGAAAAATTTGGAATGGGATTTGGGGACATTTTTCCCACGCGGGATGCGTTCCCGGGTTTCAACATTGTAGAATCCGTATTTCTGGAAGTCTAGCAGGTATTTCTCAATGTCGGTGCCGGGCGGACAGATGATGTCCACGTCAATTGAGAGTCTGTGGCGACTTCCTCTTAGCAGAATCATTAATGCGGTTCCGCCCTTCCAGACGAAGGGACAGTTGGAATCGGAGAGCATTTCTACGAGGGAGAAGGCTCGGATGACTTTCTCGATGAGGTTGACATCCGGGTAATGGAGGTTGGTGGAGATTTGCTGTATCCACTCTTTGGTGAAGCATTCCTGGCGTATCATAGGCCGAGTTGGATGAATTCTTGTTCAAACTGCTCGCGACAGTGCCTGCGGCCTGCGTAACGAAGGAGTTTGGTGGTATTGATGGTATAGAGGGTGGCTGCGTTTTCCAGCATTCGGATGCTTTCGCCGCCGCCCAAATAGTCAAAGTCGGCATCAGAGCGGATGTCAACGAGGAGTTTTTCCAGTGTGGGTACTGTGACGCCGTGAGCCTCCTGCAAGGGAGAGCCGGTGATAAGGGGCTTGATAATGATTCCGGGCTTGGAAATGTCTATGTAGTCGTAGAATACCTTTTTATCCGGCCGATGGAAGACAATCTTGTCTTCCTCCTGAAAGCGGTGGAAAAGGGTTTCGGTGAGCTCCCGCTGGGTCTCAATGTATGTGAGCGCGTTGTAGGACAGGTGGTGCTGGAGCGGAGCTAAGACGGTTCCTTTGTAGATGCAGAAGGTAGCCTCTGGGTAATCGGCCTTGAGTCGGTGGTAGAGGGCAGAGTCTGTTTCTTCTTCTTTTGGAAGGAAGCTGGCCTTCGGAGTTGAGGAGTATTGTCCTTTGCCGATGCGGGAGAGTTTACCTTCTTTGGTGAGCTGACCAAGATGCCATTCCAGCGTGGACCGGGAGGAAAGCATCCTCTCCGGAGTTGCCGAGACAAGCTCGGTAACTGAGAAGGATGGATGCTTCGCTACGAAGTTTAGTATATGGTTCTGTAATTCTGACATAATAGTCTTTGGCGTTGCAAAAATACAAAATAATGTCAAATTTTTCAAAAAGTGACAAAATTTTGTTCTATTCGTCTGTATCCCCAAGGATATACCTCGCCGCCTCTTCCGCTTTCTTGGCTGCCCAGACAATCATCTTGTTGTCGTTCTTGAGGGCCTTCAGCCAGGATTGGATGTAGGCGGCGGAGTTCTGGAAGGCTTTCTCGTGCTCAATACCCAGCCGGTTGCAGATCATAGCGCTACCAATCTCGGCGACGAGCTCCTCGCGGGAGTAGGCCGAGTCACCAAAGCGAGTGATGGTAGTCTCGGACTTCCGATTGCAGCGGGATTCGTGCATCGTGGAGTGAGTGAACTCGTGGAAAGCGGTGGAATAGTACTCCTCGGCCAGCTGGTACTGGGCGAGCCTGGGCACAACCACTTCGTCCCTGGCCGGAGAGTAATAGGCCGATGCAGATTCTTGTTCATTAAAGAATTTGAGAGAACTTTCTCGCTGAAGGTAAGCGGAGAGAACTATAATACTATCGCAATTTAAGACAGGTGCCTAAGTTAAAAAGTAGTAACTTAGCACCATGAAGCAAAGCAGAAAGAAGTACGACGCCAAGTTTAAGGCGAAGGTGGCCATAGAGGCCATCAAAGAGCGCGAGACGCTTA
>JAFVAU010000034.1 GCA_017480345.1 Bacteroidales bacterium
TGAACATCCTCATCAAGCTGATGAGCATGGTCTCCATCGTGATGGCCGGATTAACCGTGATGCTGCATTAGCCTTCTCCCCTCGAGGGTGAAATTTGGTGACAGCTAATCAGCTGATATTCATAGACTTGTAATACATTTCTCGTTCAAAATTTGAACGAGAAATGTTGTATAATATGCTGTGGGACAATTACTTACTTGTCACTGCAAAGAGGAGTGTATTTGGCAACAATGTCGCTCCAGCGGTAGAAACTGCCGGGAGCGGCAATTTGCAGCGGAAGCGTGGCCTCGCGGCCGTTCAGCAGCACCTGCACCAGGATTTCCGGACTCTTTTTGCTCTTGAAGAAAACAAGCTGGAAGTTGCAGGCCATGGGAATGTCAAAGCTGCGCCAGTAGTTCTCTAGTTCATAGGGATCCGTCATCCGCACGCCCATCCCGTTCACATCCATAAGGGACAGGAGCGGCAGCAGAGTGGAATCGTGCGCAAATCGGAGGCGCAGCTGCACCTTGCCGTCGGCCATGTCTTCTTCGGCCTTGTCAATAAAATCACGAAGAAGAACGCTCATAGACTCCGGGCGCACATTTTTCACTTCCGGACTCATGCCCAGACGCAAGTATCCGCCATAGTTGAAAACCTCCCAAAGCCGATAACGTTCTTCCGGGGTAAACAACCCGTATAATGCCGAAGGATAGCCTGTGTCCAGGTTGTCCAGTGTGGAGACCACCGTGTGCAGGTCGTAGCAGAACTTATAAGGATTTGTCACAAGGCTGTCCGGTGCGGTAAACCAACGTCCAAGGATGCCAGAAAGGTCCAGACGGTCCGCCATGAATTTATTGTATTTTTTCTCTACAGAGGCCGGCCAGGCGTTAGGCTTATCTATGATGTCGGGAAGCAGATAATCTTGATAAGGGTAACCATAGTCGGCCTCCCATTCGAAGTCTTTATCCAACTCCTCAAGTTCCCCAAGGCATGAGTACATGCTCACAATGACACGATGGGAAACGGTTGCAACGGCCGATGCATGTGTTACGCCCCGAAAAACATCCGGGTAATCGCGCACCATCTGGCGGGCAATCCGGCGATGCTGGTCCTGACCTTTCAGTGTCAGTTGTCCTTCGTGTTTTTTTACAGAGGGATAAAAAGACTTGTACGCGTCGAACATCCGCTCCCCTTCCGGAGTGAGCAGGCTATTTTCATTAGCCTTCTCCCATATTTCCATCAGGTCCGAATATACGGTGGAACCCAAGGCATAGCGGGCGCCGTGTCTCCCCAGATGGCTGATATAGAACGGCTTATATCCTTTCGGCGCGGCTGTAGGACGAGGCAAGTTCTCCGGATACATGTAATGGACAGCGCCCGCTTTTTCAATGTCCGAAAATATCTCTTCACGGGTGTTATAGGGCGCCTGGATTGGTGTTCCGAAAACAAGGGACAGGCCGGCCTTGAGTGCAGGCGTACACAAATCCGCCGGGACGAAGCTCCAGGTTCCACGGGACATCCGGGAAGGAACAATCGTTCCGGAGGAAGCCAGGATTTCCCGCAAAATATCGCGGAAGGGCTTGCCGCACACAACAATCCTATCTTCCATGTTTTTGGGGTTTATCCCGGCAGCCTGGAGCAGTTTTCCGGCTCCGGTAGCCCGGTAACTGGTTATGGCGACATGATAAACCGCGTCAGGAAGGAAAGGACGGCCATCGGCCATTCCGGATATCTTTATCCGGGAGCCAGACGGCCGGGTGACATCCACCGTATAATCAATTCCCGCCGCGCTGTCAAAGTTGGCCGGAGAATTCTTGAAATTCCACTTGATGCTGCCGTCTGCCTTGGACAGGGATTTGAGAAGCAGCAGCGGCTCATCGGCCGACGACAGGGTCCCAATCCAAGCATCATAACTGGCTTCCAGGTACTTATAAATCTCCTCTCCGGTCATTTTGAGCACCATCAGGGTGTTCGGGAAAGGATACAGCCGCTTGATATCGTCCTCGTAGATGGCGCCAGAAGAGATGACCCCATCTATGGATAACAGGCCGCTCAGGGAAATATCCACCCCCTCCTGGCTAAGGGCCAAACCATGATAAAAATCCATATAGGCGCTTTGGCCGATGTACGCCTCCTTTGCTTTTAAGTCATCTGATAAATAACCCAATGGTTGAGCCTGCAAAGAAACGAACGCAAACAGAGGGTACAGTAGGAGAAGAAGTCTTTTCATATCTTAGTAAATTAGCGAGTAAATATACGCAAATTCCGGATTGTTTCTCCGAGAGCGAGTCCATTTTTTCACTTTCTGAAGGAACGCAAGCCGGTAAACAGCCGTATCACTTTGAGCCGCCACGTCTACCGAGGGCTGTGTAGGAGGGGTGTCTTCGCCAAAACAGAATCCTGTATTTTTGTTTTCCTGGGTCTTGGCCGGCGCGGAGCGGCGGGTAAGGAAGGTGATTAGGGCACGCTGGAGCACATGCTCCGCTTCCGTATACTTTCCCCCATGGAAAACCGCATCGAACAAATCTTCAAAATAGGCTTCCGAAGTATAGGTGGAACCGTTGGACTGCGCAGTGGCTACGGCAACTGGCGCAGACCCGGCCAGGTACTGGGCCACGGAAACAGCAGCCTTTGCACTCTCGGAGGCGTGAAGCCCCAGGCGTTCCGTTACTGAAGGCTCGTCCAGCCAGGCCGACGCCGCCACCTGGGACACCACCCAACGGAGGGCGGCTTTCTGTTTTTGGGAAGGTAGGGGAACACAAGGCTCCCCCGTCTTGGTTTTATAAAGGACGACACCGCCGATGAGCGACTCTACGTTGCCAAGATATCGGCCAAACTGGGTAACCAGTTGGGAATAAAGCTGACGACGGTGGGAATAATCCGGGTCGTCGGAAATCCACTCGCTGAAATGGGGAAGGATGTAGCGCAGATTGGCAATGCCATAATCTCCGGCCTTCATGGGGTCGTCACCCAAATCCTGCGTACGCGCTGTGGGGTCATACTGTACCATGGCCATAGAAGGTTGCTGGGCACCAAAACGGTAGAAGGGGTCCTCTTCATGGGCATCAATAAGTACCTCTGCCCTGGAAGCTTCATCCCAAAGGTCCGATGCTTCAGGAACCGGCTTATACAGCCATTCAATGGCATATTTGTCATAAACACCCAAAGATGGCGGAACCAGACGGACATCCGTATCACCAGGCTGCGCCACATAATTGAAACGGGCATAATCCATGATAGAGGCCGTGGTCCCATGGATAGCCGTGAAAGAAGGGCTCCGAAGGGAATCCACCGGGATGGCGGCACTGCCAGCCATGTTGTGGAGCAAGCCCAATGTGTGGCCAATTTCATGGGAAACGGCATACACAAGGGCTTCCTGTAGCACCTCGTCGGGCATTTTTCTCGTGCGAACCCGGGGATCCACCTGTGCCGTCTGCACAAAACGCCAGTTGTTCAGAAGGCGCACCACGTCGTTGAACATGAGCACCGAGGCCGATACTATCTCTCCAGTCTCAGGGTCGGCCCAGGAGGGCCCCATGGCGTTAGCCGTGGTGTTGGGAATGAAACGGATGCAGTTGTACTTGAGGTTGTCGGGGTCGAAGGAAGGGTCTCCCGAAGGGAAATCGCGCACCTGGAGCACATCCTTCAGGCCGATCGCTTCAAAAGCGGCATTCCAGGCCAGGACACCCTCACGCACCGGCTGCTTCCACAATTCCGGGAAGGCATCGTCAATATACCACACAATGGGCTGCTTTACCGAAACCGACTCGCCCCGCTGCCAAGCCTCCATGTCGGAGGGTTCGATTCGCCAGCGGTTGGCAAAGCGATAAGGCTGCAGGCCGTCTTGTAAATAATTGAGGTCGAACCGGTTGCCGCCAGCAAGGCTTCCGGTATAAAAGGTGCCTATCCGGCTGTCCTGGAGGCGGGGCCGCATGGGCCGGGCCGGAAGGGCCAGAACAGAGACGGTGGAAACCATGCTCACCGTAGCCTTTCCGCCAAGCCCGCCGGCTTCCAGCGTCTGATAGAGTTTCACGGAGGCGTTGTCCTCGAAGGCCTTGAGGCCGTCGTACCAGGAGGTCCCGTCCTCGTTGCCGGGTTTGAAATCGGCCCCCTTCGGGGCAGCCTTGGTCACAAAGGAAGTGATGTCAAAGACAATGCGGCCGCCGCGCCGTTCCAATGGAAGCCTTTTGAGGATGGGCGCACTGAAGTTGCGGTCCATGGCAGTCTGGAGGTCATCGGCCCGGCTGCTGCCGGCCACCTGCGGCCGGCTCAGGACTAGCAGCGAGTCCTCAACAGTGGGAATCACGCACATGAGCGGTCCGGAGGCCATCTGACCCACATTGGCCGCGCCCGGATCGCTCACCGCACTCACGGTTCCCCCAATGAGCAGTTTCCGGCCCAGCATGCCCTCCGGCACCCCCAGATACACCTTGTTCTTGGAGGTGAGGTAGATTCCCATCCCCTCCGGACACTCCGCGCGCTTTACTACGTCCTTCTGGGCATGCATCGGCAAAACGAGCACACACGCAAAAAAAATGGTAAACAGCCTTTTATTCATTGCCTAAAAATTGGGGTATGCCACCCCTTCTGTTTTTTTCCACTCTTTAATGGCTAAAGCCCCTTCGTCAGCACCCCGTTCAAATGATTGTATGAAGTAAAAAGACATCTTCTCGCCGCGAGTTTTGTTAGTAAGGGTGCCCACAGTATGATTCCCCGGGAAAAAACCTTCAACCTTGTCATGCATGAAAAAAGAGCCAGCCTGCCACTCGACGAAAATAATATTCTTTTCTGTCAATAAAACATAGAAGTCCTTTCCTCTGGACGCAAAGATTTCTCCATCGATTACTTCCGAACCGGGGTCCTGCCTGCCAGATATTTTCAGGGAAGAACAAGCACACGACAGCCCCCCAAGCACAATAAGAAGGGTCACTATCTTTTTCATGGATAATATGGTAAGAAATTATCTGCATCAACAAGATGTAGAATATGTACACCTACAGAACTTTTTTGCGTGAGATTCTTTATCGTTTGAGTTGTATTCAATGCAAATAGTTTTCCCGACACTATATCCCCTGTAAACAGTTCGCCTTCAACCCTTTCTGCAACAATATAGTATTTCTTGTTATCTATCCCGATTTTTTCTGCCTTAAAAACAATCATATCGTTCCCATCTCCAATTGTAAATGGTATGGAGTGATTAGATTTGTCTTCCGCATAGTCAGCTTGACGCCAAATCACTTCTGCATTATACTCTTTTTGTTTCAAGTTCTGAGAAAAAAGAGTCCATTCAGAACAACAAAACAGAAGTATAGAAACAATTAAAACAACCATATCACCATGAATAATTCTGTAATGAGCAATCCGTACTATGCTGCTGACCTTCTCCTAAGTGCCCCCAATAACAATCCATTTCACCAAATGAACAAAAATCAGGCACATCCATCCCCGAGAAAAATGATAAAAACCTGAATTCCATATAGAAATGATGTCCTAACAGTTCTGGGGTTCCATTGTATAATGTCACTTTTTCTTTTGAGCAAGAACAAAATGCCAGTAAAAACAGAATAACACAAACAGGGATATATCGTTTCATTGAAATCTAGGATTTTTAATCGCTATTTACTAAAAGGCTGGCCTGCCCTTCTGAACAGGCCAGCCTTTATAACATACTTTACTTGTCACGGACGCAGCGGACGTTCATGGCGTCCCACATGGTGTATTCAACACCATTCTTGGTGGTATAGTTGTTCAAGCGGTTGGCCGAGAATTTAGCCACCTCCGCCTTGGTGTTGAATCCGGGCGTAGAGCTCAAGGACAGCTTGTAAGCATATGCGCTGTTGGTGGTGCTCTTCTGAGGCTCGGTCTTTCCTTCATACTGGCTGGTCCAGAAATCCACGGCGTATTTGTTGCTATAGGTCATCTGAATCTGAGTGTAGGCAGAAGAGAACGTCATGGCCACAAAACCATTGGTCATGAACTGGAGCTCCTGAACCCCGTCGGTATACTTGGCATAGACCGGGCTGCCGTTACCACTGGAGCCTTTCACGTCGGAGCCGTCCAGGGTGTAATACTCAACACCGGGTGCGCCTACGGAAATCAAATCTTCAACCTCAGCCTTGGTAGGAAGACGCCAAGCCTTCTCTCCCTCACCCACCTTCACGTAGGAGCAAGGGTCGGCAGCACCGCTGTAAACGGTTGTTCCAGCCATCTTATGGTAGTTGAATTCATCCCCGTCGTTACCGCCGGCAATGGTTCCGGCCACGATGTCCGTGCCTTCCGGATAGTAATAGGGCGTATCTTGCCAGATGGCATTTTCGCCGTAAAACCGGACACCCTTTTGCAGGATTCCGGAATAGAACATTTCGGTTCCGTTGGCCAAGGTGGTCTTGTTGGAGAGGTAGGTGGTAGAGCCGCTGAGTTTATTTCCGTCTTCATCCTTTGGTTGGAGACGCCAGGCCCAGTCTTCATTGTCTTTGAAAAACTTGACACCTACGGCAGTTCCAAACTTAAAGTACAGGCCGATATCCTCGGGCTCACCAATCTTGTAACCCTTGTTCTCCTCGTCAAATACAAGGTAACCCTTGGACCACTCCACGGCGAACTTGGAATCGGCAATCTTGGAAACCGTTCCGTTTGTGAAATCCAGCGTAAAGGAAGAGATGCGGGCCTTGTCAAAGGCAATCTGCTTTTCAGCGGACGCCATGTCAAACTTCTTTTTGTAAACCGCGCCGTCGGAGGTATAAACCACCACCTGCATGGTCTTGACACCGTAGTTACTCTGGTCCGCAACAAAAACAACGTCGGCACCGTCGGTGGCGGTATAACTGATACCGGTCTCAGAAGCGAGGGAGAGGTCAAAACGGGCATCCCCTGAAGTCCAGGTGGATACCAGTTCCTTATCCCCGGCCAGAGAGAACTCATTGGATCCGCGCAGACCCCGCTGAGGCTCGCCTGTGGAGGTTTTTGCAGCGCTGAATTCAGTGAGGATATTCACCTTATTGATGGTGGTGGACTCCACGCCCAGGCCGGTAATGGTCATCTTGCCGATGCCGGCCAGCGGGTAAAACTTGACCGGCGCATCGCCCGGGATAACAGCCACCGCGTCTATTCCTTCCTCAACCGCTTTTTTCGCAGTTTCGGAGAGTGCCAGAAGAGAAGTTGTCATAGGAAGATTATTGGGCGTTAGCACAGAAGAAAGTTCCTGGTCACGGGGGACCGTAACCATCACCTTGTCCTCATCCGTCATTGATACGGCATCCGCAGGATAGGTAATCACCAGGTAATCGTTGACTGTCTGTGTAAACAACACGGTTTTTCCGTCAGCGGCCACTTCGGTAGCTTTTCCGGATGTCACATTGTCATTCCATACTTCTCCGATGGTAATGTCATTGAAATCAAAAGCATCGTCAGCCTCCCAGTAAATATACTTGGAAGGGGCCTCGTCCTCTTTGAAATAAGCCTTGGTAACAGGGTCTCCTGCTTCCGCGCGGATGGTATAAGTCTTGGCCGAAGATGTCTCCTCCCGGAAAACCTGCTCCTGCTTACAGGACGCAAAAACGACTACTGCCGCCAGCAAAAGAAAATATCTTGTTTTCATAATTAGGTCCTCCATTATTCAAATTTACCATAATCGTCATCATCAAAGCTGCTGCCGCCGGCATCCTTTACCGTCACGACGCAGGTGGCGGTGAGTCCGGAAGCCGTTGCGGTCACCGTAATGGTAGCCGTACCTTCCTTGATACCCAGAATCTGGATGGTGCCGTCCTCGGCTACATCTGCTACCGCAACCGTCTCTTCAGAAGAAGCGACACTGAGGGAACTGGCCGAAGCCGTACCCGGAACCATGGTGGCCGTTACGGAAGCCTTGTAACCGGAGTACACGGTGACTGCCGTTTCGGAGAGGGATAATCCCGGAACCGTAATGACAAGCTTTGCGGTCTTATTATTGTCTACTGTTGTCGCCGTAATGTTGGCAATGCCACTGGACACGGCAGTAACAAGCCCGTCGGCGCTGACGGTGGCAACCGGCTCGTTGTCCGAGCTCCATACCACCGACTTGTCATAGGCGTTGTCGGGTGTCACCGTAGCAGAAAGTTGCAATGTCTCGCCCACTTTGACCATGGCACCGTCGGCCGGTGAAACAGACACGCCGCTAACGCGAACATTATCTACCGTAATGGCGCAGGTGGCCGTCTTGAGCCCGTCTTCCGTAGTAACCGTAACCGTAGTGACACCCTTGGCCACTGCCGTTACTTTCCCATTTTCAACCGTGGCTACCGCGGTATTGCCGCTAGCCCAGGTAACGGCTGGATTGGTGGCCCCGGAAGGGCTCACCGTCGCCGTCAAAGTTGCCACATCTCCTACCATAAGGGATAGGGATGTCTTGTCCAGTTTTACGCTTTCCACGTAAACGGTCTTTTCTCCGCAGGCACCCAGGCCCAGAAGGAGAAGTGCTCCTGCAAGGAGTTTTACAATTTGTTTCATCCGTTTGTGTTTTAAAGGTTTAACTTACTCTATATTTATAAACTACACTGACAGGATTGTCCGCTATCCCCTCAATGGCACGAACCAGCGTGTCATCGGAAAAACGGTAAATATACAGGCTGCCCTTCTTGTCTCCGGACCGGCCGGGATTATATGTGAGGATATACAGGAGATCCTCTCCCGGATCCTGCCCGTCGCGGGCGGCAGAGCGCCCCATATAATTCACGGCAATATCCCGTATCTGCTCCCCGGCCGGCAGTGATATGGTCGGGGCCGTTGCTGGCGGAGCGGAAAGGCTCCAGCGATAAATGGCATTTTCATAAGTATAATAAACATCGTTGGAGCGTTTTGTATTCACAACCTTTGACTCGCTGTCCATCTTTAAGTTGGAAGAAGTAAAATCGTAGTGGTAGAGCACCTCCTTGTCATTTTCATCCTTGACGGTAGCCCAGGTGGTAGTGCCGCCGCTGATGCGGTTTGCCCGCTGAATCCGATAAGACCGAGGGTCAGTCTTGCTCTGGAGAAGGACATACAGAGGGTAAACATCCCCCCATGTACGGGACATTCCCATGTTCACCACCTTGAACCCCTCCTGCTCATATACTTTCACTCCGGAAGAAACTGTCGTACGGGTGGCAACCACATCCTCTCCGAAGAAGAAAGGATAGTTTGTAGTAGCTCCCGTTGCACTTGACCGATTCCGTGCAAGGTATGCGTGAGTGAGGCCTTCTGGGAAATTGGCAATATCATTCAAATATCCCAGAACAAGGTCGAAACGAAAAACACGCCCGTCCGTCGAGTTGAAGAAAACACCAAAATCGTGGGCCCCGCCATATTCTCCACTGAAAGAAGAGAAAGATGTGCCCCATGCCGACATTACGTCGCTGCGCACCAATTCCATCGTTCTGGATTCAAACAAATACATGGTGCCGTCGGCATCATCTGTCGCAATCACAAACGCGGCCTCGTCCTTGGTGCTTCCGCTAAGCTTGTAGGAACTCATATAGAGCTGTTTACCGTTCTTGATACCCTCTGTCGGCTGCACCGAATAGAGTTCCTGAGCCCCACGAATCTTCTCTTCGGCCGTGAGGGTCTTCAAAAAACGGATGGAGGAGTTTCCGGATGCATCATTGTCCAGGATGGCCACCCCCTCGTCCAGACCGGAATTCACATTCAGCCGGAAGAATTTATAGGCAATGCTCTGTCCATTGTCCACTTTGAGGCGAAGGATATAGGAACCCAAGTGGGTAAAGGTGTAGTCAATATTGGGCGACTCCGTATCCAGTATGGTCCGGCTGGAAAACTGATGCTGCTCTACCGTGGTATTGGCGGCAGGAAGGCCGTAGGCCCACTCATATGTCACCGGTAGCGAACTGGCTACGGCAATGCCCTCATAATGCAGTTTTACCCCCAAGTCGGCATTGATGGTATCGGACTGGGTGACAATCTGAATAGGAGAAAGCTCCGGATAATGCTCTGCCTTGATTCCATAACAGGAGGAGATCATACAGACACCCCATCCCAATAACAAGACACTGTTTATTATTTTTTTCATACGCGTATCAGTTGAAGAAACCATATGTAGGGTCCATCGGGTCTGACCAGCCGGATTTGTTTCCCTGATTGATGGTACCAGGGCCCATCGGCTCAACATTAGGGTCATCCGGATGTTGCGCATACCACTCTTTATAGTAGTTATATAGGGGTATGAACACATACTTTGCCCAGGCTGAGCTGTATGTCTTCCTCCAAAATGTATTCATCAACCGCTCCGTGTCGCCGTCGCTGGCATAGGAGGCGTCCGGGGTGTCCAGATAATAACCGTAGGCCGCCACACAATAGTTGTAGAAAGAAGGATTGGTCTGCTCCGTAGCATGGAAATATTCTAGAAAACGGCGGTATTTGTCCGGGAAAAAACGACCGAAATCCCAATGCCAGCCCAAGGGGCCGCCACTGGCCCGCCACCAGAAAGGGCACGACGGCTCTCCGTCGTTAACATAGAGATAAAACTCCGGAGTAACAATCGCCGCGGCACGAGAACTGTCTGCAGGTGCAGCCAGGAACTCACTGTCGTCTTTGATGCGTAGACCCACCCGAAGCATGTTCCCTTCCAGCATTTCGGGTGTCCGGTGCAAGGTAATCTCCAAAGTGGTCTCCACCGCTCCGGCTGGAAGGACCAATCTTCCAAGGGAATAATCTATATTCTCCCGCGCAGCCACCACCGGATAACTGACGCCTCCGGTAGTAAACGTTTCTCCGGCGGGAACCGGGATGGTTTCCAGAGAATATGTCCGGTCCTGATCTGACGGAACGCCCATCAGGAATACACTCGTGGTCACGACAATTTCATTTTCCGGAATCAAGGAGAAGGACGCCGTGTGCACCTGCTGTCCTTCACAGAAATACAGGTGGTCCATCTGTCCTTCATCATACATCACCCATGTCCCGCGACAGGACTGGACCAGGGCCAACACCCCGATGGAGACAGACAAAATATGCAGTATTTTTTTCATAGGCTTCCTCCTTTAGATTTCCATATTGTCACGGGCGGCGTACTCCTCGTCCGGGATGGGGACCATGAACGTTGCCGGCAAGTCTCCCCGAAGGGCATCTCCGCGGACAGTCACAACATCCATCTTCCCCCTTTTCATTTCATACCAGGTGAAGCCCTCCCCGTAGAACTCGCGGCGACGTTCCTTGAAAAGGGCCGACTGGGTAAGGGCCGACTCCGCTATGGCCGGCCGGCCGCGGGTGACAATAACATCGTTGTAATAGTCCACGGCAATGGAAGGGTTGGTTTCCATATAAGCCTCGGCCATGATATAATACAGCTCCGGAAGGCGGATTACGTTCGCTCCCAGGATGGAAGGCCCGCTGTAGGTGTTGCTGGTGCCTTCGTAATAAACGCTGTTGGCCAATTTCCGCAAGGTCTGGTCTCCGTCATTGAACCAGGCGGAGAGGCGATAATCCGCAGTTGTCACTACCGTGGCATCCTGGTCGTACAGGCTCTTCCAGTCTGAAGGCAAAAGGAATGCACGGCTGACGGTTCCGGTAAGGCCGTATTTCTGGGCGTTCCAATTCTGATACTTGAGTCCGTACAGGCCAAACAGGGTTTCGTCAAGGTCCAGCGTCCCGTTGTCCGGTTGACGGAATGCGCTCAGGGGACGGAAAGAGAACTTCTTGGAGTCTATCACTTTCTGCGCATAAATGGCAGCATTGGCCATATCTCCCCGGTACCAGTATAGGCGGGCCATCAATGCCTGGACGGCATACAGATTCAGATGGGTAATTCGGGCCGATGTAAAACCGGTGGCAGCATTGTCCCTTTCTGCCGGGACCAGCTCCGAATCTTCCTTTAACAACGTTTCGGCCCTGGAAAAATCGGCCAGAATCTTTTCCACCACCTCATCGAAGGAGGAGAAAGGAGTGACATCGAAGGAATACTTTTCCACATAGGGGATAGCCTGCTTTTTCACATCTTCCGAAGCCCAATACGGGGCACCGAACAATTTCAGCAATTCAAAGTGGATAAACGCGCGCAAGGCATACGCCTCTCCCAAATACAGATTTCCGTGCCGGAAAACATCCACGCCACCATTTTCCGCATGCTGGATGATGTTGTTCACATGATTGATGGCTTTGTAACCATCCGACCACAAACTTTTGCAAATGCCTTTCTGAGCCGTGTCATACCAATAGCCCAACTGGATGTATCCAAACTGATAATCGCTGCTGGAGGCTCCGGCAATCACATTCTGGGAACATGCTTCCGGAATCCACCAGTAATAGGCGCCAAAGAGCGACTGGGTTTCCGACAATTCATTATATACGCCATAAAGAGCGTCTTCATAGCCCTCGGCGGTCGTAAACATATCGGCATCAAACACTTCTCCCTTTGGATTCACGTCCAGGAATTTATTACAAGCCGTGAGCAGGAGGCCGATTATTGAAACAGTGATGATCTTTTTCATGACAGCCCAAGATTAAAAGGTTGGACGGAAAATAAGGTTGATACTCCGACAATAGGGATAACTGGTTCCCCGCTCGTACCGCACCGTCGAGATTCGTCCCACATCGGAAAGGCCAAAGCCAACGGTAAGCCGTCGCAGCCCAATACGACTGATCCAGGAAGTGGGCAACTCGTATGTTACCTGAATATTGGAGATATACAATTCATTCTTCTTCTCCACGAAACGTTCTGAATAGTGGGCCGTCTCCTTGCTTTGGATGGCCAAATAGCGAGACTGGTCTCCGGGTTGTTTCCAGCGGTCAGTGAAAGCGCGGGCGTCCACATTGAACTGGGGATCTACTTTTTCTACCTTCTGCTGAAGCGTTTCATTGTAGACATCGCCTCCAAAGGTATAGCTGGTGGAAATACTCACAGACAAACCTTTATAGCGGATGGTATTCATCCAAGAGCCTTGCAGGATGGGGTTTGTATTTCCCACCGCCACCCGCTCGTTGGCATCATAACGATAAGTATATTCTCCATTCTTGCGGATAAAAATTTCCTGGCCCGTAGCCGGATCGATGCCGGCGGAACGCATGGCATAGATGTCAAATTGGGAGCCACCTTCTCGGAATAAAATCTTGGGCTTAAGGGCACTCTCGGCATTGTCCACCTCTGTATTCTTCATGGACTCCGCGATATGCTCAATGCGATCCATCACATGACCGCCATTCAGCGTTGTGCTCCAGAACCAGTCCGTGGTCCGGATAATCTGGGCCGATATGGCAAGGTCTACGCCCTGGTTGGTAAGCTGGCCAAAATTGACACTCATGGATGTGGTACCCACAGACGGCGGAAGGTCGATGGACATCACCATGTCGTGGGTGGTATTGATATAATAATCCAGCGAGAGATTAATCCGGTTGTCCAGGAAGGCCGCCGTAAGGCCGATGTTGTTGTTCAAGGTACGCTGCCACTTGAGGTCCGGATTGCCCATCTGCTTGGGCAGGGCCCCGATACCGGTATAATATAGGTTGTCAGACTTGTACTCATAGATGGTCTTGGCCTGATAATAAGAGAAGGATACGTTTCCCGTATAGCCGCTGGACACGCGGAAAACCAGGCTGTTGAGCCAGTCCCAATTCTTGGCAAAGGGTTCATTGTGTACATTCCAGCCCAGACCGGCGGCCCAGAAAGGAGCAAAGCTGTTGGCCGACCCGAACTTGGAGGATCCGGAGGAACGGTAAGAAACGTCTCCAAAATACCGGTTTCGGAAACTGATGTTTCCGTTTGCGAAGAAACCAACGCTGGTGCTGATGTTGTCCGTTCCCGAAGGACGTCCGTTGGCATATGCCAGCGCAAATTTGATGTCTGAGAGATTGTCTTTCAGAAAGCCCTCTGCTGTGGCTCCGGAAGAACGGTTGCGGTTGTACTTGACATCTGCACCGGCACTTACCCGGAACATGGAGCCCTTTGAATCCAGGGATTTGCCATAATTCAGAACAACCTTACCGCTCGCGGACATGTTGTTATGAGAGGAAAAAGTATAGCTTCCCCGCTTAGTAATTTCCGTTGTCATCAATTCACGACCTTCTGCCGGAGATACATATCGCTCATTGTTTCCCCAAGACAGGCTCAGATTGCCCTGAGAGGTAAGATAAAAAGCCTTGGTAATGTTATAACGAAGGGAAAGGGAGTTGTTGTCTGACATGGACCGGTTGGTGGAGAAACTGGAAGTCGTAGCATCGTACAAGGGGTTCACCACCAAGGTCGTCGAGGACGAGAAAGGATTAAAGGGAATGTACTTCCGTAATTCCCCGTCTTCATCATATATGGGCTCATAAGGGTTCATCTTGGCATATTCAGAGAAAGAGCCGTAGGGGGAAGCCTTTGAATCCGTAAGGCTGAAGTTGTTCTTGTAGGAAAGCGTAAGTTTGTCCCGAAGATGGTAGTTAATCGTAAAGTTAATACCATATCCACGGCGGTTATCTCCCTTCATGACACCGTAAGTGTCATTGAAGTGAGCGTTGGCACTGAAATCCAGCTTTTCTCCACGGGATGTCAGAGAAAGGGAATGATTGTGACTGAACGGTATGCGCAAAGGAGCGCTGAGCCAATCCGTATTCACACCGCGGCGAACATTTTGGAGCTTGTAATCATACGCCTGGTCAAGGGAGCCGTCTGCACTTTCATACAAGCCGGCCAAACGCTCAAACTCCAGCTTCTGCTGCGCATTTGTGAGATTGAAGGAACTCAAGTCCGGATAGCTGAACTTGGGGACAAAGTTGTAACTCAGTTTCACCTTTTCGTTGCCGATTCTCTTACGTTCAATCACAATAACGCCATTGGAACCCTTTTCTCCATACAGGATGGTGGCCGATGCATCCTTGAGCACGTCTACTCGCTCAATATCAAAGATATCCAAGTCATAGAGTTCCTCCATGCTTATCTCCACACCATCCAAAACAATGAGCGGGTTATTGACACCTTCCTCGCTCTCATTGGTAATAAGCGTATTGGCGCCACGGATCAGGATGGAAGGGATGGCGTTAGGGTCAGACCCAAGAGCGTTGTTTTCCACCATTACCATACCCGGAGTCATGGCCGCAATACCGGCCACCAGATTGGTTGGAGAAGCTTTTACCAACTCTTCACCACTGATAACCGTTGCGGCGCCGGTGAAAGTCTCTTTCTTCTGGTCGTAGAAACCATTCACGACAACGGCGTCCAGGGCGGTGTCGCTCTTGAGCTTTACATTGAGGGTAGTGGAAGAGCGAACGGTGTAATCTTCGCTCTGCATTCCGATAAACGAGAACTGTAGAACAGAAGCTTTACCCTGGGAAGGAGGAGTGAACGTGAGCACATAATTACCATTCTCATCGGCCGCTATTCCCTGCCGGGTGCCTTTAACCATCACGTTGGCTCCGGGAAGAGGCTCGCCCTCGGTATCGGTAATCTTCCCCTGCACCGTCAGCTTGGCCGGCGGGTTCTGGGCCCAAAGGACAGAAGTGGCTGAAAATGGGATAATTAATGCTAATAGCGTTCCCTTTACAAACGCACCAATATTCATACCTTACAGTTTAGTAATACAAAAAAAGCCCGTATAAAGCGTGTAATATCGCTTCTATACGGGCGTTAAATTTATGAACAGATTTTTTTAAATCAAAGTCATAGGACTTAAAATACCAACAAATAATGATGCGCCTAAACGTTGCGCAAGCTCACCTCTCCTCCTGCCACATCCACCTTCACCACGGAGTCTTTCCGGATGCTGCCTTCCAGTATCTTCTGGGCCAGGAGGTTCGTGAGCTCCCGCTGTATCAGGCGTTTGACGGGACGGGCACCGTAGGCGGGATCGTAGCCGTGTTCCACCATGTGGTCTTCGAAGGCGGGGGTGAACTCCAGTGTGATGCCGTTATCGGCCAGTCTGCGGCTCAGCTCCTCCTCCTGGATGTGCAGGATGTCACGGATATCGGCCTTGGTGAGGGGGTCGAACATGATAATCTCGTCAATTCGGTTCAGGAACTCGGGACGGACCGTCATCTTGAGCACGTCCAGCACCTTGGCGGAGCATTCGTTGAGCAGGCTCCGGCGGTTGGCGATAGCCTGTACGTCCAGGCCGTCCGCCTCGGGCAGTTTCTCCATGTAGGACTGGATGATGTCGGCCCCGGCATTGGAGGTCATGATGAGGATGGTGTTCTTGAAGTCCACGGTGCGGCCCTTGTTGTCGGTGAGCCGGCCGTCGTCCAGCACCTGCAACAGCACGTTGAACACGTCCGGATGGGCTTTTTCAATCTCGTCCAGCAGCACCACGGAGTAAGGTTTGCGCCGAACAGCCTCGGTGAGCTGGCCGCCCTCGTCATAACCCACGTATCCCGGAGGCGCACCCACCAGACGGGAAACGGTGTGCCGCTCCTGGTATTCGCTCATGTCGATACGCGTCATCATGTTCTCGTCGTTGAACAGGAATTCTGCCAGCGCCTTGGCCAGCTCCGTCTTGCCCACGCCGGTGGTTCCCATGAAGAGGAAGGAGCCGATGGGCCGCTTCTCATTGCTCAGGCCCGCCCGGTTGCGGCGCACGGCATCGGCCACGGCGCGGATAGCCTCGTCCTGGCCTACCACGCGCTTGTGCAGCTCGCTCTCCATCCGCAGCAGCTTCTCCTTCTCGCTTTCCAGCATCCGCTTCACGGGGATGCCGGTCCACTTGGCCACCACCTCGGCAATGTCTTCCGGGGTAACCGCTTCAGTTACAATGGGGTCCTTGATGGCTTCGGCCTTGGCGGTAAGCTCGTCGATGCGTTTCTGTGTCTGGGCCATCTTACCGTAGCGGATTTCCGCCACCTTGGCGTAGTCTCCGTTGCGCTCGGCCGTCTTGGCCTGGAGGTTCAAGTCTTCCAGCTCCTGCCGGGAGGTCTGCAGGCCGCCCAGAATCTCCTTTTCCTCGTTCCAGCGCTTCATCAGGGCATCCCGCTTCTCCTGGAGCTCCTTCAGCTCGGCCTCCAGCTTCTCCATCTTGGCCGATACGCCCTCGCGCTTAATGGCCTCGCGCTCAATTTCCTTCTGACGGATGGCCGAATTGAGGTTGTCGATGGGCTCCGGCACGGAATTCATCTCCAGGCGCAGCTTGGAAGCGGCCTCGTCCACCAGGTCGATGGCCTTGTCCGGGAGGAAACGGCTGGTGATATAGCGGTGGCTCAGGTTCACGGCGGCAATGAGGGCGTCGTCCTCAATGCGCACCTTGTGGTGGTTCTCGTAGCGTTCCTTCAGGCCGCGGAGGATGGCGATGCTCTCTGCAGGAGAAGGCTCGTCCACCATCACCATCTGGAACCGGCGCTCCAGGGCCTTGTCGGCCTCAAAATACTTCTGATACTCGTCCAGGGTGGTGGAACCGATGGTACGGAGCTCGCCGCGGGCCAGCGCCGGCTTGAGGATGTTGGAGGCATCCATGGCGCCGCTGCTGCGGCCTGCGCCCACCAGGGTGTGGATTTCGTCGATGAAAAGGATGATTTCACCGGCGCTGTCCACCACTTCCTTCACCACGCCTTTCAGCCGCTCTTCAAATTCACCTTGATATTTCGCGCCCGCGATAAGGGCACCCATATCCAGGGAATAGACTTTCTTGGATTTCAGGTTCTCCGGCACCTGCCCGTTCACGATGTTCTGGGCAATGCCTTCGGAGATGGCGGTCTTGCCCACGCCGGGCTCGCCCACCAGTATAGGGTTGTTCTTGGTGCGCCGCGAAAGGATCTGCAGCACACGCCGGATTTCGTCGTCCCGGCCGATCACCGGGTCCAGTTTACCTTGCGCCGCCCTCTCATTGAGGTTGATGGCAAAGCGCTCGAGAAAATTGCTATTGTTGTTTTCGTTCATTTTATCAGTCTCCTTTGCCGGGAGATATTTCAATCTCCGTTCCGCTCCGGATTTTCTGACAAAATGGCAGATTACTTCCTCTTGACAATGAGCAGCAGGCCCACGATGGTGAAGATGGCGTTCATGAGCAGCAGCTCATAGCTGAAATGGTAGCCGCCAAACCACTTCACGGAATTCATGTCCAGCACCAGGCACAGGATGGGCGCCAGGATGGCCACCACGGGCACCCAGCGGTCTCTCACCTGCCACTTGAAACACAGGCCGAAGGTGAACAGGCCCAGCAGCGGCCCGTAGGTGTAAGAGGCCAGCCGGTACACGGCATCGATGACGCTGGTAGAGTTCAGCAGGCCGAAAACGATGATGGTGAGGGCCATCAGGACGGCCATGCCGCTGTGAATCCAGGTACGCTTCTGGTCCTTGCCTCCCAGGATGTCGATGGTGAAGGAGGTGGTGAGGGAGGTAAGGGCGCTTCCGCCGGCCGGGAAGCCGGCCATCACCAGGCCCACCAGGAAGAGGACGCCCACCATCTTGGGCAGGCCGCCGTTCCAGGCCACGGCCGGGAAGAGCTCGTCTCCCTTGGCGAAGGGGATGTTGTGAAGGCCCGCATACTGATACAGGGCCACGCCCAGCAGCAGGAAGAGGGTGATGACCACCGCCTGCAGGCACACGGAGACGATAAGGTTCTTCTGCGAATCCCGCACGTTCTTGCAGGCCAGGGTGCGCTGCATCATGTCCTGGTCCAGACCGGTGGAGGCCACCACGGTGAACAGGCCGCCCAGAAGCTGCTTGAAGAAGAACTGGGGATGGTTCACGTCGTCAAAATAGAACACCCGCATATAGCTGGTATCCAATTTGCCCACCTCGCGTCCCACGAAAAACAGGGTGAGCCCGACGGCAATGAGCATACACAGCACCTTCACGATATCCATGCCTATCACGGCCTTCACGCCGCCCCGGACGGTATACAGCCACACCAGCAGCACGGACAGCACCACCGTGGCCCAGAAGGGAACGCCGACGGGACCCAACAGCAGGAGCTGCAGCGTGGCGCAGACCAGGTACAGGCGGGCCGATGCACCCAGAATTTTGGAAATGAAGAAGAACCAGGCTCCCGTCTTGTGGGAGGAAATGCCAAAGCGCTTGTCCAGATACTCGTACACGGACACCACATTGAGGCGGAAGTACAGCGGCGTGAGCACGAAGGCGATGACCAGATAGCCCAGGAAGAAGCCCATGACCATCTGCAGGTAACCGAAACCGGACACCCCCACCATGCCGGGAACCGACACGAAGGTGACACCGGACAGACAGGACCCGATCATGGCAATGGCCACTTTCCACCAGGCGGTGGACCGGGTTGCATAGAAGTCTTTGTTGTTTTTAGCCATTATTGAATGAATCTTTATAGGCACGGCCTACGGGGATGCTTTCCTCCACGCCCATCAGCTTGACGGAAGTGGCCGACCTTTTCTCTATTCTCCAGAGAGGGACGATGTAGGAACGGTGGATACGTGCGAATTTCCCTTCCGGGAGCATTTCCATCACGCTCTTGAGGGTGATCTGGGACACCACGTCCTTTCGGTGGTCCAGGTGGAAGCAGGCATAGTTGTTCCGGCCCTCGATGTACTTGATGGCCGTGACGGGCACATGGACGGTGCTGTAGCCCGTCTTGAGCCGGATATCCCCCCGGTCCTGGTCCGACAGGGCCTCGGCCCGGCGGGTGTTGATGGCATCGGCCGCATTCTGCTCCTCCTCCTCTTCCTCCTTCCGGCTGTTGAGCTCCCGGTTGCGGGTTCTGAGGGCGCCCACAGGAACCCCGGCCGATATAACGGCCAGCAGCAGGATCCACATGGCCCGCTGGTGCAGCTTCAGCGTCCCAAGCCCGTCCTGGGCTGAAGGGAAATCCACGGGGGTGAGGGTCATCAGGAAGGTGACCACCACCACCAGAAAAAGAGACCCCGCCGCCAGCGCGATTCCCTGCATGTTCTGCGTGAAAAGCGGGCCGATGGCCTTGCGGCACAGAATCCACACCCCATACAGCCAGATGACGTAGAACAGGACGTAATCCGGATGCCACTGCATCCACCGGGTCACGGGAAAAAGGAATATCATCGTCGGAATCACCAGGACTCCGAAGATGATATCCATGATAAGCAGGCGGGTTCTCACGGTTTAGAAGGAGTAACCGGCGAACTCGATGTCGCGGGAAGCACGCTCCTTCAGAGCAGGATTGCGGAAGGCGCGCTCCAGGTTCTTGGAAACCTCGTCGGCCTTGCCCTGACGGGCGGAGATGATAGCCTTCAGGTACCAGACCTTGGGGTCTCCGCAGTGGGCGGAAGCCTTGGCCTTGTCCAGCTGGTCCGTAAGGATATAGGCCAGGACGGTGTTGTGGCAGCAGCCGTCCACGTCCTTCAGGGTCTGGGCGGCGGCGTCATAATCTCCCGTGAGAATCTGGACAATGCCCAGGTTCTTCTTGGCCTCGGGGGTTCCGGCCTGGCGGAAGCAGGCTTCGGCGGTCTGGAGGTCATCCTCCCGGAGGGCGACGACGCCCTTGGCGTTGATCACATCGGCATCGTTTCCGTTCAGTTCACCCAGGCCGGCCTTGGCCTTGGCCATCTTGCCCTCGCTGAGGTAGAGGACAGCCAGGTTGTACATGGCGCGCTGGGAATCGAAGCGCTCGATGGCCTTCTGGTAGATGCTTTCCTTCTGGGCGGCATCCTGGGCCACGGAAGCCACGCGGAGGAGGGCCTCCTCGTCCAGGATCTTCTCGTTGTTCTTCAGGATTTCCACCAGTTCCTCGTTGGTGTAGTTCTTCACCTCCACGTTGGCGATGAGGCGGGCGCGGCGGAGTTCCGGCAGCACCTCGCCCTTGAGGGCGGTGTACACCTGGGACATGTTGCGGATTTCGTTCTCGCGGACGGCGGGGTCCGAGTACATGGAGAGGACGCGGAGAATGAGGTCCTTGTCTTCCAGGGAGCTCTCGGAAACCAGCTGCTGGAAACCTTCCCAGTCTTCACCCACGCTGCGGACGGTAGGGTCTACGCTCTCATGGCCCTTCACCACCTTGTCCCAAGCCTTGGAGGCACTCTGGGAACGGTTGGCGGAGAGCTTGTTGTTCATGTTCTCTGCGCCTTCGGGGGAAGCGTAGGCCACAATCTCGGTGCTCTTGACGGTGGCGCGCTCGTTGGCGGCGGCGGCATCCAGGGCGGCCAGGAAGTCCTTCACGGACTTGCCCTTGAGCTCGGAACCGCGGACCTCTGAGCTGTTCACGTTATACTTGATCTGGCCCTCGGCGGTGGAAACAATCACATCTTGGTAATTGTCCTTCTTGAAGGCCAGGTTGCCGGAGCGCTTCACCAGCATGTAAGTGGTGTTGGCGCCATCGGCCACTTTCTTCACAGGCAGGTTGATGGCTTTCTTTCCGGCCAACACTTTTCCGCGGAGCTCCAGGTGGCTCTTTTCCATGCCTTCCACATAGTCGAAGTGGAGGCGCTCCGTCACCTTCTGGCCCTCGGAGGAAACCACCTTGTAGTTGTTCTTCACTTTCTCTCCCTGGTACTTGATGGGCTTCATGGCAGCCTCTCCTCCGTCATAGACAATGACAGGGGTGACCTCCAGGACCACGTTGGGGTTGAAATAATCCTTGGGGTACGTTACCGTAACCACGGGATCAAGGCTTCCGCCAATCACTTCCAGCACTTCCGGCTGGCAGCTTACCTGGACGTTCTGGGCCATCTTGGCCATCTTCTCGGGGGATGCGCAAGCCACGGCGAGGGCGGCTGCTGCAAGGAATACTAAGGTTCTTTTCATATTGATGTACATATCTTATGCAAGATACAAATATAAGCATTTTATTCAAAAAATGATTAAATTTGCAGAACTATGGATTTGCAAGCGCTAAAAAACAAATACGACATCATCGGCAACGACCCTGCACTCAACGAAGCGCTGGAGACGGCCGTGAAGTTTGCCCCCACCGGCCTGAGTGTCCTCATTCAGGGAGAAAGCGGCGTGGGCAAGGAGAACGTGGCCCGCATCATCCATCAGTACAGCGCCCGCCGCCAGGCCCCGTTCTTCGTGGTCAACTGCGGCGCCCTGCCCAAAGAACTGGTGAACTCGGAACTCTTCGGCCACGTGAAAGGCTCCTTTACCGGCGCCGTAGACACCCGGAAGGGCTATTTTGAAGAGGCCGACGGGGGGACCCTCTTCCTGGATGAGATTGCGGAACTCCCGCCGGAATCCCAGGCCCTGCTGCTGCGCGTGCTCCAGAGCGGGGAATACCGGAAGGTGGGCTCCAACAAGGTGGAGCACACGGACGTGAGGATTGTGGCCGCCACCAACGTACACCTCTATGAGGCCGTGAAGCGGGGCAAATTCCGTGAAGACCTGTACTTCCGGCTCAGCGCCGCCCAGATCCGCATTCCTGCCCTGAGGGAGCGCAAATCGGACATCTACCTGCTCTTCCGCAAGTTCACCTCCGATTTCTCCGAGGTGAACGGCATGTGCAAGATTTCCCTGAAGCCGGATGCCATCCGCCTGCTGGAGCAATACCGCTGGCCGGGCAACGTCCGCCAGCTGCAGGGCTTCACCCAGTCCCTCACCGCCCAGGTTTCCCAGAAGGTAACCCCCACCCTTCAGCGCATAGAATTATCGGCCCAAGACCTGATGCCCCTGATGCCGCGCGAGGAGGGAGAGCCCATCCCCATGCTGTATGAAGGGCCTCAGGAGACGCATCAGTCCGCTTTTTCGGCCGATGAGCGCCAGGCTATCATGAAGGCCATCTTCGACCTCAAGCAGGAGGTGGATTCCCTCAAGGCCCGCCTGGACCGCAGGGAGCTTCCTCCGCCGCCCCAGCCCGCCCTTCAGGAAGAGGCCGAATGGCAGGGACAGGAGGATTTCCAGCCGGCCGAGGAGCCGCAGGAGCAGCCTTCCCTGAGCATCCGCCGCACGGAAGACGAACTCATCCGCCAGGCGCTGGAGAAATACCACGGCAACCGCAAGAAAGCCGCGGAGGAGCTGGGCATGAGCGAGCGCACCCTGTACCGCAAACTTCCCCCGGAATACCGAAAGAAATGAAACGCCTGGCCGTCATACTGAGCCTGGCCCTGCTGGCCGCGTCCTGTGGAATCTATTCTTTCACAGGAACTTCCATCCAGGCGGACGTCCAGACCATCACCATCCCCTATGTGGAATACAAGGCCCTGCGCGTGAACCCCAGCCTGGCCGGAGAACTTACCGAAGCCCTGCAGGAGAAATTCCGCAAGCTCACCCGCCTGGAGCAGGTGGAGCAGGACGGAGACCTGGAACTGGTGGCGGAGGTGACCGGCTATGACGTGAAAGCCACCGCCATCACGGCCGATGAACTGGCCGCCCAGAACCGCCTTACGGTAACGGTGAAGATTGAATTCACCAACCGGAAGTACCCGGAAGACGATGTCTCCCAGAGTTTCAGCGCGTACGAGGATTTCGATGCCACGGCCTCCCTGGATGCCGTGGAAGCCACCCTCTGCGAGACCATCATCGAAAAAATAGTGGAAGATATATTCAACGCAACCGTAGCACAATGGTAGGAAGTTCCCGCATAAACCTCCACAGCCTCAACCTGGACGAGCTGGTGGGCGTGGTGAACCTGTATCCCTGGTACAGCGGGGCCCGGCTGGAGCTGTGCCGCCGCATGTCCAAGATGGGGCAGGCCTGGGAGGAAGACCAATATGCCTCCGAGGCCCTGTACCTTCCCTTCCGGGAAATTGTGGCCGACCTGCTGAGGCACTCCCGGGAGGAAGACTGCTCCGACAAAGACGTCCAGAAGCTCCTGGAAGCCTACCTGGAGCCCGCGGCACAGGAAGAAGAAAGCCTGGAGGAGGCCCAGGAGCCGGCCCACACCGTACATGTGGTGGGCGGAGACTACTTCTCCCAGGCCCAGTACGACAAAGTGAAGGAAGGAGGAGATAGCATCTTCTCCCGCTTCGCCGTGAAGATAAAGGCCGAGGCCGCCGCCGCGGAGGCGGAAACCTCCCCCATCGCAGACCGCTTTGCCACCGAAACCCTGGCCCGGATTTTTGCGGAGCAGGGCCGCCCGGAAGAGGCAAGGCGCATTTATTCCCGTCTGATTTTGGAATTTCCGGAAAAAAGTGCTTACTTTGCAACCCTTATCGACTCGCTTCAGCCGGAAGAGGGTTTGGATGTGAAATAAAAACAGTAAAGATATGTCTACAGCATTTGTAATTTTATTGGTCCTCATCATTATTGCGGCCATTCTTCTGATTGCGGTGGTCCTCCTGCAGAACGGCAAGGACGGCGGCCTGGCTACCAACTTCACCTCTGCCAACCAGACCCTGGGCGTGCGCCAGACGGCCACCATCCTGGAAAAGGCCACCTGGTACCTGGTAGCCTTCATCCTGGTCCTGTCCATCATCACCGTGTTCGTAAACCGCGGCAGCACCCAGAGCGGCGCCAACGACGCCATCGGCTCCGGTATCGTGAACCAGGCGGAATCTGCCGCACAGGACGCTGCCACCCTGGACTTCCCGGTCACCCAGCAAAATCCTGAGGCCGAATAAAAAATGAACCTCCTGCGCTTGCAGGAGGTTTTTTTTACTTCTTGTTCTTGGGGCCGATATACCGGATGTAACCCACTTGCAGTCCCAGCAGTTCTATATTACGGGCAATCTTGAACTGGTTCAGCTTGGCTCCTCCGCCGGTAGCTTTGCTCCCGTTCTCGTCCTCCACGGTCCAGTAGCGGTTCTGGTGGCTGTGCGTCCAGGCCACGCCAACCAGGGGAATGCTGGCCGTAAAGATGTTGTTGCCAAAGCGGACGGCCAGTCCGCCGGCAATGTCAAGTCCCAGGTTGAAAGTATTGCTGACGCGGAGTTTGGTAACCTGCGTTCCCGCCTCAGCGATGGGATTGGAGGTGGTGACACCATAATTACCGAATAAACGGCCCTCTGCAAACACGCCGAAGGTCTTGCTTCCGAAGAAGGAAAGGTAGCGGCGGGCGTTTATGTTGATGCCGCCCTTGTGGTTCGCCATGTGACGGTTGGAAATCTGGAAGTTCAGACTCTCGCTGTCAGGGTCCGTAGGGTCTGCCCCCAGCATCTCACGGGCGTCTATCTTGAGGTTGGTATCCACCGAATAGCCGCTGTATACCAGGCTGAAGCCCAGCGAGACATCATCGGCCACAAACCAGGTGACACGGGGCGCCACGCTCCAGAGATGAAGCCGGCCTTCGCCGATATTCAGCATGGAGAGGATGGCATATCCGTCTCCCAAATTATCTCCGGCCACATTGAACTGACGATATGCGCCACTGAATCCGATTCCGCGCCCGCCCTTTTCAAGGAAAGCGGTTCTGGGGCGGTCAGGGTCGGCAAAACGATTCAGAAAATGGTCCACCACGTTCTGAGCCTGGGCCTGTGCGAACAGCACAAGCAGAAGTGTTGATGCGAATAATTTTTTCATGGTTTCGTTATTATAGTGTGCAAAGATAGAAAAATTTGTAAATTTGCTCTCACTAAATCTTACAGAAATGAAAAAGATTCTTACATTTGCCGCAATAGCGGTATGGGCCGTATCCTGCGGCTCTCCCAAACAGAAAGTGTATGTGACCGACGTGCAGGCGCACCGGGGCGGCATGGGCCTGTATCCGGAGGAAACCCTGGAGGCCATGATCAACGCCATTGAACTGGGCGTGAACACCCTGGAGATGGACCTTTGCATCACGGCGGACCGGAAGGTGGTCCTCTCGCATGACAAATACTTCCACCCCCGCTATTCCACCCGTCCGGACGGCACGCCTGTGGTGGCCGGAGACCCCAAGGAATACCTTTTCCACATGCCCTATGACTCCGTGGCCAAATATGACGTGGGCCTCAAATACAACCCCGCCTGGCCGGAGAAAAAATGCATCCCCGCGAGAAAACCCCTCGCGGCCGATGTCATCGACGCCATCGAGGCCTATACCAAAGAGAAAGGGCTGGCTCCAATGAAATACAACATCGAAATCAAGAGCGATCCGGACTACGACGGCGGCGTGGAGGGTGTGGACTGGCCCGAATACCATGAATTCACGGACCTCTGCATGGAAATGCTGGACGCCCGGGGCCTGGGAGACCGCCTCATCGTCCAGTGCTTTGACGAGCGCGCCCTCAACTACATCAACCAGAAGTATCCCGGTCACATCCTGGCCTACCTCCTGGAAGACTACGAAACGGATGTGCCGGAGGCCATGGCCAAACTCAATTTCATCCCGCAGTGGCTGAGCCCGGAGCATCAGAATGTAAATGAAGAGCTTATGGAATATGCCCACCAGAACGGCATGAAGGTGGTCACCTGGACCGTGGACGACAAGGACGAGATGCGCCGGCTCATCGGCCTGGGCGTGGAAGCCATCATCTCCAACTATCCCGACCGCCTGATGGAGGTCGTGAAGGAGTATTAAAGAGGATAATAGACATCCTCATAATCGGCAACGAGGTTGGACAGCAATACCAGTTCAACCTCGTTCTTGTCATCGGCCGGAGTGGCATCATCAACGATCTCCAACAGTTCGTTAATGCGCGCCATGGCCGCGTCGTATTGCTTTTCGTTTTCTGCGATGCGGTCCAGTTCGGTTCTCATAGCGCTTCAATTTGTTCTATGGTAAAACCGCTTGCCTGTTGGATGGTCTCTGCCGGAACGCCCATACGTAGCAATTGCTTCGCCAGTTCTTCCTTGCCCTTCTCCATTCCCTTCTTAATCCCTGCGGCTTCACCTTGTTTTCTGGCATATTCGTTTTCTGCGATGCGGTCCAGTTCGGTTCTCATAATGTGTGACACCTCCTGTTGTTGTTTTACATTCATGTTCGCGTACGCGCTGGCCCGGAAAAGAAGCGGGAACAGCCGGTCTTCAAATTCCTTCGGGCACTCGCTCAGCCGGTTCATGTACTTCATGGAGTAGGCCAGTTGCTGCGTCACCGTCTTGCACTGCTCCGGTTTGCCGAAGGGCACTTTCAGCCGCCCCAGTTCCACAAAGCCGAAGTACAGCGCATCCGTCATCACCTCCCCCGTCTTGGGTGAACAAATCTTGTAACTGCTCACCAGTCCGTCCTGCAGGATGCCGTCATCCTCATGGCCGATATGGAAGTTAATGAAACTCAGCACATAGATGGGCATCAGGCTGTAGTCCATCGGCTTCCTTCGCCCTTCATGGATGTCTCTGAGTTTCCGCTCCAACTGCATCCGGATGGGGAACGACGCGTAACACAACATGCGGTCTGCGTAGCTGTCCTGCGGGAGACACTGCATCTCCACGATGAACATTTCCCCGCTCTCCGAAGTACACACCGCGTCAAAATTACTAATTTTGTCGGAAACCGCCAAACCGTGCTGCTCCGTGGGCTGGAAAACCAGCTGTTTGATATGCATGCCGGGAATCACGATCTCGATCATCCGGGCCAGGAGTTCTTCGTTGCCCGGGGTGAAGATGACCACCTTGAAGGCGTCATCGTTCAGAATGTTTACATACTTGGTCATAATGTTAAAAAATTTATGACCACAATAGTATGCAAATTTTTCCGATATGTCATTTCCTGATTTAGGTTGACTCAGAACGAGTCTCTCCCTAAAAGAAGTTGACTCTGGTTTAACATTATCACTGGTAAAAGTTGAC
>JAFVAU010000035.1 GCA_017480345.1 Bacteroidales bacterium
GTTTCTTACAAGTACTGATTACTTTTTGAACCACTGGAGGCACTGACGGCAGAGGGAGGAGATTTCCTCCCATTTGCCGGCGGCCACTGTGTCCTTGGGGAAGAGCTTGGAGCCCATGCCCACGGCGGTGACGCCGCTCTTGGCCCAAGCCGTAAGGTTCTCCTCGGTGGGTTCCACGGCGCCAGTACACATGACCATGGCCCAGGGCAGGGGACCCAGGATGTTCTTCACGAAGGAGGGACCGCCCACGTTTCCGGCGGGGAATACCTTCACCAGGTCGCAGCCCAGTTCCATGGCTTTCACGATTTCCGTGACGGTGCCGCAGCCGGGGCTGTAGGGCACGCCGCGGCGGTTGGCCAGTTTCACTACGTCTTCGGCCATGCAGGGGGAAACCAGGAAATCGGCCCCCATCTGCATGTAGAGAACGGCGGTGGGGGCATCCAGAATGGTGCCGGCCCCCAGGGCCATCTGAGGGCATTCCTTGCGCACGAAGGCCATCACTTCCTTGAACACTTCGTTGGCGCCGTCTCCGCGGTTGGTGAACTCGAAGGCGCGGATGCCGCCGTCATAGCAGGCTTTCACCACTTTCTTTGTAATCTCTGCGTCTTTGTTGTAGAATACCGGTACTATGCCCGTATTCTTGATGATACTGATGGTATCGATTTTATTGAATTTTGCCATAATCTATCTTCGCTTTAGATGCCCGGTCGGAGCCGGGCATGACGTCATAGCCGACCTGATCGGCTATCTGCTAACACGGCCGGAACCGCCGCCGTTGATGAGACCTTCCACTTCGGAGACGGTAACGCGGTTGTAGTCACCGATGATGGTGTGCTTGAGGCAGGAAGCGGCAGCGGCGAATTCGATGGCTTCCTGGTCTGTCTCGTAGGCGAGCAGGCCGTACAGCAGACCGCCCATGAAGGAGTCTCCGCCGCCCACGCGGTCCACGATGTGGGTGATGTCGTAACGCCTGGACTGCCAGAGGGTTTTTCCGTCGTACAGGACGCCGCCCCAGGTGTTGTGGTTGGCGTTGATGGAGCCGCGGAGGGTGATAGCCACCTTCTTGCAGCGGGGGAACTTCTCCATGAGCTGGCGGGCCACGCTCACGAAAATGCTCTGGTCAATCTCTCCGCCGGTCTTCTCTGCGTCGAAGCCTTCGGGCTTGATGCCGAATTCCTTCTCCGCGTCTTCCTCGTTGCCCAGGATGAGGTCGCAGCCTTCCACCAGGGCGGGCATCACCTCCGAGGCGCTCTTGCCGTATTTCCAGAGTTTCTTGCGATAGTTGAGGTCGCAGGAAACCTTTACACCCATTTCATTGGCTACTTTGATGGCTTCCAGGCAGGCATCGGCGGCACCCTGGCTCAGGGCGGGGGTGATGCCGGTCCAGTGGAACCAATCGGCCTCCTGAAGGACTTTGTGCCAGTCCACCATGCCGGGCTTGATTTCGGAGATGGCGGAGTGGGCGCGGTCGTAAACTACTTTGGAGCCGCGGGCCACGGCGCCGGTTTCCAGGTAGTAAATGCCCACGCGGTCTCCGCCATAGACGATGGAATCCGTGTTTACGCCGAAGCCCTTGAGCTCGGCGGTGCACATCTGCGCAATGTCATTCTGGGGCAGACGGGTTACGAAGTGGGCGTCTACGCCGTAGTTGGCCAGGGAAACGGCCACGTTGGCTTCTCCGCCTCCAAAGGTGGCGTCGAACTGATGGGCTTGCGAAAAACGCAGATAGCCGGGGGTGGACAGGCGAAGCATCACTTCGCCGAAGGTAACTACTTTTGCCATGTGTTATTTTTGTTTGATGATTGTCTTTCAATAAGTTCCATAGGAATTACCTGGGTGTCCAGCCTGCCTTCGAGGAAGGCGTGTGCGGCTGCTTCTCCCATTTCGAAAGGATGCTGGTTCAGGGTGCTCAGGGAGGGAGTCATCAGGGCGGTGAAACCTTCGTTGGCGGTGCCCACGATGCCGAAATCCTCCGGAGCGCGGATGCCTTTCTCCTTGAGGGCGTCAATGGCGCCGAGGGCCGAGAAGGCACCGGCGCTGTACAGGGCGTCACAGCCGGCCTTGATGGCTTTGAGACCGGCTTCGTAACCGGTTTCCCGGACAATGGTGTTGTAATAGACCAGTTTTTCGTCGAAGGGGAGGCCGGCGTCTTCCAGGGCCATGCGATAACCGGCCAGGCGTTCCACATAGGCCTGGGAGGTCATGTAACCGGCCAGGGTGCCGATTTTCCGGTAGCCGGCCTCAATCAGGTGGCGGGTGGCCTTGTAGGCCCCGTCGCAGTTGGCTCCCACAATCTTGGCCCCGGGAAGGTCCGGAAATACGCGGTCGAACTGGATAAGGGGCGTGTTGCCCAGGATTTCCTTGACATGGTCCCCGTTGGGGGCGTTGATGGCGTGCGAGAGCAACACGCCCGCCACGCGGTAGTTCTTGAGGGTTTTGAGCGCCTGGATTTCGGCCTCAACGCTTTCCAGGGTCTGGCAGATGAGCACACTATAACCGGCCTGGTTCAGGATGCTCTCTGCGCCGCCGATGCAGTTGGAGAAGAATTCGCGGTGAATCCGGGGAATCACGATGCCCACAATCATGGAGCGCCCTTTCCGGAGATTGGCCGCAACAACATTCCTTTCGTAGCCCATCTCACGGGCGGTTTTTTCTACGGCCCGGCGGGTTTCTTCCTTCACGCGGGGATTGCCTGAAAGGGCACGGGAAACGGTGGAGGGGGTAATACCCAGCGCCCGTGCTATGTCTCGAATGGTGGTCATTGCTCAATGTGGTCGTTTTCTCTGCAAAGATACAAACGTTTGCACAAATCGCAAATTTTTTTTACATTTGCAGGTATGAAACGTACGTTATCGGCCCTTTTAATAGCACTTTCCGTCTCCTGCTCCGTAAAGGAGACCGTGAATTTCACCAATCCCGTCCTTCATTTCGATTATTCCGACCCGGATGTATGCCGGGTGGGGGACCACTATTATATGACGGCTTCCTCCTTCAATTTCTTCCCGGGACTTCCCATCCTCCACTCGCGCGATTTGGTCCATTGGGAGCAGGTGGGGGCTGCGCTCGCGGATTATCCCGCCCCCGAATTCCACGGCGCGGTGCAGCATGGCTGCGGCGTCTGGGCCCCGGCCATCCGCTACCACGACGGCTGGTTCTATATCTATGTAGGAGACCCGGACCGGGGCGTTTTCATGGTTAAGACGCAGGATGTCACAGGCCGATGGGAGCCTCCCGTCTGGGTGGTGGAGGAAAAAGGCTTCATAGACCCCTGCCCGCTTTGGGATTCGGAGGGAAACGCCTGGCTTTCGCACGGGGCCGCCGGTTCCCGCGCCGGGCTCAAGAGCATCCTCTTCGTGGCCCCCATGAAGGCCGATGGAACCGCCCTCACAGGCCCTTCCCGCATCGTTTTCGACGGTCATCTGACGCAGCCCACCATTGAGGGGACCAAGTTCTACGAGCGGGACGGCTGGTACTATATCTTTGCCCCCGCCGGCGGAGTTGCCACCGGCTGGCAGACGGTGCTCCGCTCCCGCAGCGTTTACGGCCCTTATGAAGAAAAGATTGTGATGGCCTGGGCCCCCGGAACGGTGAACGGTCCGCACCAGGGCGCCTGGGTAACGGGCCCCGACGGGGGAGACTGGTTCCTTCATTTCCAGGACAAGGGCGCCTACGGCCGCATCGTCCATCTCCAGCCCATGACCTGGCGCTCCGACGGCTGGCCGCTCATAGGGGAAGACCCGGACGGTGACGGAGTGGGCCAGCCGGTATCCTCCGGCAGGATGGCCGTGTCCGGAAAGAGGCTGTCTTCCGTCGGGAACGGCTTTCCGGCTGCCGCCGTAGGCCCGTATGGCCTGGACCTGTCTTGGCAGTACCCCTCGGTGCCGGGGCCTTACTGGCACAGGGCCCTGCCGGACGGCGGGGTGCGGCTCTACAGCGTGAAGCAGGAGCATATCGGCCTTTGGGAGTGCCCCAATCTCTTGGAGCGGATGTTTCCCGCGGAGCGCTTCACCACCACGGCCAAGCTGACTTTCCATCCCAATCCGCAGCTGAAGGAGCGGGGAGAATGTGCCGGTTTTGTGGTGATGGGGGAGAGCTATGCCGGTGTGCGCGTAGTGGATACGGCCGATGGCGCAGCCCTGCAATATATTGAATGTACCGATGCGCATAGGGGCGGGCAGGAGCTTGTGCAGCCCCTCGCCCTTCTGGATTATACGCTTACCCCGCAGGCGTTTCCCTACAGTTCCGGCAATGTGCCGGCTGTAAAGTATCCCGATATCCGGGAAGTGACGCTTTGGCTGCGTCTGGAGGTGGCGCCGCAGGAGGTGGAGGGGAATGTTCCCGATGCCCTCTGCCGCTTTTCCTACAGTCTGGACGGGGAGTCCTTCACGGATGCCGGCGAGCCTTTTGTAGCCGCCCCCGGCCGATGGATAGGCGCCCGTCAGGCGTTCTTCTGCAGCCGGCAGGTTTCCAAGAACGATTCCGGCTGGGTGGATATCGGCCTTCTGTAGTTTTGAAAATCTTTTATTTTCACTTTTTTGTAAATTTGTGCAAACGTTTGGATTATTTTCCTTATCTTTGCAGCACATATAAAGAAACTAATGGCCAAAATTTTCTTTAAGTCGTTCATTTATACGACATTATGTATTTCTCTCTTTTCTTGTACAGAAGAGTGCAAACGTTTGCATGATATACCTTTCGACATGCCCGCAGTGCAGCTTCCCTCCATTCCCGGAAGGGAAGTGGTGCTTACGGACTTCGGTGCCGTTGGAGACGGCGTAACCCTTTGCACGGAGGCCTTTGCGCAGGCTTTCGAAGCCTTGGAGAAGCAGGGCGGGGGCCGGCTCGTGGTCCCGGACGGCATTTGGTTCACCGGCCCTATCGGCCTCAAGAGCCATACGGAATTGCATTTGAGCGACAACGCTGTCCTTGTCTTCTCTGCTGACCAGGAGCTTTATCCCATCATCCAAACCAATTTTGAGGGCCTGGACATGAAGCGCTGCCTCTCTCCCATCCATGCGGAGGGCGCAACGGACATCGCCATTACCGGCAAGGGAACCATTGACGGAAACGGAACCCCCTGGCGGGAACTGAAAAAGCGCAAGGTGGGGGACGATATCTGGAATCCGACGGTAAAGGCCGGCGGCGTGTTGTCCGACGACGGAAAAACCTGGTACCCGGACGAGGGCTACAAGAAGGCCCGCCTCACGGCCGGTTCCCTCAACAAGCAGGCCGATTCCCTGGACCTGCAGGAAATCAAGACCTTCCTGCGCCCCGTGATGGTTTCCCTCAGAAACTGCGAGCGGGTGCTGCTGGAAGATGCCACTTTCCAGAATTCCCCGGCCTGGAACATTCACCCGCTGTGGTGCAAGCACGTGACGGTGCGCAACATCCAGGTTCGCAATCCCCATTATTCCACCAACGGAGACGGCATTGACATCGAGGCCTGCGAGAACGTCCACGTGAGCGGCTGCAGCTTTGACGTGGGAGACGACGCCATCTGCATCAAGTCCGGCAAGGACGAGGACGGCCGCCGCTACGGCATCCCCTGCAAGAACCTGGTCATCGAGAACTGCACCGTCTATCACGGCCACGGCGGCTTTGTGATTGGCAGCGAGATGAGCGGCGGTGCGCAGAATATTCTGGTGCGCGGCTGCCGTTTCATGGGAACGGACGTGGGCCTGCGCTTCAAGAGCACCCGCGGCCGGGGCGGCCTGGTAAAGGACATCTGGTGCCGGGACATTTATATGAAGGACATCACCTCCTACGGTGTCATCTTCAATCTGTATTATGCCGGTGTGGCGGAGTCCGACAAGGGAGAGGACGGCAAGGAAGACCTCCTGCCCGTAGATGAAACCACGCCCGAATTCAGGGATATCCATTTTGATCACATTGTTTGCAGCGGCGCCAAGCAGGCCATTTATATCAATGGCCTGCCGGAGCTGCCCATCCGTGGTCTGGATTTCCATAACAGCGTTTTCACCGCCCAAAATGGCGCGGAAGTACACTACGCCCAAGATGTGGTATTTGACAACGTGACCGTAAACGGAAAAGCCTTATGAGAAAAGCAGTTTTGCTTATGGGCACGGCCCTTGTGTGGCTGGCCCTTTCTTCCTTTACCACCATTCATCTGATGGGAGACAGCACCATGGCGGAAAAAGACCTGCCCAAGGCCGGGGAGGAGCGCGGCTGGGGCATGATGTTCCAGAACTTCCTGGACCCCTCGCAGGTGCAGGTGCTCAATTATGCCCAGAACGGGCGCAGCACCAAGAGTTTCCGTGACCTGGGCCTCTGGGACAAGGTTTACAATGCCGTACAGCCCGGAGACTACGTGTTTATCCAGTTCGGCCACAATGATTCCAAGGAGAGCGACCCTGAGCGCTATGCGGCCCCCTGGGGCGCCTACCAGGACAACCTCCGCCTCTTCATTGACGGGGTGCGGGAAAAGGGCGGCACGCCGGTGCTCCTTACGCCCGTCGCCCGCCGCTGGTTCAAGGAAAAAGGCCTGGACCGGGGCTGCCACGGAGATTATCCCGCCGCCATGAAGGCCGTGGCCGAAGAAAAGGACGTTACCCTCCTGGATGTTACCACCCCCACCCTGGACTGGCTGGAGGGGCTGGGAGACGAGGCCTCCAAGGCCTATTTCATGATTTCCACCGGCAAGAACGACAACACTCACCTGGTGCCCTGCGGCGCCCGCAAGGTGACGGAGATTGTCTGCGGCCTCATCCGGGAGCAGCTTCCCGAGCTGGCGCAGCACCTGGTCTATTACAATATAGTAATATCGGCCGACGGCCACGGAGATTATCAGACGGTGCAGGAGGGCGTGAACGCCATTCCCGACTACAGCCACAAGGAGATTACGAAGGTGCTCATCCGTAACGGCGTCTATAAGGAAGAGATTTCCATTCCCCACACCAAGTTCCGCGTGCATTTCAAGGGAGAGGATGCGGGGAAGACCATCCTTACCTATGACAAATATGCCAAGAAGCTCTGGCCCGGCCGGGATTTCCCCGTGGGCACCAGCGGCAGCGCCAGCGTCTATATCCACGCCAGCTACATTACCTTCGAGGACATCTGCTTCGAGAACAGCGCCGGCGAGGGCAAGGAGATAGGCCAGGCCGTGGCGGTGTTCACGGACGGGGACTTCCTCTTTTTCAACCGCTGCCGCTTCCTGGGAAACCAGGATACCCTTTATACTTATGGCCGATTCGGAAAATTCGGCGGAATCAAGCGCAACTACTTTAAGGACTGCTACATAGAGGGGACAACGGACTTTATCTTCGGCACCAGCATCGCCTATTTCGAGGGCTGCGAAATCCGCTCCAAGAAAAACAGCTACGTGACGGCCGCCTCCACCCTGGAGGGCCAGAAATACGGCTATGTCTTTTACCAATGCAAGCTCACGGCCGATGAAGGGGTTACCCAATGCTACCTGGGCCGTCCCTGGGGCGCCTATGCCAAGACGGTGTTCATCGAGTGCGAACTGGGCGGCCATATTCTGCCGGAAGGCTGGCACGACTGGGAGAAGGACGGTAAGCCGGACACCAAGAAGAATTCTTACTACGCGGAGTATAAGAATTACGGCCCCGGGGCTGACGGAAAGCGGGTGAAATGGAGCCACAGGCTGAATGCCTCTCAGGCAGGGGAGTACAGTTTTGAAAAAGTGATGTACCAGAGCCAGGACGGCATTGTCTGGGACCCTTATAACAACAAATGAGAAAGTTAGGTATCATACTGGCTGCGTTTGCCTTGACCGCCTGCACGGTCAAGGCGCCGCTGTCTTTGCAAGTGGTCCAAAGTGAGATGGCACGGAACCCGGAAGCCAGCTACATGGATGGCCAGGAAGGCAAACTCAAATGGAACTACACCACCGGACTGGAACTCAAGGCCATGCTGGATGCATCTCCTGAGGCCCTTTCCTACGTTGACGCCTGGTACGACGCCATCATCGACTCTACCGGCACCATCTACAAATACAAGAAGAGCAATTATTCCACGGACCATGTGTGCCCGGGCCGTACGCTGTTCCAGCTGTACGACATTACCGGCAAGGAAAAGTACCGTGCCGCCATGGATACACTCTACAGCCAGCTGCAGAGCCAGCCCCGCACCCCGGAAGGAAACTTCTGGCACAAGGCCGTTTATCCCAACCAGGTGTGGCTGGACGGTCTGTATATGGCCCAGCCGTTCTATGCGGAGTATACCCGGCGCTATGTGGCGGACAGCCTGCAACGGGAGAAGAATTACGGAGACATCGTGCTCCAGTTCTCCACGGCGTATAACAAGACCTTCGACCCTGCCACCGGCCTGCTGCGTCATGCCTATGACGCCTCCCGGGAGATGTTCTGGTGCAATCCCGAGACGGGGCAGAGTGCCCACGCCTGGGGCCGGGCCCTGGGCTGGTATGTCATGGCCCTGGTGGACGTAATAGAGATAATCCCCGAGGATGCTTATAAGGTCCAATTGAAAGGCATTCTCAATAATGTCTATAAGGCGCTGCCCCTTTATGCCGACAAGGAAACGGGCCTTTGGTACCAGGTTCTGGACTGCCCTTCCCGCGAAGGCAACTACCTGGAGGCCACCTGCAATGCCATGTTTGTGTATGCCTGGCTCAAGGGTTGCCGTCTGGGTGCCATCGGCCGCCGGGAAGAGGCCTTGAAGGCCTATGACTCCCTCCTTTCCACCTTTGTCCGCGTGGACGAAGACGGCCTTGTGAACCTGGATAGCTGCTGCGAGGTGGCCGGCCTGGGCGGCAAGCAGAACCGTAAGGGAGACTACGACTATTATATTAATGAACCGGTCCGCTCCAATGACCCCAAGGGCATGGGCCCTCTCATCTGGGCGGCGCTTGAAAGAGAAAAGCTATGAAGACGAAACTTTTTGCCCTGATCGGATGCCTGGGTATCCTGGCGGCCTGCGGAGGGAAGGACAACCCTTCCGGGGATGAGAGCGCTGTGGCTCCGGCCGTGCCCGGGGGAGTTCAGCTGAAGTCGGCCACGGAGACGGCACTTGTCTTCTCCTGGTCGGCCGTTTCCGGTGCAGATTCCTATCAGTGGCGTCTGCTGCAGGGCATGACGGAGGTCAAATCCGGCCAGGTGTCTGCTACAGAAACCACTGTTACTGGCCTGACCGAAGGGACGGAATACAATTTTGCCGTTCGCAGTGTGGGCAGTGGCGGCATGTCGGCCTTCTCAACGGCCCTGAAAGCTACCACCGGCAGTTCCAGCGTTACGCCTCCGGATCCTACTCCTGAGACCATTGAATATGCCGATTTCAAAATTCCCGCTTCCGAGGAGAATATGGGCGCCCTGGCCTTCCCCGGAGCCGAAGGAGGCGGCATGTACACCACCGGCGGCAGGGGCGGTAAGGTGCTTCACGTTACCAAATTGTCCGATGATGGTTCCGAGGGTACCCTTCGCTGGGCAGTTAAGCAGTCTGGCGCCCGCACGATTGTATTCGATGTGGCCGGTGTCATCGAGCTGCAGTCGCAGTTGAAGATTGAAAAAGGAGACTTGACCATTGCCGGTCAGACGGCTCCGGGCGATGGAATCTGCCTGAAGAATTATACGACGTATGTCGGTGCCGACAACGTGATTATCCGTTTCCTTCGCTTCCGTCTGGGAGATGAGGGTCCGAATGCCGGTGACAGTGAAGACTGCATCTGGGGACGCTACCAGAACAATATCATCCTGGACCATTGCTCCATGAGCTGGTCCATCGATGAGTCGGCCTCTTTCTACGCCAATGCCAACTTCACCATGCAGTGGTGTCTCATTGCGGAAAGCATGAACCAGAGCATCCACTCCAAGAAAACCCATGGCTACGGCGGAATCTGGGGAGGAAAGAACGCTTCTTTCCATCACAATATGCTGGCTCACCACATGAATCGTACTCCCCGTTTCGATCATCAGTATCTGTATGACGAGAATGGCAAATCTACCGATACGTACCGCGGCAATGTGGATTTCCGCAACTGTGTGGTGTACAATTGGGGCAGCAGCAACGGGTGTTATGGCGGTGAAGGCGGCCACTTCAACATGGTGAACAACTATTACAAGAAAGGGCCCGATTCCAATGACAAGAAGTATTTCATTGAGGCCGACGGCGGCTATTCCACTACTGTGAAAGAGAAACAGATTGTGAATGGGAAAGAAGAGGAAATAGACGTAAAGAAGTATTACCCTTATGACTGGGCCTATCTTTACCTCTCCGGTAACTATAACCATGATTATCCTAGTGTTGATGCGGCTTATCCTGACGGCGTTTATTGGAAGAAGGCTTACGACGACTACGATAAGTCTTATGAAGGGCACATCAGTTCGTCGGCCTTCCCTGTCAAGGGGAAAGACGAGAAGGAGGCTTACACCACCACCCATTCGGCCGCCGATGCCTTGGATGCGGTTTGCAACTGGGCGGGCGCTTCGCTGAAGCGGGATGCGGTGGATACCCGTATCTGCAAGGATGTCAAGAGCAAGACGGGGAAAGTCATCAAGAATATGGAGGATGTGGGGTCTACCTACGGTACCACATGGCCCTCTTATTCCGGTGAAACCCGGAGTAATTTCCCGGATTGGGTAGGGGAGCCCAATGCCTATACGCTTGACCCTCAGAAACGCTATACCAACCTGGAAATGTACCTCCACTATCTGGTCCGCGACATTGTGGAAGGGCAGAACAAGAACGGAACATATACAAAACTTTAACATATTATTAATTAACTAACAACCAAAAGCAAATGAAAGCAAAGAAATTCTTTCTTGCGCTGCTGGGAATGATGACAGCACTCACCTTGAGCGCCCAGACTACCGTCAAAGGTATTGTCACGGACGAAACGGGTGAACCGCTCATCGGTGCCGGTGTCATGGTGGAAGGAACCACCATTGGTACCATCACCGGTATTGACGGTGACTATGTGCTTACGCTTCCCGAGAATGCAGTGAATCTGGTTTTCACCTTCATCGGATTGGCAGACCAGATTGTTCCCATTGCAGGACAGACGGAAATCAACGTCGTCCTTAAGGCTGACCAGACCTTCCTCGATGAGGTGGTCGTTGTGGGTTATGCGACGGTCAAACGTCGTGACCTGCTGGGCTCCGTCTCCTCCGTGGGCTCCGACAAGCTGGCCGAGCAGCCGGTTACCACGGTCTCCCAGGCCCTCTCCGGTAAGATGGCCGGTGTGTCCGTTGTGACTACGGAAGGCGACCCCGACGCGGACATCAAAATCCGTGTCCGTGGTGGCGGTTCCATTACCCAGGACAGCGCCCCTCTGTACATTGTGGACGGTTTCCCGGTGGAATCCATCAACGACATCCCGTCCTCCGAAATCCAGAGCATCGACGTTCTGAAGGACGCCTTCTCCACCGCCATCTACGGTTCCCGTGGTGCCAACGGCGTTGTGATCGTGACCACCAAGAACGCGGAAAAAGGCCAGAAGATTTCCGTTAAGTTCAATACTTATTTCGGAGCCAAGACCATGGCCAACAAGAATGCCATCAAGGCCATGGATCCCGCGAACTTCGTGATGTTCCAGTATGAGCTGGGCAAGGTCCGGGACAATCTGAGTTCCTATTATGAGCCTTACTTCGGCTCCTTCTCTGACATGGACCTGTACAGCAACCTGGCCGGCAACGACTGGGTGAGTGCCGTTTTCGGACGCACGGGCACAACGTTCTCCGCAGATTTCTCCGTGTCCGGCAGCAGTGAGAACGCCAACTGGACCATCGGCTATGCCCATATGGGCGACCAGGCCATCATGGTGGGTTCCAACTACACCCGTGACAACCTGAATTTCAAGGCCAATTTCAAGACGTCTGCCACTACTTCCATTGATGCCAATGTGCGTTATTCCCGCGTGAATGTACGCGGTGGCGGCGCCAACGGTATCAACGATACCGGCTCCACCGCCGGTAACGGCCGTCTCAAGCATGCTGTCTCCTATACGCCCATTCCGCTTATCGCCACTTCCGTGGGCGTGGATGAAGAGCAGGATTATGGTGACAACGCCCCGCCGCTCCAGTCTGTGGCCGACAATGATTCCCGTCGTATCCGTACCACGTGGAACGCCAATGCCGCCTTTAACTGGACCATCATCGACAACCTGAAACTAAAGATTGAAGGCGGTCTGGAAAAATACACCCAGACGGACGACCGCTTCTACGGCATGACTACTTATTATGTGGCCAACAACTCCACCGTAAAGAATACGCCTTCCAATCAGCACAAGGAAGCCTTCCGCACCCGTTATCGTAATACCAATACCTTGAATTACGATTTCGCGAAGCTCCTGAACAATGACGACCATCAGCTCACCGCACTCCTGGGTCAGGAACTCACCATCACCAAGAGCAATACGCTTACCACCATGGTGGACGGTTTCGATCCCACTTACGATGCCATGGCTGCCTGGAACTTCATGTCCGCCGCTTCCAACGCCGCTTCTACCAACAATTACGTGAATCCGGACGACAAACTCCTGTCGTTCTTCGGCCGCGTGAACTATGATTATAAGCATCGTTACTCTGTGGGTGCCACCCTCCGTGCCGATGGCTCTTCCAAGTTCGCCCGCGGTCACCGCTGGGGTATCTTCCCCTCTGTGGCTGTGTCCTGGACCATCTCCAACGAACCTTGGATGGATGCTTCCCACAGCTGGCTGGACCAGCTCAAGCTCCGTTACAGCTTCGGTACCGCCGGTAACAACAACATTCCTTCCGGTCAGATCCTGAAGCAGTACAGCGCCACTACCACCGCCTGGCTGTCCCAAAGCAACAACTACTGGATGGCCGGTAAGATCATGAACAATCCCGACCTTACTTGGGAAACCACCCTTACGCACAACCTGGGTGTGGATTTCTCCTTCTTCCAGAGCCGTCTGAGCGGTAGCATTGAGGTCTATCAGAACGACATCAAGAACCTTCTGATCAACTTCCCCATCCCCGGCTCCGGTTATGACAGCCAGTACCGCAATCTGGGTTCCACCCGTAACCGCGGTGTGGAGCTCACCCTGAATGCTCCTATCATTTCCAAGAAGGACTATTCCCTGAACATCGGCGGTAATATCGCGTACAACAAGAACCGCGTGATGGACCTGGGTGGTCTGGAAAAGATCACTGCCCAGTCCTATTGGGCTTCCACTGAAATCGGCGACGATTATGTGGTGGAAGTAGGCCAGCCTCTGGGTAACATGTATGGCTACAAGAGCGACGGTTTCTATACGCCCGAAGACTTTACCTGGAACGGCAGCAAGTGGGTTCTCAACGAAGGTGTGGTGGACAATTCCAACGTAATCGGCGCCTCCTACCTGATGCCCGGTGCCATGAAACTCAAGGATCTGGACGGTGACGGAAAGGTGACCGTGGCAGACCGTACCATCATCGGCAATGCCAGCCCGGATGTCACCGGCGGTTTCAATATCTCCGCATACATCAAGGGCGTGGACTTCAGCGCCAACTTCAATTACATGATCGGCAACCAGGTGTACAACGCCAACAAGGTGGAATTCACCTCTTCGCGTAAGTACAACAACCGTAACCTACTGGAAAGCATGAAGGTGTCTGACCGTTGGACCAACATTGACTGGACCACCGGCGAATTGATCACTGACGCTGATGTCCTCAAACAGGTGAATGCCGGCAAGACCATGTGGTCTCCCGCCGTGGGCAATGCCGTCTTCTCCGACTGGGCCGTGGAGGATGCTTCTTTCCTGCGTCTGCAGAGCGTCACCCTCGGTTACACCCTTCCTGAGGACCTTACCAAGAAAATCTACATCCGCAAGCTCCGCATCTATGTGACCGGAACCAACCTGTTCTGCCTCACCAAGTACTCCGGTTATGACCCGGAAGTAGATACCCGTCGTGCCACTCCGCTCACCCCGGGTGTGGATTACTCCGCATATCCTAAGAGCATCGGCTTCGTAGCTGGTCTCAACCTCACCTTTTAATCCGCTGTCAAGATGAAAAAGATTATCTATATCCTTTCTGCGGCTGTCATCGCCGCCATGGCGGTTTCCTGCGAGAAATTCCTGGATTCGGATTCCCCGTCTGCCTTTGACTCGGCGTCCGTCTATTCCAATTATTCCCTTGCTGAAGGTACAGTTTTCGGCATTACCGAGGCTTTCTGCGAGGTGAACTCTTATCGTGGCCGTTTCCTGCCCTGGTACGGTTTCAATACCGATATCGAGTGGTATAACACCTACAAGCCCGGTGACGGCAAATCCGATATTGCCGCTTACGATTGCAAGCCCAACAACTCCCAGCTCAATCTGACCAACGGTCCCTTCCCGCTGATGTACACGGGTATCGAGCGTGCCAACCTGGTCATTGAAGGCCTGCGCGAGTATGGAAACGTGAAGGAAGATGCCAATATGGCATACCTGCTGGGCGAAGCCCTCACGCTCCGTGCCATGATTTACTACGACCTCATCAAGGCCTGGGGTGATGTTCCCGCCCGTTTCTCCTCCGTGGATGCAGAGACTATCTACAGACCCAAGGAGTGCCGTGACACCATTTACAATCACATTCTCGCCGATCTGGATGAAGCCATCCCTTACCTCCCTTATCCCGGAGCTACGGCTGCCACTTCCCGCACGGACCGTGTGAACAAAGTCTTCGCCGAGGGTCTGTATGCCCGTATCGCCCTGGCCGCCAGCGGTTACGCCCTGCGTCCGGCCGATGGTGCCGTGGGTACCGGTGACGCCGGTTCCATCCGTATGACTTCCGATGCCCAGCTTCAGAAGGACGTCCTTTATCCCAAGGCTCTTGCTTATCTGAAAGACGCCATTGGCAAGGCTTCCCTGGAGCCTGACTACGAGACCTACTGGTACAACATGAACAACATGAACAACATGACCGCCGGCCCTGCCTACGAGACTTTGTATGTCATTCCTTTCGGCGCCGGCCGTGGCCGTTGGAACTTTACCTTCGCCATTTCTTCCGAAGGCTCCAGCTGGTCCGGTGGCGTTTCCCGTGGCGGTGACGCAGGTCCTGTTCCTACGGTGTATTTCATGTATGACGACAACGACGTCCGCCGTGACGTGACTTGCGCCAACTACAAGTGGAGCAAGAGCACGGATCCCGAGATGGCCGGTATCTCCAAGTGGTACTTCGGCAAGTATCGTTTCGAGTGGATGAATGCCCAGCCTTATACCGGCGGTAACGATGACGGCATCAAGCCCGTGGTGATGCGTTATGCCGATATCCTGCTGATGGCTGCGGAGATTGAGAACGAGCTCAACGGTCCATCCAATGCCAAACCGTACCTGCAGGAAGTGCGTGAGCGTGCAACCGGTCTGGATGCCGCCGAGGCTTATGTGAACGGTATCAACTCCAAGGAAGCCTTCTTCGACGCCATTGTCAAGGAGCGCGCCCTTGAGTTCTGCGGCGAGTTCCTCCGCAAGGGAGACCTCATCCGCTGGAATCTGCTCAAGACCAAACTGGACCAGGTCAAGGAGGAAATGTTAGCTCTTCGTGCTCTTTCTGATGACTATGCCCTGTACACCGGTGAAGTCGCTTTCCGTCTGAACGACGCTGAGGACGGATTGGATTTCTTCTTCCCGCTGATCGGCCAGGAGATTCCTGCAGGCTATGAGCTTGAAAGCGATTATCTGACCAAATACGATGACGCCAAAGCTTCCGGTTTCTATACGGACCGTATCAATGGCATCTACTACAACAATCCTGACGAGTACATGTTCTGGCCTATCTTCTACGATACCATTACCAACAGCCAGGGTGCTATCAAGAACGATTACCACTACGATAATCCCCAGTAAGCCATGAAACAATTCAGAATATTCAAATACGCTGTCGCAGCTTTTCTTGCTCTCGCCGCCGTCTCCTGCGCCAATAAGGAGAAGTTTGACGAGATAACGGAGCTGGACCTGGCCCGTTGCCTGGAGCCCATGAACTTGGAAGCCAAGGTAAATGCCAATTTGGGTGACGTGGTTACCTTCTCCTGGGATGTGGCCAAGGATGCGGAGAAGTATGTGCTCACCGTCTATACCGATGCTGCACACACCTCTGCCTTCCTGACGGAGACGCTTGCTCCTTCCCAGGTGCCCTATTCGGTCAAGTTGGAGGCCGATGCCACCTATTATTTCACCGTCGTCGCCCAGAAAGAGGGTAAGATTGATTCTAAGGTGGCCGATTACGGCAAGTCCATCAAGACTTATGCTGTCAAGGACAACCTGTTCCTGAAGCTTGCCGAGCGCACCAGCACTTCCGTTTCCCTGACCTGGAGCAAAGAGGTCAGCGATTTCGAAGAGGTGGACCGTGTGGTAACCCGCCTTCCCGGCGATGAGAACACCGAGACCACGCACACGCTCACGAGCGATGAGATTGCTGCCGCCGCCGTCACTATCGAAGAACTGGCTCCGGCTACCGAATATGAGTTTATCCTCTACTTCAAGAGTGCCTCCCGCGGCCAGATCAATGCCTGGACGGCCGCTCCCACGGACGGAACTACGGAGGTTTCCACGCTGGAAGCCCTTCAGAATGCCGTTAAAACCCAGGGTGCACGGATCTATCTGAAGCTCGAAGGCTCTCCTTATGACATCGAAGCCCTCGATATCAGCAATGGTTTCGCCCTTATCGGTGAAATGGACAACGATGGCAATACGCCCGTCCTTACCGGTGAACTGCATATTGCTGACACCTGGGCCGGGGAAAACCTCAGCTTCGAGAATATTACCTTTGACGGCGCTCCCACTGCCGCCTCTCCTTCCGGATTCGGCTTCGCCCTTCAGAATAAGAACGGCGGTACCGTAAAGGGCAAGAGCATCGGCAACATCAGCTATGTGAACTGCGTCATTACCAATTACACCAAGGGCCTCATCTACGAGTGGAGTAACGAAATGGTGCTGGGAGACGTGACTTATGACAGCTGCGAAATTACCAACATCAACGCCGACGGTACCGTGGGCGGTGATGTGATTGATATCCGTCAGGCTACTAGCATAAAGTCCTTGAACTTTGTCAACAACACCATCGTTCAGGGTATGCGTACGTTCGTCCGTCTGGATGCCGGCACGCTCGGAGCCTTGGTGTTCGAGAACAATACGCTGTATAACCTGTGTTTTGTTGACAATACCAACAATGCCGGTATCTTTGGTCTGCAGATTGTCCCCGGCAGTTTCTCCTTCAAGAAGAACCTCTTCCTGAACATGAGCGGAAAGGCCACTCTGGAGAGCGCCAATGCCAAGTATAAGACAGCTTCCGATATGGCTGCCGCCGCCTCTGAAAACTATTTCTGGGGCCTCCCTGTGGGAGATGACGGTGCTGTGACCTTCTTTACGGACAACTTCACCGCCGCACAGGCTGGTGCCATTATCCTGGAAGATGCCCCTTGCTACAATGCCGCGGGCGGTTACTTCAACATCCTGGCCACTTCCGATATCGCCGGAAAGGGAATCGGTGCCTCCAAATGGTGGACTCCCTATGTGGAAGAGCCTGAAGACCTCACCATGACGGTGGTTCCTCAGCCTCATACCTGGAACCTGGCCAATGCCAAGTACTTCTCTGGCTCCATCAAGAAGGAAATGGTCCGGGATTACCTCTTTGTCTCCGGCAGCGAAGCCCTGCCTATCGTGGCCGACGGAGGTATGCTTAAATTCCAGAGCCCCGTTGTGGTGAACCGCCAGGGTGTGCCTCAGCACAACTTTGTGGCATTCCACACGGATAAACCGGGTTCCCTTGTCATCAAGGCCGATTCTCCTGCAGACTATACCGGTCATCTGGTAGTGGGTGTGGGTAATCTGGAAGGAACGTCCATCGCTCTGAAGGGTGGTGCGTCCGCTCTTGCCGAGCAGGGCAATGCCACCAAGATTCTCATCACTTCCATCACCGAAGAGTCTATTGTCTACGTTTATCCTTCCGGCCCCGTGAGCCTGGCTCAGCTGGCCTGGAGCGATGATGTCACTGCTGTGAATACGGCCCTGCAGACTCCCGACCCGAAGGCGGAACCTGCCACCTTTACGGCTGGTGAAGCCACGGATGTGGTCATTACCTGGGAGCCCGTAGAGAATGCCGACTCCTACTCCGTCGTGTTCAGCGGCAAGACATATAATGTCAAGGAAACCTCCTATACCATTGAAGGTAAGACTACTGCCATGCTGGATGCCGGCAGCTACAAGGTTTCCGTCTTCGCCAATCCGGGTGCTACCGACATTTACAATACGGAATCTGCAGCCGGTGTGGCCACGTTTGCCGTCCTTCCTGCCGGTGGCGGAAGCACCGATGAGTTGATCGTCGACAATGTCGAGGACCTCATGAGTGCCATTGATGCCGGAAAGGATTATATTACGCTGAAGTATAGCGATACTCCTTATCAAATTGGTAAACTGACGCTTGTCGCTCCTCTGCACCTGAAAGGTCAGACCAGTGGAGACAAGAAGACGGCTGTCAACACCAGCATCACCCTGAGCGGTGAGATTGGAGGAAGCGTTGTCCTGTCCAACCTGGATATCACAAGTCTGGATGACACCAACGCTGCCGTGTCCGTCTTCATTGACGACAAGACCAATGCTCCCATTGCCGATACCGTGGCCATCTATGACAGCAACCTGCATGGAACCAAGGCCCTGTATGACAACTCCGGCAAGGCAGCGTCCAAGGTCCAATATGTTATCTTCAAGGGCAACCTCATCACGGACAGCTCTGCCGGTGCCGACTATATCGACATGCGTGCGGGTGCTCACCACAACTTCGTGTTCGAGAATAACACGGTTGCCAACAGCTGCCGTACTTTCATCCGCACAGATGCCGGCCATGAGATGAACAGCGCCATCATCAAGAACAACACGTTCTATAAGGTGGCCACCAACTCTTCCAGCAAGGACAACAACGGTATCCTGCACATCCGCAGCGCCGCCGGTGCCAACCTCAATGAGTATCGTCTGGAGAACAACTTCTTCTATTCCATCCTCATCGATGAGGAACCTTCCAATGCCGCCGGCTTCCCGAAACTTCGCAGTAAGGGTGGCATCACTCCTTATACGGTGTCCAACAACTACTACTATAATTGCGAAGACCGTGAGGAGAAGGCTGCCTATTCCTTCTGGAGCTTTATGTCCAAGGAAGAGGGTACCTTACGCGGGGGCGCCATTGTTCCCAGCGATCCTTGCAAGGATGCCGCAAACCTGGACTTCACCCTCACCAATGCGGTGATGATGAATGCCGGTGTGGGCGATCCCCGCTGGAACAGCATGGCTGGCAGCACGCCCGCTTCCGAGATTACGGTGGAGGACGCTGATGGCCTGTTGACGGCCATTTCTGCCGGCAAGAAGGTGATTACCCTCACCAATGGTACCTATGACCTGGGAACGGCCGCTGTGGAACTGGCCAACCCGCTTACCATCCAAGGTGGTAAGGACGCTGTGGTGACCGGTAAATTCCAGCTGGGCGCCGGAGCAACCCAGTTCATCGTCAAGGGTATCACGCTGGACGGCAAGGGCTCGTTGGATGCTGCCCTGGACAATGCCTTCTATGTGGCGGATGGCGCTCAGGTGACATCGGCCCAACTGGTAGACGTTCAGGTGAAGAACTATGCCAACCGCTTGTTCTATCAGGACAAGGCCACCTCTTCCCTGGGTTCCCTGGTCATCAGCGGCGCCCTGGTTACCAACATGGGAACCAGCGGTGACTTCATTGATTTCCGCAAGGGAACGCTGAATGCCCTGAAGGTGGTTAACAGCACCTTCGCCAATGGTATCCGTACCTTTGCCCGCATTGATGCCGACGTGGTCTGCGGTTCCATCCTGGTTCAGAACAACACGTTCTACAACCTGTGCTACGTGGACAGCAAGGACAATAACGGTATTTTCCACGTTCGCAGCAAATCTGTAACCTCTGCGGAACAGGTAGTGGTCAAAGATAACCTCTTTGCCCACATGCAACGTGCCGAAGCGGCCCCGTCCAACGCACAGGGCTTCCCGAAACTCGTATCCAAGGCCTCTTCGGCCATCGCGGTTCCCCGATTCAGCCACAACTATTTTGCCGAGGTGCTCAGCACGGAGAACAACAACGATGCAGAGTTCAGCTGGTGGGCCTATTCTGCCAAGGATGTGGCCACGGCCGATTTCGGTTTGGTACTTACGGCTGATGTCTTCAAGGATGCGGCTGCCGGTGACTTCACCGTCGTACATGGTCTGGTGGCAAGCGAAAAGGTGGGTGATCCCCGGTGGATTACTTCCGCCCCCTCGACTGCTGAACCCTTCAAGGTGGCCAATACGGAAGAACTGATGAATGCCATTGCTGCCGGTAAGTCTGTACTGTCCCTGACGGGCGTGAGCTATGACTTAAGCTCTGTAGAGGGCGCCGATGCCGGCTCCATTACCCTTGCTCAGGGACTTACCCTGAAGGGCGTATCTCGTAGCGGCATCAAGCCTGAGGTGACTGGCGGTTTCAAACTTGCTGCCACCGAGGGCGCCTTTGTCCTGGAGAACCTTCGACTCAATGGCGCTTACACCGCTGACGGTTCTGATAAGACAGTCGGCAATATGATTGATGTAGCCGCCTCCTCCGTCCTTTCCGGCATCACCCTGAAGGATTGTGAAGTATACAAATATGCCAACCGCCTCATTTCGAATTCCGGAGAATCCACCACCGGCCCCATTTCCGTGAATGGCATAATTGTGCATGATTTTGGAACCAGTGGAGATTTC
>JAFVAU010000036.1 GCA_017480345.1 Bacteroidales bacterium
TCCCGCCAGAAGTCGTTGTGACGGAACCAGAAAAAGTCCGTGTAGAGCTGCTCGTACTGGTATTTCAGATGGTCCGGCAGGGCGGCAAAGCGGGCCGTCTTGTTCCCGGAAATGCGCGGGTGCCAGTATCCCTTCTGCCGGGGATCCTCCACGAAGAGGACATCCGTCCCTTCACCCTCGGAGGGGTTGAAGCCGCGCAGGCGAAGGTCTTCCTCCGAATACGGCAGGGCCGGGCTGAAGTGGCCCATGAGGCCGCTCTTATACTGGGAAGGAATCTCCCAGATGCGGAAGAAGCCCAGGATATGGTCTATGCGGAAGGCGTCGAAATACTGCGCCATCTTGCCCATGCGGGCCTTCCACCAGGCATACCCGTCCTTGGCCATTTCCTCCCAATTGTAGGTGGGGAAGCCCCAGTTCTGGCCATCCTCCGCGAAGGCATCCGGCGGGGCTCCGGCCTGGCTGTCCATGTGGAAGAGTTCCGGGTGCTGCCAGGCATCGGCACTCTGGCGGCTTACGCCGATGGGAAGGTCTCCCTTGATGGCCACTCCGTGCAGGTGGGCATAGTCCACGGCATCCCGGAGCTGGACATCCAGCAGGTACTGCACGAAGCAGTAGAAGTCTACGGCCTCAGCCCGGGCGGGACGCCCCGTCACAAAGCGGGACACGGTTTTGTCCGTATAGCGGCTCCACTCTCCCCAGGTGGAGAATTCGGGGGTGCCGAATTCGTCCCTGAGGGCGCAGAAAACGGCATAGGGGCCCAGCCAGGACTCGTTCTCATCCATGAAGGCCTTGTAAGGGGCCGATGTCGCCATCGCCTGCCCCCTGGTGCTCTTGAAGAGCTTGCGGAGCAGGGCCAGCTTGGCCTCGTTCACTTTCTCATAATCTTCTGCCGGAAGGGCCTCAAGCTCCTGCTGCTTGGCCTTGTAGGCGGCGTCCTTGCGCACGCCGGCATCGGGCAGATGGATGAACTGCGGATGCAGGGCGAAGGAGCTCACGGCGTTGTACGGATAGGAATCCTGCCAGCCGCCCGTCATGGTGGTGTCGTTCACCGGGAGCAGCTGGATCACGCTCTGGCCGGCCTTCACGGCCCAGTCCACCAGCTTCTTGAGGTCGTGGAATTCTCCCACGCCAAAGCTGTCCTCCGTGCGGAGGGAGAACACCGGAACGGCCACGCCGGCTCCCCGCCAGGGTTCCGTGGGGAAGCGGGGCTGGATATCGGCCAGCATTACCTGGGTATCCTTCGGGGGAACTTCCGCGAAGAAATGGTTGGGACCTTCCTCCCACAGGCGGATGGCCTTGGTCTTGGTATCTACGACGACGAATTTGTATTCGATGGGTTCGTGGATGTCCATGGTGAGGAACCACCAGGGGGCCAGGTGGTCTGACATCAGGTGGATGCGGTCCCAGTTGCCCAGGCAGTCTCCGCAGCCCACCAGGGCCAGGGACTCATGGCTGCGCACCTCGGGGGCGGCCACCTGGATGCTCACGTTGCCGCGGGAGCCCAACTCCTTGCCGGGATGCCGGAAGGAATGGCCGTCGGGACGGCGGAACACCACCTCGCTGAAGGCGGTGCTGTAGAAGGCCGAATTGGACGGACGGTCCATCCAGCGGGAGCGGACAATGATGTTCTTGCCGTGCGAGGGTTCGCGGTAGAGATGCTCTCTCCATTCCCGTTTCACCACCTTTCCTTCGCGGACCACCTCGAAGGTGAAATGGTCTCCGTCACGGATGTCACGGCCGGTGAGCATGATCTGCCAAAGGCCCCCGATGGAAGACTCCATGGGAATGCGGCGCTTGCCTATGCGGAGCTGGATGCTCTCTCCCCAGGCGGTACGGTAATGGACTTGGATATTTGTGGTCATAGTATGTGCGTTAGTCTTACAAATGTAACCATTTTGGCCGATTTCCCACACCCTTCCGACGGATTTTTTACCGAACTGCACAGATATTGCGACGAATGAACACCTCGCCCGGCTCATCTGCGCCATAAAAAGCCCTGTCCACTGAGCCAGCGGACAGGGCAATTGTCATACCCCATCTTGCCACCCGCTACGCACTGAGCAGTCAATACGCGTAACGAGTGGCTTGCGAATGCCACCTCCTACGCATTTATCGGCCCTAGTGCGTAACGGGTAGCGGGAAATACCTTCGCCGGTAATCGGCCGTGTTGTAGAACAAATTAAAAATCAAACAAATACACAAATCCTCCTCAGAAAATTTCCGAGGAGGATTCGCGTAAGTTGTTGATAGTTAGTGCTTTCTATTTCACGCTATTGCACACCGGAAAAGAGTTGTCCAAAAAAAACGTTCCTTTTTTTGGACACTTTTCTCCATCTCCCATATATACAATGCTGCTTCCGGGAATATCCAAACACCGGCCTGTTGCCGTCTTGCTTCCCACTTTGTTTTTTGAGCACGTCAATTGGCCAGCAGCATCCCCTTCGGCCTTCCTGATACATTTTCTCTCACTGTGCATGCACAAAAGCACCCAACATCCGCTTACCTGCAATTGACGAAAATCCCGTCAGCGGAATCTTCGATTTTTTGTGAGATTCCGCTGGTTAAAATTCGAGCCGCTCGCATAAAATACTGATATTTCACGCTTTACGAAACAACTCTACGCTAGCGGAATCTGCTATTTTTTGCAAGATTCCGCTGGGAATCCAAAATATTTCGTTATCTTTGGCAAAAATAATGGCTTTATGATTATTGGAAGAGAGACAGAACAGCTACGCTTACTGCACGCATTCGAATCGGAATATTCCCGTCTTGTTATTGTATATGGAAGAAGACGGGTGGGAAAAACATTCCTGGTAAATGAAACCTTCCGCGGTAAACTATTTTTTGAGCATACCGGAGAATATATTTCCGGAACGTCTCCCAAAACAGCCAAAGAAATGCTTGTGCAGGAGCTCCGCGCATTCCGGGACTCTCTTCTTCGGTTTGGGCATAAAGACCACCCTGTTCCCGAGAATTGGCGCGAAGCATTCGAGCAGCTCAAAGATTTGATCGGCCCGGAGGACTTGTCAGCCGAATTACCCACTAAAAAAGTACTCTTCCTGGATGAGTTGTCCTGGATGGACACACCGGAGTCTGACTTTCTTCCTATGCTGTCCTCGTTCTGGAACGGATGGGCATCCAAACGCCATGATGTTCTTTTAGTAGTCTGCGCCTCCTCCACGTCCTGGATTTTCAAAAAATTCCTCGCCGACAAAGGGGGGCTCTACCGCAGACAATCGGACATCCTGCATGTAAAACAGTTTAATCTTCGCGAATGCGAAGAGTTTGCCGCCAGCAAACATCTCTCCATGACCCGGAAAAATATCATAGAGGCTTATATGATTTTGGGTGGAATTCCATACTATTGGGATGAATTCCTGCCGATGGATACAGTGGCCAGCGGTGTAAACCGCATGTTTTTTGGTGAGGCTCCTACACTGGACAATGAGTTTGAAATGCTCTACAGGGTTGCTTTCGACCAACCGCTTCCTTACATAAAGGTAATCACTGCACTTTCCAGTAAAGGCTCCGGCATGCTGCGGGAAGAAATTATCAAAGCTTGCGGGCTAAGTGACGGAGGAACACTCTCCACCATTCTGGAAGACTTGGAGAACTCTGGTTTCATTCGCCGGTACACGGCTTTTGGAAAAGTCAAGAAGGATTCCCTATTCCAGTTGATTGACAACTTTACGCTGTTCTACTTCAAGTTCCTGAAGGATGGGATTCAATACTGCGACGACTTTTCCCAAATTCCGGCCAGAATATTTGACAATTGGGCCGGACACGCATTCGAAAGAGTTTGCCTCTTACATTCGGAACAAATCAAGAAAAAATTGGGAATCAGCGGCATCCCCACTCACGTTTGTTCATGGCAATGCCAGAAAGACCCGGAAAATGGGATTGAAGGGGCACAGATTGATCTCCTTATTGACAAAGGCAGCCTGGGAATCTGTCTCTGCGAAATGCGCTTTTATGAAGACGATTACCCGCTCTCCGGAAAAGACGAGAAGGATTTTGCACGAAGAAGGAATTCGTTCCGCGCAGTCACAAAAACCAAACTCCCCATTCAGACTATTCTGGTAACAACTTATGGAATTGTAAAAAATAAGTATGCGGGGATTGTGAATGCCGTAGTCTCTGCCGATGACCTTTTTGCTCAACCTTGATTGTGAAGTTGCCGCAATTGAGAATGCGCTGATATGCAGGCATAATTTGCGCCGAAAAAATTCACGGCGCGCCGGGCGCGCCGTTTAAAAAGGGATGCCCCGTTTGCCGCAGAGCGGCTGACGGGGCACCCAAACCCCAACGCGTTTACACGCGACTATTGTTGATCCTGGACGAGCCGGACGGAGTACCCGCGGCACCGACTGATGTTGTTGGCGGGATGCACATTACTGCTGTAGAAGAACAGGAAGTAGGCGAAATTGGCACCATTAGGCGTACTTGACCAGTAGCTGCCGTAGGAGCCCACATGGTAGACCGACGTGCCACTGCGGGAACCTGCCGCAGGCAGGAAAATAGCACCTGCCTCCTCCATCTTGGTCCAGTTTTCACCACTCCAGCTGTTCGTAGTATACGCCGCGTTTGCTGTATTGGCACTGGCAATGGCAGTCACTCCTGTCGGATGTGTGTAGACATCCGGGAAAACAACCATACCGGCCTTGCTATTCACTGTGGCCTTGCAATAACGGGTAGTCACGCTGGTACGCCCATTCAAAAGGTATGTCCACTCTGTTGAGGTCAGCGTGCGCCAGCCGGTACCGATACCAGCCTGAACCTTAGTATTGCTCCCCCAGTCCGCGAAATCACCAGTGTAAATATCTGAAGTAGAGTTGTTGATACCCAGGGTGGTAGCAGATGTGCTCCAGCAAAAGAGGTCAACAGTACCATTGACGGATACGGTTCCGTTGCCATTAATGCTGGTGTTGACAGCGGCATTGCCAATGTAATCCCACTGGTTGGCAGCAAAGCCCCAAGACCAAGTTGAACCATTGTCAGTGGTAGTAGCCTGAAGGTTACCCTTGGAGAATTTCACCTTCTTTCCTTCAGCCACAGTGAACAGGGTGTTGGCATCAACCATTTTCACCGTGCGGGTGTAATACTTGCCATTGGTAAAGGTGACATCACTCTTGGAATAGATATAGGTCTTGCTGTCACTGCCCGTGGCCGTGAGGGAAATGGCCTGGCTGCTGAAGCCCGGAAGTGCCACAAAGATTTCGCTGGTGGCAGCGGCCGGATTCACTTCGTACTCCGTGCTTTCTACCTTCACTACCAGTTTGGTTGCGGATAAAGCGGCATCGCCATTCTTCAGCGTGAACTTCACAATGGCCTGCTGGTTCTGGAAAGCGACATCACCGTCAACAGTAATCTTGCCCTCATCCACACTTGTAACAGTGGCAGAAGCCGTGGCCCAGTCAAAGTTGGCGGCAATGTTCTCCAGGGTACCTACCTGGCCGCTGTAGGTGATCTCCCCGCTCTTGGGGAACTGGAGGGTGATATTGTCCTCAGCAGCAAAGGTGACATCGGAGAGCGTACCTTTCAGGGTAGCCGTGGCGGCAGCAGTCTGCGGATGAAGGGAACCGGTGGCCCAGGTATCGCCCTTCTTCACATACACATTCTCAGTAGTGGCCCAGGTGGCGTTCAGGGTTGAGCCGCTCAACGCAAGGGCCTTCACGGCATCGTCATTTGCTCCCTTGGTGGCTTCAATGCTCAGGCTGTAGGTCTTGGGAGTGACATCCTGCGCCTTCTGGCAGGAAAGGGTGGCGGCAACTGCGCCCAGCAGTGCGACCGACATAATCAGTTCTTTTCTCATTGCTTTGTCCTCCTTCTTAATACCAATTTTCATCATTGGCATCGCCGTAGCCGGAACGGCTACTGTCCACACCGGAGGCGGCGATTACGCCCTCCAAGTGCATCTCCAGCACCTCTGTGGCCGGTGCTGCATACATTTCTTTTTGGTTCATGCTTGTTTTGTTTCATGGTTTAACTTGCTACCAACGCGGTCCGTCTCTTGGTAAGAGACAAACCAAGCCTCGCATGAACCTGATTCTTAGGGTTTTGCGAAAAATTTTTGTTTAGGGGGGGGTAAAAACAAGCCGAAATTTTATTCCAAAAGGGGTTGCTTATTTCCTTGATTATAATTACCTTTGCCGCTCGGAGTTTGCCTCTTACCAAGAGGCAAACTTTTTTTCTTTTCGGGCTTTTCGGCCAGAATTTTCTGAACGTTCTCCTGCAACGCCTCCACCTTCCGGTGGTCCAGTCCGGCTAAATAAATGCGCGTGGTGCGCTCGGAACTGTGCCCCAGGGCGGCACTGATTACAGGTACCGGACTCCCCACCTCCCGATAAGCCACGCTGGCCCAGGTGTGTCGTGCCACATAAGAAGTCAGAGACAGACCCAACTCCTTCAGGCGGCGGTTGTACAGCGTGAGGGCGGAGCAGTATCGGCCATAATTCTGCACCGGGGAAAGGTGGTCGTCCAAGAACGGGAACAGGTAACCGCGGCTTTGTGGGGCGTATCGGGCCAAGATTTCCTGCATGGCAGGCGTCAACTTCACCAGGATTTGCCGGCCGGTCTTCCGGCGCGTGTACACCAAGTGGCTGTCTTGCACGTTTTCCGGCTTCAGGTACACCAGGTCCACGAACGAGATGCCGCAGGCGTACAGGCTAAAGAGGAACAGGTCCTTTGCCAACTGTATCCCGGCTTTTAGCTGGGTCTTTGTTTTAAGCGCACGTACGGTCCCCACCGGGACGGCGCGCTTGAGCGTGCGGTCGTTCCCCGTGAATACGGTCTTGAACAGTGCAGTCCCCCAGCCCGGTTTGGCCCGGTTCAGCAGCGCACAGAGATTCCGGTTGTAGAAAGAAAGCGTGTTGGGCCGGAGCCCCTTGGCCCGCAGGTGGGCGTTGAACCCTTCCACAGTGGCGGCGTTCAGTCTTTGTAGAGGCACGTCCTGGGCTCCCAAATATTCCAGCAGCCTGGCTGCCGCCTGTTCATAGTGTCGGGCCGTTGCGTATCGGCTCTCTTGGTACATTTTCTCTGATTGCGCGTGCACAAAAGCACCCAGCATCCGTTTGTCTGTTCTCATTGCGTAAACTTTTTTGCAAGTTTCAAATCTTTGCGTATCTTTGCAGCAGCGTTAAGAACTTTTGGATAAGTTCTCTTGTATAAACAGGCATTCAAGCCTAAATGAATGCCTGTTTTCTTTTTCTCATTTACCGAGGGGAGGTACTGAATCAAGGAGGCTCGTTGTTCTACACTTATCCAATTACTTAACGCAAATGAGAACACACAGACCAAAACTTGCTCAAATCACCATTAGAGTGGTTGTTGAGAAACTTGTCAAAGTACGGGCGTACAAACGCATCCGGAAAGGCAAGGTTGAAAGAGTTCGAAGCCACTACCGGAGGTATTAGGCTACCAATAGTAGTTGAGCCCAGGCTCTCGCCGTAAGGCGCACTCCCTCTATCCCCTCGGTTTTTACAAAGTGTCGTTTGCAAAGTTTGTGAAGTTGCCTTAACTTTGTGGAGAATGCAGTAAGGGAATCATGAAAAGTGGAACAGCCACCGTCGTCAAGAATGCAGGCAGCCATTATTTGCTGTCGGAACTGCCGGAATGGAAGGTGTTTGAGGCCGTGCTGCGCGGAAAAATCCGCCTCAAGGCCAGTGAAATCACCAATCCCATTGCGGTGGGAGACCATGTGAACTACGAGCGGGACGCGGAGGGGAACGCCGTCATCACGGAGATTCTCCCCCGGCGCAACTATGTGATCCGGCGCTCCACCAACCTGTCGCGGCAGGCGCACATCATCGCCGCCAACGTGGACCGTGCCTGGATTGTGGTTTCCCTGTACTTCCCGGAAGTGAAACTTCCCTTCCTGGACCGCATTCTGGTCACCTGCGAGCTTTACGGAATCCCGGCCACCATCGTCCTGTCCAAGGTAGACATGTACCGGGAACTGGACCCGGAGGGGCTCGCGCATTTCCGTTCCATCTACGAGGGCGCCGGGTATCCGGTGATGGAGACTTCCGTGGTGAGCGGAGAAGGGATTGCCGATATCCGGGAAGCCTGCCGGGGCCGCGTGAACCTCTTTTCCGGAGAGTCGGGCGTGGGGAAATCGTCCCTCATCAAAGCGCTGGACCCTTCGCTGGATCCCAAGATAGGGGCCATTTCGGCGGCCCATCTGCAGGGCAAGCATACCACCTCCCTGTACGAGATGTATCCCCTGGCCTCCGGAGGTTATGTCATCGACTCCCCCGGCATCCGGGGCTTCGGCCTGGTGGATGTGGAAAAGGAGGAGATTGCCCGCTACTTCCCGGAGATGCTCCGGGCGGCCGAGGGCTGCCGCTTCACGCCCTGCACGCATACCCATGAGCCCGGCTGCGCGGTAAAGGCCGCCGTGGACGGGGGACTCATCTCCCCGGAGCGCTACAACTCCTACCTGGGCATGCTGGAAGAGGATAAGAAGTTCAGATGAACTTCTTATCCTATGTTTCACAACTGGGGGACTAATCCCCCAGACCCCCTGAGTCGCTTCGCTCCAGTGTCATGAATTTAAATCGAGATATATTACGATTGGCGGTACCCAGCATCCTGGCGGGCATCACCGTGCCACTGGTGGGCATGGTGGACATGGCCGTGGCGGGGCACCTGTCGGCGGAGGCATCGGCCAGCCTCATCGGGGGCATTTCCATCGGCACCATGCTCTTTGACCTGCTGTACTGGAACTTCGCCTTCCTGAGGGCCGGAACGGGAGGTCTCACCGCCCAGGCCTACGGGAGTGGCCGGCCGGCCGATCGCATCCTGGGGCGGGCGCTGCGGATAGCCCTTCTGAGCGGCCTGGCCCTCATCGCCCTACAATGGGTGGTGGTCCGGCTGGCCTTCCTGGTTGTCCGGTGCAGCCCGCAGGTGCGGGAACTGGCCACCCGCTACTTCTACATCCGCATCTGGGCGGCACCCGCCACCCTGTCTCTCTTTGCCTTCAAGGGCTGGTTCATCGGCCTGCAGGACAGCGTCCGCCCCATGGTGGCCGATCTCCTGGTGAACGGCCTCAACATGCTGCTCTCCGCCGCCCTGGCCTTCGGCTGGGCCGGCCTGCCCGCCATGGGCTTCAGCGGCGTGGCCGTGGGCACCGTGATTGCCCAGTGGAGCGGCTTTGCCTACTGCCTCGCCGCCGCCCGCCGCCGCTACGCGTGGAATGTGCAATCGGCTCAAAGTCAAGAACTTCCGCACCACGCTTTCTTCAGCCTCAACCGGGACCTCTTCCTCCGCAGCGTGGGCATGATTGCGGTTTATATTGGCTTTACGGTTCTGTCGGCCCGGTACGGAGACCTTATGCTGGCGGTGAGCGCCATCCTCATGAAGTTCCTCATGTTCTTCAGCTACTTCACGGACGGCTTCGCCTTTGCCGGAGAAGCCCTCACGGGCCGATTCATCGGCGAAGGCTCCCTCGAAGGCGTGGAGAGCACCGTGCGCCAGACCTTCGCCTGGAGCTGGGCCATGGCGGGCGCTTTCATGCTGCTGTACGGCCTGGGCGGCACGCCGCTCCTGAGGCTCATGACATCGGCCCCGGAAGTGGTGGAAGCAGGCCGGCAATTCATCCCCTGGCTGCTGTTGATGCCGCTTATCGGCTGCCCGGCCTTCCTGTGGGACGGCATCTTCATCGGCGCCACCGCCTCCAAAGACCTTCGCAACAGCACCCTCCTTTGCGCCGTAGGCTTCTTCGCGGTCTGGTTCATAGGCCTGGCGCTGGGGGCCGATTCCACCCCTTCGCGGGCCATCCACCTGCTCATGGGCGCCTACTTCACGCACCTGGCCGTCCGGGCGCTCTATCTGACGCTCCGTTACCGCCCCGCCGTCCTGCTGCCCCATTTTTCGGTGACAACTAAGTGATTGTCCCACAGCGAGTTACTACACATTTCTCGTTCAAAAATCGAACGAGAAATGTATTACAAGTCTATGAGAATCAGCGCGTTAGCTGTCACCAAATTTTAGCGGCGAAGGTATTTCCAGCCCACCACCGGAAGGGTGAAGGCCAGCAGGCAGGCCACAATCCAGAAGATGGAGACCGGCAGGAAATTGTAGCTGTCTCCGGCGGTGAAGCCCTGGATGAGATAGCCGCTGGCCACGCTCTGCAAACCGGCGGCGGCGTAACTGGAGATGCCCACAATGCCCAGGGCCGCGCCCGTAGCCTTGCGGGGCACGAAGTCCAGGGCCATGAGGCCGGCCACAATGCAGAACACGATGCTGAAGGAAAAACTGAAGAGAGCCACCAGCAGCATGTTCACGACAAAACCGCCTTCCATGAAAAGGAAGCCGAAGAGCGAAGCCACCGCCAGGATACCGGCCAGCACCACCGGACGGGCCCGGTTGCCTCGGAACAGGCGGTCCGAAAGCCAGCCGGCCAGCAAATTGCCGGTAATGCCGAACGCCTCCGCATAGCCTATCACCTGGGCCGCCTCCTTCAGGGAAAAAGCCTTCTGCTTCTGCAGGAACAGGACGCCCCAGTCGCTCACGGCATGCTGCGTCACATAGAGGAAGGCCGTGGAAACGGCAATGACCCAAATGCCCGGATGCTTGAAAACCCATTTCTGGAGTTCCTTCGTGGGCTTCTTGTCCAGCTCCTTCACCGGCTCACCGGAAAGCTCCTGCACGGAAGGAAGGCCCTCGCTCTCAGGCGTATCAGAAATGAAAACGAGCGATATCACCAGGCCGATAACCCCGCACAGCGCCGCCGCCAGAAAACCCCACTGCCAGCCGGCCGCCGCCACGATGAAGCCCGTCATCACCATGGAAACGGACTTGCCCAGCTGCGGGGTGGAGCTGAAAATGCTGTAACGGGTACCACGGATGGCCAGCGGGAACCAGCGGGAAAGGCTGATGGTGCCGGGCGGCGAGCCCATGGACTGCACCCAGCCATTGATGCCCCAAAGAATCAGGAAGGTGACAAAAATGAGCATGGAACCCATCCCCAGCGGCGTTGTCAGGAGCCCCATCCAACCCAGAATCAGGTTAATAAGGGCCGATACCCCAATCCCCACCGCCATGAATCGGCGGATATTGCAATAGTCCGCAATGAAGCCGTTGGAGAACTTCCCCACCGCATACACAAAGTAAAAGGCCGAACTGATAAGGCCCAGCTGCCCGGCCGTGAGCACCCCGCCGTCAATGAGCGGCTGCTTTACCACGCCCAGCGTTCCGCGGCAGACGTAGTAGAGGGTATAGGCCAGGGTGACGCCCCAGAAGGTGCGCTCCCGAAGGCGCCTGTACGTAGCCTCCACCTCCCCGGCGGGAACAGGCGTCTCCCGGGGCTTGCTGATGCGGAAGAAGGAATAGAAAGACATACCCTACAGGTCCTTTAGAAGCTCCTGAAGACTGCTTCCGGGAGCATAATAGCGGGCGTCCAGTCCCACGGCCCGGGCCCCGTCCACATTGGCCAGGTTGTCGTCAATGAACACGATCTCCCCGGCAGGAAGGCCCACCCGGCGAACAGCCTCCCGGTAGAAAGCGGCCGATGGCTTGAGCATCTTCATCTCGCAGGAGATGAACTGATCGGCAAACGTTTCCTCAGGATCCACCCCGGCATCCTTGAGCGCCTGCAGGCAGAAGGGCATGGAGATGGGATTGTTGTTGGAGAGCAGGTAGAAGGGGTATCGGCCTCTCAGGCGGGCAATCAGGGCCGGAGCCTCGGGATTCACCCGGTCCAGGAGGCACTTCATGGCTCGGTCCACGTCCGAGGGGACGCAGCCGGGGCGGGAATCGACCAGAACTTGGGAACGGAAATCGTCTGCACTGAGGATTCCCTCTTCCATATCCCCGTAAATGCCCTTCTGGTGATACGGGTCCAGAAGTTCGGTGATGCGCTCGAAGCCCAGGATTTCCCGGAAGCCCCGGATGCACCGTTCCATATTGAGTTCAATCAGAACCCCGCCGATATCGAATACTACTGCTTTTGCCATGATTCCACAAAGATACTAAAAAAGAAGAAACCCGCTTGCGAATTTCACAATTGGCAGCGGGTTATTATAGTAAGGTATCAATATTTATGTCTGATACCACATTATTCCAATACCGTGCCAAAAACGGCGCGGGGTCCAAATTTTCACTGATTTTTTTTCTTTTTCCGTTTTTTCTGGTTCCAGTCTCCGTAAATTTCGCTCACGTTGCCGGCCGTGATGAAGCCGTGGATGTCGTTCTGCTTGAGGTAATCCATCAGGTTGGCAAACTCATCCTGGGTGAGGAGGGCCTGGATTTCCACGTTTTGATGGCCGTTGTAGCCGCCCGTCACATTGTACAGGGAACAGCCGCGCTGCAGGTCCTCAATGATGTACTTGCGGATTTCCTCGTAGCGGGAAGAGATGATGCACACCCGCTTGCGGCGGTTCAGGCCGGCCGTGAAATAATCCAGCGCCAGACCGTTAATCCAGGTGCCAATCAGGCCCACCACCACCATGCGGAAGGGGTTGATGGCAAAGGCCGTGCAGCAGATGAGGGCGCCCGCCACCGACACGGAAGTGCCAATGTCGAAGTGCAGGTACTTGTTCACAATCTTGGCCAGGATGTCCAGGCCGCCGGTGGAGGCGTTGATGTTGAACAGGATGGTCTGCGACGCGCTCAGGATAAGGACGAAGCACAGGAGGTCGAACCAGACGTCTCCCATCAGGGACGTGGCACCGGGCTCCATGATACGCTCCACGGGGAAAACCTTCTCCCAGAATTCAATGAAGGGGCCCAGGATGAGGGCGGTATACACCGTCTTGGCACCAAATTCGTGGCCGATCAGGAACCAGGCCATGATAAGGAGGATGGCGTTGATCACGGTGACCACGACGGACACTTTGACGGTGATTCCCACCAGGCCGAAGAGGCCGGAGATGACCATGGACAGACCCGTAATGGAGCCGATAACCAGGTTGCTGGGCAGGAGGAAATAGTACACGGCCGCCGCGGCGATGAGCATGGCTAAAGTCATGATTACCAGCTCCTTCCAGAATTTGAAAGTGCCCAGCGGTTGAAGAAGGTCTTCTTTTACGTTCATAATGTGGTTAGTTTTCGGCCTGGCCGCCGGCCAGGTCCAGGATTTCGGAGGTAATCTTCTGCTGGCGGCCCTTGTTGTACTGGAGGGTGAGCTCCTGCAGGAGGTTCTCGCCGTTGTCCGTGGCCGTCTGCATGGCCACGGTACGGGCTGCGTGCTCCGCCGCAACGCTGTCCAACAGGGCGGCGTAGAGTTTCAGTTTTCGGGTCTTGGGAAGAAGCAGCTTCAGCATTTCCTTCCGGGAGGGCTCTACGATGAGGTCGGGGGCAGATGCCCGGTCGGTGCCGGGCATGACAGAGACGTCATGGCCGACCTGATCGGCCATCTCCCCCAGCAGCACCTCCACCACGGGCACCTGCCGGGCGGTGGAGACAAAGTGGTTGTATACCAGCAGCACTTGGGCCACCTTGCCCTCCTCCCACTGCTGGGAAAGGGATTCCACCAAGTCCGCCGCCGGGGCGAAGGCCGGGTGCTCCACCAGGGCGTTCAGGTCTTCGGGGCTGGGGAAACCGTCGCGGCGCATGGCATCGGCCATTTTCCGGCCCACGGCATACACCACGTCGCCCTCCCGGCGCACCTCCCGCACCTTGGCCACGGCCGCCGCATTGAAGCCGCCGCAAAGCGAAGAGTTGGACGCAATGGCCACAATGGCGCAGGGGCCGGATGCCCGGTCGGAACCAGATGCCCGGTCGGGGCCGGGCATGACGGAAACGTCACCCCCGACCTGATCGGCCATCCCTCCCTGCAGGGAAGCCAGAATGGCCTGCAACTGCTCCTCGTACGGCCGCATGTTCTCGATGGCCTTCTGCGCCTTGCGGAGTTTGGCCGACGCCACCAGCTTCATGGCCGATGTAATCTTGAGCGTGTTCCGCACGGACGCAATCCGTCCCTTTATTTCCTTCAGTGTTGGCATTATTTCAGACTGAGAATCACCGACTCAGCGGTTTCAGTGAGGTTTTTTTCAATTTCAGGGGTGAGGGTTCCGGCACCCAGAGGGTCCAGGACATCGGCCTTGTGGGTGGCGCGAAGGCGGTCCAGGAAGGCTTCCTGGAAGGCGGGCACCTGGGCGATGGCGATGTCCCGCATGAGGCCCTTGGTGCCGCAGTAGAGGATGGCCACCTGCTCGCCCATGGGCATGGGGCTGTACTGAGGCTGAATCAGGAGTTGGTTGTTCTTCCGGCCCTTGTCCAGGGCCATTTCCGTCACCTTGTCCACGTCGGAGGAGAACTTGGAGAAAGCCTCCAGCTCGGCCCATTGGGCCTGGTCTATCTTGAGGGTTCCCGCTACCTTCTTCATGGACTTCACCTGGGCGCTGCCGCCCACACGGGACACGGAGATACCCACGTTGATGGCCGGCCGCACACCCTGGTTGAACAGACTCTGCTCCAGGTAAATCTGGCCGTCCGTAATGGAA
>JAFVAU010000037.1 GCA_017480345.1 Bacteroidales bacterium
TCCCATATTTGTAAATTTCTGTTTCTGGCAATTATTCTCCAAAGTTACGAAAAAATCCTTATATTCGCGTAAAGTTTTTGCGATGGACAGAAAAAAATATCTGGTGGTTACGGCAGGGGGCAGCGGAACCCGGATGGGCGGCGCCCTTCCCAAACAGTTCCTGGAAGTCCAGGGGAAGCCTATCCTGCGCCTTACCATAGAGCGTTTCCTGGAAGCCTGCCCGGATGTGCAGGTGATAACGGTGCTTCCTTCTTCCCACATAGGGACTTGGAGGGACTACTGCGTGAGGGAAAGTTTCCATTGTCCGCAACATCTGGTGGCGGGCGGTTTCACGCGTTTCCATTCCGTCCAAAACGCCTTGGAGCACGTCCCTGACGGCGCCATCGTGGCGGTTCATGACGGCGTGCGTCCCTTCCTGTCGGCCCAAAGGATACGCGAACTGTTCAATTTGGCGCAGGCACATCCTGCCGTGGTGCCGGTGATGCCGGTCACGGACACCCTGAAGGTGTTGGAAAAAAGGGCCGACGGCACCCTTTCCCCTGCACCGGAGGAGGTGGACCGCAGCCGCATCTACGGAGCCCAGACGCCGCAGATTTTCTACAGCGAACTGCTCAAGAAGGCCTATACCCAGGGTTTTGACACCCTTTTTACGGACGACGCTTCCGTGGCCCGGAAATACGGAATACCTCTCACCTTCGTGGAAGGCGAGAGGCTCAATATCAAAATTACCACGCCGGAAGACTTGATTCTGGCCGAGGCTGTTTTCAGTCTCTCCCGGAGTAGGAAGTAGACTTGAAATCTTTCACCCACACTTGGCGCTCGATGGGTTCGTCCAGGGAAATCATGGTGTCCGTAGACTGGATGTAGGGAATCTTCTGGATGGTGTTCAGAAGCACTTCCATCAGGTGGTCGTTGTCCAGGCAGTAGAGTTTGGCCAGGATGGCGTATTTGCCGGTTACGAAATGACACTCCACAATTTCGGGAATCTTTTTCAGATTGGCGATGACTTCCGGATACTTGGTGGATTCCGAAAGGGAGATGCTCACGTAAGCGCAAACATTCAGGCCCAGGGCCTGGGGCTTGACCTGGAGCCGGGAACCGGTGATGACGCCGTTCGCTTCCAGCCTTTTGAAGCGCTGATGGATGGCTGCGCCGGAAACGCCGCACTCGCGGGCAATCTCCAGGAAGGGCATGCGGGCGTTCTTTACGAGGAAAGACAGGATTTTCTGGTCTATCTCGTCAATGTGATAACTGGCCATTTGCTTACAGTTTTAAACTAACCGCGGCAAATTTACGCAAAAATTCTTATTTTTTACGCCTTGCGTAAGATTTTTTTGTGGGAGCCCCCTGCGCAATAATCGCCTGACAATCAGCCTCTGTCAATTTCTGAGGGTCTGTCCCTTTGGGAATTTTGAAGTTGGAAGCACCCTGCTTAATGTATGGTCCATAGCGCCCTTCAAGCACTTTGATGTCCCCGAATTCGGCAATCGTGGTCTGGGCCGGTTTGGCCTCAGAAGACTCTTTAATGAGGGTTTCACATTCCTCCAGCGTAATGCGGAGCGGGTCTTTTCCGCGAGGAAGTTTCACATTTTTATCCCCGTACTTGAGATAGGGGCCGAAGCGGCCGCGGGTGGCCACCACGTCCACGCCTTCCAGCTGTCCCACCACGCGGGGCAGTTCCAGGAGTTTCAAGGCATCCTGGAGCGTGAGCGTCTCGATGAGCTGGCCTTTTGCCAGCGAGGCGCTCTGGCGCCGTTCCCCTTCTCCCTTCTGGACATAAGGGCCGAATTTTCCGAAAGCGGCTATCACCTTGTCCCCGTCGGGCGCCGTGCCCAGTTCGCGGGTAACCTTGGTGTAGTTCCGGTCTTGCAGGACCTCGTCCACCTGGTGGTGGAAGGGGGAGTAGAAGGAGGCGATGACCTGGTTCCACTCCTTCTTTCCTTCGGCCACCTGATCAAAGTCGGCCTCTACGTTGGCGGTGAAGTCGTAATCCAGGATATCGGCAAAATTCTTGACCAGATAGTCCGTCACGATGAGGCCTATCTCCTGAGGCAGGAGCTTGCCTTTCTCGGCCCCCACCACCTCCGTCTTCTGGCTGCTTTTGATGACACCGTTCTTGAGGCTCAAGTTGCTCACCTTGAAACTCTTTCCCTCCTTGTCTCCCTTGACGGCATAGCCGCGTCCGCGGGTGAGGGTGTCCACCGTGGCGGCATAGGTGGAAGGCCGGCCGATTCCCAGCTCTTCCAGCTTCTTCACCAGCGTGGCTTCGGAATAACGGAAGGGGGGCGCGGTGAATTTGCAGAGCGCGCTCACGCCTTCCTCGTACATGCGGTCTCCCTTCCTGAGGGCGGGCAGCACCACCTGCTCATCGGCCTCCGGCTCTTCGTCGCGGCCTTCCAGGTACACCTTCATGAAGCCGTCGAAGAGGATTTCCACCGACTGGATGCCGTAGAGCTCCGGCCGCTTGTCGGAAGCCACCTTGAGGGTGGTGTTCATCACGCGGCTTTCGGCCATCTGGGAGGCTACGGTGCGCTTCCAGATGAGCTCGTAGAGTTTCTTTTCCTGGGGCGTCCCCTCAATTTCCGCGTTGGAGATGTAGGTGGGACGGATGGCTTCGTGGGCCTCCTGGGCGCCCTTGGACTTGGTGCGGTACTGGCGGGTATGGAGATACGCTTCTCCAAAATTCTCCACGATATACTGTTTGGCGGTGGCCAGGGCCAGGCCGGACAGGTTGGTGGAGTCTGTTCTCATGTAGGTGATAAGACCCCTTTCGTAGAGGGTCTGGGCCACCCGCATGGTGGTGGAAACGGGGAAGTGGAGCTTCCGGGCGGCTTCCTGCTGCAGGGTGGAGGTGGTGAAGGGGGCCGACGGCACCCTCACGCCTTCTTTCTTTTCGGCCGATGCAATGCTGTAGCCGGCTCCGATGCTGTCTTCCAGGAACTTCCGGGCTTCCTCCTCGGAGGAGAAACGCGTGTCCAGGGTTGCCTTGACGGCGGTATCCACCCCTTCCGGACGGAAGAGGGCCTCTACCCGGTAATAGGGTGCCGGCTCAAAGGCCATGATTTCCTTCTCGCGGTCCACAATCAGGCGAAGGGCCACGCTCTGCACGCGGCCGGCGCTGAGCTTGGGCTGGATCTTGCGCCACAGGATGGGGGAGAGTTCAAAACCCACCAGACGGTCCAGCACGCGGCGGGCCTGTTGGGCGTTCACCAGGTTCATGTCGATGCCCCGGGGGTGCTCGATGGCCTCCAGGATGGCGCTCTTGGTGATTTCGTGGAAGACGATGCGGCGGGTTTTCCCGGCCGGCAGCTTGAGTGTTTCCAGCAGATGCCAGGAGATGGCTTCCCCCTCCCGGTCCTCATCGGAGGCCAGCCAGACCGTATCGGCCTCCCTGGCCAGCTTGGTGAGCTCCGCCACCACTTTCTTCTTGTCGGCGGGCACCACGTACTCCGGCTGGAAGCCGTTTTCCACATCCACGCCCAGCTTATGCTCTTCCAAGTCCCGGATGTGGCCGATGGAGGCCTTCACCAGATAATCTTTCCCTAAATACTGCTGGATGGTCTTTACCTTTCCGGGAGACTCAACAATGACTAAATTCGAACCCGCCATAAAATCAAATTTTCTGCAAAGTAAAGCAGAATTGCGGGAATTATCCAAATTTTCTCACTAATTTTGTAAATTGAATTTTGGCCAAGACCTAAGGTCTTGCGCGTAGAAGAAATTTTGACCGAATGACAGACGAAAAGAAGAAAAAAATCATCAAGTGGTACTGGATTCTTCTGACCGCTCCCTTCGCGGCTCTCCTGCTCCTGCTTTGTATCGTTTGGGCCTTTGCGGATATCCCCTCCATCGAGCAGCTGGAAAACCCGGACACCAAGCTGGCCACCCAGGTGATTGCCCAGGAGGGGGAAATCCTCACCACTTATCATATAGAGAACCGCACCTTCGTAGCCTATGAAGACCTGGCGCCTTCCCTGGTGCAGGCCACCGTGGCCACGGAAGACAAGCGCTTCTACAAGCACTCCGGCGTGGACATCCAGTCCCTGGGCCGCGTGCTTTTCAAAACCCTCCTGTCCCGGGATTCGTCCCAGGGCGGCGGTTCCACCATCACCCAGCAGCTGGCCAAGACCCTCTACCCCCGCGGAGAGCGTGTGGGCAAGGTGAAGATGGTCTGGATCAAGCTCAAAGAGTGGATCACCGCCATCAAGCTGGAGAAAAACTACACCAAGGAAGAGATTGTGGACATGTACCTCAACGCCATCTTCTTCGGTTCCAACTCCTACGGCATTTCCAGCGCCGCCTTCCAGTTCTTCGGGAAACAGCCCGCAGACCTCCTTACGGAAGAGAGCGCCGTGCTGGTGGGCATGGTGAACAAGCCCACCCGTTACAACCCCGCCATCAATCCGGAGAACGCCCTGCGCCGCCGCAACCTGGTGCTGGACCGCATGTGCTCCATGAAATACCTCACCAAGGCCCAGCGGGACTCCCTGCAGGCCCTTCCCATCGTGCTGCAAGTGCGTCAGGGAGACCGTACCACCGGTGTGGGACCGTACTTCCGGGACATGCTCCGCCGCACCATGAACGCCTCCAAGCCCAAGCGTTCCTCCTACCTTTATCCGGAGGATTATCAGGCAGATTCCACCCTTTGGGCCGATGACCCCCTGTACGGCTGGCTCAACAAGAACTACAAGAGCGACGGAAGCCCCTACGACCTGGAGGTGGACGGCCTGCGCATCTACACCACCATCAATTACAAGATGCAGCGTTATGCGGAGGAAGCCATCGCAGAGCATCTGGGAAAAGACCTCCAGCCCGCTTTCTGGAAGGAACTCAAGAACCGCCGCAACCCTCCCTTCACTACAGACACGGACAAGTCCGTCATAGAAACCACCATGAAGCAGGCCCGCCGCTGGAGCGACCGCACCCGCATGATGAGAGCCTCCGGCCACTCGGAGGCGGAGATAGAGGCCTCCTTCTCCAAGCCGGTGAGGATGCGCGTGTTTACCTGGGAGAAGCCCGGCTACCGGGACACCACCCTCACTCCGGACGATTCCATCCGCTACTACAAGTCCTTCTTCCGGGCGGCCTTCATGGCCATCCAGCCGGGAACGGGGCACGTAAGGGCCTATGTGGGAGGTCCGGACTACCGCTACTTCAAGTATGACAATGTCCGCCAGGGCAAGCGTCAGGTGGGTTCCACCATCAAGCCCTTCATCTATACGGAGGCCATGGAGTCCGGCATGACTCCCTGCGACCCTGTGCTCAACGCCCCCGTGGTCATTGTGGTGAATAACGACGGAGAAACCTGGTCTCCCCAGGATACCCATGCCGACGGCACCATGGTAGACCTTACTTGGGGCCTGGCCCACAGCTCCAACTCCGTATCGGCCTATCTGATGAAGGAATTGGGCGCCCCGTCCATGGTTTCCATGATGCGGAAGATGGGCATTACCGGCTTCGTGGACCCGGTGGCGTCGCTCTGCGTGGGATCGGCAGACCTTTCCGTCTACGACATGGTTACCGCCTACAACACCTACCCTTCGGGCGGAACCTATACCTCTCCCATCTTTGTCACCCGCATCGAGGACAGCGACGGGAATGTGCTCAGCCAGTTCAGCGACCGCAAGCGGGAAGCCCTCTCGCAGCGGGCCACCGGCGCCATGATTCAGATGATGCGCGCAGTGGTGGATGCCGGAGGCACCGGTGCGCGCCTGCGTTTCCGCTACGGGCTCAAGGGAGAGATAGCCGGCAAGACGGGCACCACCAACGACAACTCCGACGGCTGGTTCATAGGCTATACGCCCTCCATCACCGCCGGTGTATGGGTGGGAGCGGAAGACCGCTATGTCCACTTCACCAGCACCAACCTGGGACAGGGTGCCAACATGGCCCTTCCCATCTGGGGCCTCTGGATGCAGAAAGTGCTCAAGGACGGTACGCTGGGTGTTTCGGAGGGGGACGTGTTCCCGGATGCCCTCAAGGGCTCTTATTGCAATACTGCCGGTGAGAATGTGACGCCGGAGATAACGGATTTGGAAAACTATTATTTCGAATAATGGCAAAGTATCAATCGATAGCCGTCATTTACGGAAGCGACTCTTCCGAGTGGGAAGTCTCTTGCCGGAGCGGAGAATTCACCGCCTCCCGCATAGACGAGTTCCAGTATGATGTATATGAGGTGTTTGCGCGCTTCGGCCAGTGGCATCTGGTGGCCATGAGAAAGGCCAATTCCATGCGGCAGGCGTTCCCGGAAGGAGCCCGGCCGGTGGTGGACAAGTCGGACTTCTCCGTCATCGTCCTGGGAGAGAAGATCAAGTTTGACTTTGCCTATATCATGCAGCACGGCGCCCCCGGAGAGACGGGCCTGCTGCAAGGCTATTTCGAGATGCTGGGCATCCCCCATTCCACCTGCAGCGCTTTCGTGACCACGGTGGCCTTCGACAAATATGCCTGCAAGAGCTACCTCCGCGGGCAGAATCTTGTGAAGATGGCTCCGGACGCCGTCATCCACATTGGAGACGACATCGACGCCTTTTCATCGGCCACCATTGAAAAGTTGGGTCTTCCCCTCTTTGTGAAGCCCACCCGCGGCGGCTCCAGCTTCGGCATCACCAAGGTGGAGAAGGCGGAAGACCTGCCGGCCGCCATCCGTTTCGCTTTCACGGAAGGCGAGCTGGTGATTGTGGAGAAAGCCGTCAAGTCGCAGCATGAGCTCACCTGCGGCGTGTATCGGGACGGAAAGGAGATTAAGGCCCTCCCCATCATCGAGATTGTGTCCCAGACTGGCTGGTTCGACTACGATGCCAAGTACAACGGCCTCAGCCAGGAAATCTGCCCGGCTCCCGTGTCCGGGGAGCTCACCTCCCTGGTGCAGGAGACCAGCAAACGGATATACCGTTACCTGGGCTGCAAGGGCCTGGTGAGAATGGATTACCTGTCTGCCGAAGACGGCCTGTACTTCCTGGAAGCGAACATTATCCCGGGCATGACCAACGCCTCGCTGGTGCCCAAGATGATCCGCACTTCCGGCCAGTCCATCACGGACTTCCTCACCACCATCATCGAAAATTCGTAGAGTAAGATGCTCCTGACGGCTTTCCTGAAAGAGGGGACGGCTGCCTTGGAACCGCTGTACCCCGTCAGAGAGGCGCGCTCGCTGCTTCTGATGCTCTGCGAGGCGCAGCTGGGCGTGCAGCGCCATACTCCCATCCTGGAGCCGTCCTACGAGATTCCTGCTGGTCGCCTGCCGTCCCTTTGGGATGCCCTTGAGCGCCTGAAAAAGGGAGAGCCTGTCCAGTATGTCCTGGGCTTTTCCGATTTTTTGGGCCGACGTTTCCGCGTATCCCCCGCCGTCCTCATCCCCCGGCCGGAGACGGAGCAGCTGGTTACGGCTGCGGTAGAAATCCTTCGGGGCCTGCCCCGCGGGGCGCGGGTGCTGGACCTCTGCACGGGCTCCGGCTGCATTGCCTGGTCCCTGGCCCTGGAAGTGCCCGGAACTTCCGTCGTGGGGGCGGACATCTCGCAGGAAGCCCTTCAGGTGGCCCGTGGCCAGGAATTCCCCTTGGAGGCTGGCGCTCAGGCCCCCGTCTTTGTACAGGCCGATGTCCTGGCTCCGGAGCAGCCTTTTTCCTTCGGCCCCTTTGATCTGGTTGTGTCCAATCCGCCCTATATCCTGGAAAGGGAGAAGGTCTGGATGCGGCCCAACGTGCTGGACTATGAGCCATCGCTGGCCCTCTTTGTCCCGGATTCGGACCCCCTGCTTTTCTACCGGGCCGTGGCGGCCTGGAGCAGCCGGTTGCTCGTCCCCGGAGGAACGGGCCTGGTGGAGATCAACGAGACCCTGGGAGCTCCCACTGCGGAGCTTTTTGCCTCCGCCGGATTTTCCCCTGTGCGCCAAATGAAGGATTTTTTTGACAAAGATCGCTTTGTTGGCTTCCGGAAATCGGCCTTCTAATACCTTCTGATGCATATTTTAATTTTATCCGTGTAACACTTTTTTACACGGATAAGTATTCGGTACTTTGCAGAAAGGAACCGGAGCCAAATTCCGGGCAATGCAAAATGAAGAACAAGTTTTTCTTTTTTGGGATGGCCGCTCTTGCCATGGCAGGGCTCCTGGGCGGCTGCGAGAAAGTGATCGTTACCCCCGTAGAGGAAGAGGATTCTTCCTCCCAGCCCGCCGTCCTGCTGGAAGATGTGGCCCGCCTGCTCTCTGTCCTTCCCCTCGAGAGCGAGCAGTTGGAAGAGGTCTATGATGCGGCGCGGGCATCGGCCACCAACGGCTATGATGAGGAATACCGTATGCAAGAGCTCTTTTCAGAGCCGGGAGCCGGAGTTGGAGACAAGGCTTCCACCAAGGCCGACGGCTATCGCCGCCCCCTTCGGGAACTGCTCCGGGAGGCCGCCCTCTCCACCAAGGCCGATGGCATCCTGGAAGACCCGGAAGCCTGGCTGGAGGCCCTGGAGAGCTCCGACGTCCAGATTTACTGGCCTTTCTCGGAGGCCTGGGACGGGGACTCTTTCCCGGTGGTTACTTTCGACCCCGGCGGGGACGTGGGCTCCAACGAGGGCTATTCGCTGGGCCCGGACGGGAAGGTGACCAAGGTGCTGGTGACGGAAGAGATGGCGCAGGAGCAGCCCGTATGGGTGGTGAACCGGAATTCGGATGCGGAGTACAAGACGCTGGAGATGCTCCGCCGGGAAGACCCTTCCTGGGGACAGGGCGCGGGAGACCTGGTGGTTTCCAAGGCCGACACCGACATCAAGACCCTGGTCCTCCGCACGTTCAAGGCCAAGCGTCAGTTCGATTCCTGGTTTGCCGGGGCCAGCGAGTTCTGGGTCAAAATAGGTGCCGTGGAGGATTTTACGGCTTCCACGGAGGCGGAGCTTCGGCTGTACGAGCCCTCCATCACGGATTTCCTCATGGTGGTGCGCCGTGCGGAGGTGGGTCAGGACTTGACTTTCAATGCCGTGCTGGTTTCCGAGTGGACACAGCAGTTGTCATCGGCCGCCCTCATGATTGTGGAAGACGACGGCGGCACCCAGACGTCCTGGAAATGCAGCGCCACGGTGAAGTACAATTCCAAGAGCTATGGCTTTGATATTGATATTCCCCTCAGAACCCGTGACGACATTGTCTGGCGCGGCAACCTCACCCGCTCCTACATAGAAAAATACAACGGCCAGCAGGTGGGCCTGGGAGACGTAGAACTGGTACTGGAGCTGATTTAGTCCGAAATATTTGCAGAATAATAGAAATTTAGTTACTTTTGCATGGGCAAGAAAGTTAGGGAAGTTATCCTCCTTCTGCAAATGAACGGGTGGCATATGGACAGAGTCAGGGGAAGCCATAGAGTATTTGTCAAGAAGGGAGCCAGATCCATACCGGTATCTGGAAAGGAAAGTAAAGATATGCCGGAAGGATTATATAGAGCCATATTGAGACAGGCCAATATTAAATAAGCAATTATATGGTAACACTGCACGCAGTTATTGAAAAAGCAGAACATAATTATGGGGCGTACGTGGAAGAGATAGATGGTGTTGGCGGAATTGGAGATACGCTGGATGAGGTAAAAAAGGACCTGGAGGAAGGCCTGGTTGTTTTGAAGGAGGCCTGTATAGAGGATGGCTATCCCGTTCCGGAAGAATTGCAGGGAGAGTATGAAATCGTATTCAGGATGGACACCCGTTCCTTCCTTCAGATGTACTGCAAAATTTTCACCAAGTCGGCCCTGGAGAGACTCACCGGTATTAACCAGAAACAACTCTGGCACTATGCCAACGGCCTCAGCACTCCCCGTCCCGCCACCGTGGCCAAAATTGAGAAGGCCCTTCACCAGCTGGGGGAGGAACTCCTTTCCTTGGAATTGTAGGCTGCTGTCACCTCTACAGCCAGACATCCCTCACAGGCCGATTTCTTTGCCATTTTATAAGAAATCGGCCTTTTTTTCTGTTGACGCGGCAAATGACGTCTATTTTGCGGTAATCGAAAAAAGATATAACTTTGTGACACTGCATTAAGCAGTTGACATATTAGCGAAAGTGTTTTCGCATTGTCCTTAATGAAATCTGGGAAATTTCGTGGGAGAGACAATGGAAAGACACTCCGCTCGGCTGTGGTTTGAATCTGGGTATATGCCCTGTTCATTATAGTCGAGTGTGGAGTATCGGTCGTATCCATTCTCCCAGGTCCTCCCAGAACCTCATTAAGGTGGTGTCGAAACGGCTCCACACTTTTGCATATCAATAGCAATAACGGAAAGGGGCCATCCGTGCATAAGGTGTATGAAAAAGACCCTGACGTTAGTTCGGATTCTCGGTATCCTTCTTGGTGCCGTCCTTGTCTTTTCCTGTGTTTCAGAGGGGAAATTCGATGAATCCCTAAATCGCTTGAGTGATGACGAGTCGCAAATCGCCACCATCAAAGAACAGATTGCATCTATCAATCAGATTTATCCAACCAGTATCAGCATTATCTCCAGTTCATCGGTTAAGATGGGAAGAGGGAAAACTGCAACGATTGATTTTAGAGTGAGCCCTTCCGAGGCGACGTTTAATTACAATCTGTCCTCTGAGTCCTGTGAGATTGAATTGGATTATCTGGGAGAGAATACGAAAGCCGGGTATGTGACAAAACCGAGTCATATTAAACTTGCTAAAGTGGAGCAGATGTACGATGCAGAGAATCACAAGTTGGTGGGACAATATCGGGCTTATATAACGGATCTTAGAGAAAAGAAAACATACGATGACAGGTTGGGCCTTGTACTGAATGTGCCAGCACAAAATGGCAGTATTGTACAGATATCCTCATCGGCTGTGAATGTCTCGCTAAGCGTGGGCTCTATTTTGTCATTCTCTTTTCTGGCGAGTGAGAATCCGAGGATTTTGCAGGAAGACCTTATTTGTGAAGTAAGCGGGACCAATATCAGTGGGCGTATTCCTCATCTTGTGGAAGCGAAGGAACTGAGACCGAATATTGTTTTTGAGGGGAATGGAAAGCTAGTTTTTGCGGATGCCCCCGAGGTAGATATTAACGGAGTGACAGATTTTTCTCGAGCTGTAGTTTATAATGTTGTTGATGAGGAAACAGAAGAGGTTTTGGATTCGTATGAAGTAGGCGTAACGGCTTTTACCGGATTGCCTGTAATGAATGTCTATACAGAGAATGATGCACCTATTGTATCTAAAGACAACTATCTGAATGCGAAGATAGAGATTATTGATTATGAAAAGGGGAAATATGACTTGCCTCTGCAAGATGTTCAGATTCGAGGACGGGGCAATTCAACTTGGAGTATGCCCAAGAAGCCATATAGGCTGAAGTTTAGTGAGAAAAAGCAGTTGTTTGGAGAGTCGAACGGGAAACAATGGGTTTTGTTGGCAAACTATAGTGACAAAACTTCCATTCGTACCAGTACGGCGTTCTATATGGGTGAACTGAGTTGTCTGGAATGGACTCCGTGCTCGCATTTTGTGGAATTATTTATTAATAGTCGATATGCAGGAACTTACCAATTGACCGAGCAGATCAAAGTCGCCAAGGATAGGGCTACTCGTTCAAAGGATGGTTTTGTCATGGAGATTGACCAACCAAGCCGCCTCGATCCAGATGATGTGTATTTTACGACAAGCAGACTATTGTTCTGTATTAAAGATCCTGATGTTGAGTATGATTCAGAAGAGTATAATTGGGTAAAGAATTATGTGACTACTGCCGAGAATGCGCTTTTCAGCTCTTCCTTTCTAGATGAAGAAACAGGATATAAGAACCATATCGATATCGAAAGTTTTGCTGACTGGTATTTAATTAATGAAATCACAAAGAATAATGACGCTGTTCTGTACACCAGTTGTTATGTAAACATTGTTCCATCTGGGAAGTTAAAAATGGGACCGCTATGGGATTTTGATATCTCGTTGGGGAATATTAACTACAACGGGAATCAAACTCCGGATGGATTCTGGATTCGGGGCGCCTCTTGGTTTAACCGTATGTTTGAAGACCCCGCATTTGTAGGACTTGTCCGGGAGCGGTTTAACTATTTCAATGCTCATTTGGATGATATATATTCCCACATTAATGCTGACGCGGCTCACTTAAAGTATTCAGTTGTAGAGAATAACAACAAATGGGGCACGTGGTATACAGAAACGTGGCCTAACTATGCAATCTGGGGTGCTTATCAAAATGAAGTCGAGTACATGAAGCAATTCCTTACCCAAAGAATGCAATGGCTTGATGATAATCTTCCTCAATAGAAGAAACCCATTTTTCTGGGCCAGGTGGGATTTCATGTAGCCCACCTGGCCCACCGATTTATGCCAAGAATAACTTTTGTGGCACTTTGATTGGGCTAGGTGATTCACATAAAAACCCACCTGGCCCGGAGGCGACCTTTGGCCCGGAAATAGGAGTTCACGCTTTCACCGTCATTTCACAGACGGAGCAGTGGAAGTCCAGGCGGAGCCGCTCTTTCCCGTTGAGGAGGAAGAGCGGTTCCGCTTTTTTGACCTTTCCCTGCTTGGGGCAGAGGCCTAGCTGGTGACGGATGCAGTATTTGCTGCGCATGAGTTCTCCGCCGGAGGCGTACTCCAGGCGGAAGGTGCCGTGGGGGTCTTTTACGCCGCGCCGGAGGGGGAGGGCGTGAATCGGAAGGGCGTCCAGCTGCGCCGCCAGCTCCCTCCGGGCGCCGTTAAGGGCCGATGCCGCCAGGAACGAAACCGGGCCCTCCACCTGCACGGCGGGCTCCAGGAAGGCGTAGTGCCCGCTTCTTTTGGCCAGCTGGCCCCGGATGGTCTGGATCATCCTTTCCGCGTCGTGCGCCTCGTCGAAGGGGCCTTCCAGCACCACGGAGGCCTCCCGGCCGTCCTCGGTGACGGCAGAAACGGTAAGGGCCCCATCCTTTACGGAGACGGACAGCTGCACGTCCATTTCCCGCACCGGCTTCCCGGCTTCGATCTGCCGCTCAAAGGCGGCGCTGATGTTCCGGTACAGGCGGGTGCCTTCCCTCAGGCCGGAAGGCTTCTTGCAGCGGATGGCCAGGCCCT
>JAFVAU010000038.1 GCA_017480345.1 Bacteroidales bacterium
AGGATAAGGATAAGGATCAAAACCAGAACCAGGATCAGCAGCAACAGCAACAGCCGGGGCAGCAGCCTCAGTTGAGTCCCCAGCAGGCCCAGCAGCTGTTGCAGGCCATCCAGGACAAGGAAAAGAAGACCCAGGAAAAGGTGGAGGAGAAGAAGGCCGATGCCCTCAAGTCCCGCCGGAAGGAAAAGAATTGGTAGTGAAGATGAAAAGACTGTTTACAATCATAGCCGCCCTCCTCACGGGCCTGACCGCATGGGCCCAGGGCAGCATCCGGGTAGAGGTTCACAACATCGTGGAGCTCTCCGAGCGTTTCAACCTGGTGTTCGTGGTGGAAGGCGAGCACGCCCCCTCGGATTTCCGCTGGGACGCTCCGGAAGACGTCACCGTAGTGTGGGGCCCGCAGAAAGGCTCCTCCACCAGCATCCAGATGATCAACGGAAAAACCACCCGTTCTTCCCAGACCTCCTACACCTACATCCTGCAGGCCCGCAAGACCGGCACCCTCACCATTCCGGCCGCCACAGCCAAGATAAAGGGCGATGAAATCCGCTCCCGCTCCACCACCGTGCAGGTAGTGGACGACGGTTCCTCCTCTTCTTCCGCCGCGGCAGGCAGCTCCGGTACCTCCTCCGGCAGCGAGGGTTCGCAGGCCCGTCCGCAGGCCTCTTCCAATGCCGATATCTTTATGCGTCTTAGCCTGAGCCGCAACTCCGTGGTAGTGGGAGAACCCGTCACCGCCACCCTCAAGATTTATCACCGCGCCAACCTGCAGGGCTTTGAGAATGCCCGTTTCCCCTCTTTTAACGGCTTTTGGAGCCAGGAAGTGGAATCCCCTTCCAACATTGAGTTCCAGCGGGAGCAGGTGGACGGAACCATGTACAATTCCGCCGTGCTCCGCCGCTGGGTCATCATCCCGCAGAAGGCCGGAGACCAGACCATCGAGGCGGCCGAAGTGGTGTGCCTGGTGAACATCCAGCAGCGCCGCTCCACCGGCTCCGTCTTTGACGATTTCTTCGGCTCCGACTATGTGACCATCCGCCAGCGCGTGACCACCAAGGCGGCCAAGGTGCATGTGGAAGCCCTGCCCGCCGGCGCTCCGGCATCCTTTGGGGGCGGCGTGGGAGATTTCAAGGTATCGGCCCATCTGAGCAAGGATTCCCTGAAGACGCACGACGCGGCCTCCCTGGTGGTAACGGTGTCCGGAAAGGGCAACGTGGCCCTGCTGGAAGCGCCCAAGCTCAGTTTCCCGCCGGACTTCGAGGTGTATGACGTCAAGACCAGCGTGAATACGGACAAGAGCGGCACCTCCGGGTCCAAGACCTTCGAGTATCCCTTCATTCCGCGCAGTCCGGGTGCCTTCGAGATAGGCCCCGTGCATTACAGCTACTATGACGTGAACAAGCGTAAGTATCAGACCCTCTCCACGGCGGCCCTTCCCCTGGCCGTGGCCCGATCCGCCTCTTCGCAGGGCGGCAGCAGCGCCGACCCCAGCAACACCCTGGTGGTGGACCGCAAGGGCGTCAAGAACCTGGGACAGGACATCCGCTTCATCCGCACCAAGACTTCCCTGAGCCCGGACAAGGGCTTCCTGGTATATTCCAAGGGCTGGTTCGCGGGCATCGGCCTCATCCTCCTCACAGGCCTGGGCTTCTGGTTGGGCTTCCGCAAGGTGGCGGAGAGAAGGGCCGATGTGGCCGGGACGCGCAACCGCAAAGCCACCCGCCAGGCGCTCAAACGGCTGGCCCAGGCCAAGGATTTCCTGGACAAGAACCTCTACACGGCCTTCTACGAGGAGCTGCACCGCTCCCTGGTGGGCTTCGTGGGAGACAAGCTCTCCATGGACATGGCCGACCAGAACAAGGAGAACATATCGGCCGCCCTTGGCGCCGGCGGCGTTCCGGAAAGCACCGTGACGGACTTCGTGGCCCTGCTGGATGCCTGTGAAGAGGCCCGCTACTCCCCCGACGCCGGCCACGACGCCATGAACGAACATTACGGGAAGGCCGTCTCCACCATTACCGCCATCGACTCTTCCATGAAAAAGACACCCCTCAAAGGCGCCGTGCTGGCCCTTGTGCTCCTGATGGCCCTGCCCATGGGCGTGCAGGCCGCTCCCATGAACTACCCGGATTCCCTGTGGAAGGCGGGCGTGGAAGCCTATACGGCCGGAGACTACCCCCAGGCCCTGAAAGACTGGGAGGGTGTGCAAGCCACCGGGCTCATGTCCAAGGAACTGTACTACAACCTGGGCAATGCGTATTTCAAGAACCAGGAAATGGCCCGGGCCATCCTCTGGTATGAGCGCGCCCTCAAGCTGGACCCGTCCGACGCAGATGTACGCTACAACCTGGAATATGCCCGCAGCCTTACCCAGGACAAGATAGAGGAGGTGCCGGAGATTTTCTTCGAGCAGTGGGGACATGCCCTGTGCTACCTGCTGCCCTCCAATACCTGGGCGGCCCTTTCGCTGGTATTTTTGGCCCTTGCGGTGGCCTGTACGCTGCTGTACCTGCTGGGCAGCACCTCCGGACGGCGTAGGCTGGGCTTCTTTGCCGGCATCGCCTGCCTCATCCTCGCCTTCCTGGGCTGGGACTTCGCCCGATGGCAGCGGCAGGAGGCCCTCGCGCAGGACCGCGCCATCGTGATGCGGCCCGTTTCCAGCGTCAAGAGTTCGCCATCGGCCGATGGGGCCAAAGACCTCTTCATCCTGCACGAAGGCACCCGCGTCAAGATTCTGGACAACGTGGGCTCCTACACCAACATCGAGCTGGGAGACGGCCGCCAGGGCTGGATTCCGGCGGGTGACATTGAGGTGATTTAATCCTGCTTCTGCCCCAGAAGGCGGAGATAATCCGCATAGACATCGCGAACCACATCGTCCCAGTTCAGGTAGAGTTCCTTCCGGGCGGCGGCCGACACGCGCTCATAGCCTTCCTTATCGGCCAGGATGTCCAGGATGGTACGGGCATAGGCTTCCTCCGAGGCTTCAGACAGATAACCGTTGACGCCGGGCTTGACGGTGGCGGCGGTGCGGGCGCCTTTCAGGAAGACGGCGGGCGTGCCCTGGCAGGCGGCTTCTATCTGCACCAGCGAATTGGCGTCGTAGAGGGAAGGGAAAAGGAAGAGCGAGGCGCGGGAGTACAACTTCTCCAGCATGGGCTTGTCCGTGAGGCCGCACATGACCACTTCCTGCGTAAGGCCAAATTCCTGCACCAGGGCGGCCAGTTTGTCCTCATCCTGTCCCTTTCCGGCAAAGAGCATGCGGAAGTTCTTCAGGCCCAACTCCTTGGCCCGGGCAAGGGAGCGCACGGTGAAGTCGATATTCTTGATGAAATTGATGCGTCCCACAAAGAGGAAGACGGTGGCATCGGCCGGAATTCCATACTTCTCATTCACCTCCCTGGCGGCCGCCGCAGGGTCCGGTACCGGAACGTGGTCCGTGGCGTTGAGACGCACCTTGCAGGGCGCCGTGAGACCGTATTCTTTTTCATACAGGTCCTTGATGCCGCCGTTCACCGCCCAGCACTCGTCACAGGCATTGAACACCTTCATGATGCCGTCCATGGCAATGGACGTGCTCAGCTTTAAATGAAGGTTCTGCTCAAAGTCCTGCCGATACTGGCTGTGCAAGGTGGCAACCACCGGCAGCTGATGGAGTTTGGCAAACGCCAAGCCGGCCATGCCTACGGTAAAAGGCGAATGGATATGCACCAGGTCTATTCCGCTTCCGAACAGTTTGGTGTCGAACACCGGATCCAGGGCCGATACGGGAACGGCGTAATCCGTATTGAAAAAAGGGAAGGAGAAACACTGCTCCACCGGATACGGCAGAGCCTTTTCCGATGTACCGCTATCCGGACAGAAAACCACCACGTCACAATACTTCATCAGCCGGCGGGCATAATTGTCCACCACCTTGATGACACCATCCACCATCGGATACCAGGTGTCAATGAACAAGCCTACTTTCATACATGCAAAGGTACGAAAAAATGCGCGTTTTGGGCCAGGTGGGTTTTTATACTACCCACCGCGCCCGCAAATAATGCCATACAAGGCTCAGAGTCGTTATTTGGCGGGCCAGGTGGTACACATGAAATCCCACCTGGCCCATTTGGAAAAGGAGTATTTTTGTTTTACCTTTATGCCGATAAAATGAGAGCCAATATGAAGAACTATTTTATCAGAGCCGTTGTGGCGGCCGTTTCATACACCGCTATCTATCTCCTGCTTGATTTGATTTTCAAGAACGTTCATTCCGTTCGGGAGTATGTCACCAGCGCCATCATATTCGGATTATTATTCGGCGTTGGCTGCTATCTGGATGACAAAGGCTGGAATTCCTGGAAGAAGGTTGGCAACTTGTTCAAAAGAAAGAAAACAGATTGATTTTTCTTCTTTCCCGGTTCGGGCAAAGAGTGAGTCCCTTTGTGAAAGAGGGACTTTTTTGTCCTTGGAATAATTTAGATTCCAGTAGAATTCCCGTAGTTCATAATAAGACCAGTTCTTGTAAGATGGCCGAATACGCCAGAAATATAACGGATTTTTTGTCTAAAACAGACAGTCGGCACACTGTCTTAGACATTAAATATAACAAACCAAGCGATTTTTAGTCTAAATTAAAAGGAAAAACCAGACGTTTAGACAAAAAATCCTTGCTTTCTCAATTAACATCGCTATCTTTGCATCAAAGAAAATCAATATGAACAGATCCATTTTCATTGGCAGAGAGAAAGAAGTTTCCAACCTTCAGAAGTACTACGACTCAAAAGAATCTGAGTTTGTGATCATTTATGGACGACGCAGAGTGGGAAAAACTTTCCTCGTCAAAGAATTTTTTGACGACAAGTATGACTTCAAGGTTACGGGGTTATATAAAAAGCCCAAAAAAGTTCAGCTGAAAAACTTCTCACTAGCTCTGCAAGAATACGGACTCCAGTTGAAAAAAACGCCACAAGATTGGCTGGAAGCTTTCTCTGCGCTGAAACAGCTTTTAATCGGCATCGATGCAAGGGGCAGGAAGAAAGTAGTCTTCATTGATGAACTGCCGTGGTTGGACACTGCTAAGAGTGATTTTCTCGCCGCATTCGAATCTTTTTGGAATGGGTGGGGCGCCCAGCAGGACAACCTCATGCTGGTTGTTTGCGGTTCAGCCACAACCTGGATTGCAAAAAATCTTCTTGAAGACGTGGGTGGCCTTTTCAACAGAGCTGCAAGGCGCTTATACCTGACGCCTTTTTCTCTCAATGAGACCGAAAGATACCTTGAATCGAGGGGATTCCAGTGGAGTCGGTACGATATCATCCAAACATACATGATAATGGGAGGAATCCCCTATTACCTGAAATTACTCGATGGAACCATCCCCCTTTCAACAAATATAGACAACATCTTTTTCAAAAAGAAGGGGCCGCTTTGGAATGAGTTTTCGGTACTTTATGAAACGCTGTTCGGAAGGTCTGAACTTTACTTAAAGATTATAAATGCACTGGCAAGCAAGAAATCAGGATTGACCCAGAACGAAATCAGCGCCGAAGCGAAAGTTCCCCAAAACGGGGCCTTCACAAAAGCACTGAAAGATCTGGTCCGTTGTGAGTTTGTCCGGGCATATAACAGTTTCGGCAAAAAAAACAGTGATATAACTTACCAGTTGAGCGACTACTACACCCTGTTTTATTTTAGATTTATCAAGGAGCAGATGAACCCGGACGAGCATTATTGGACTCTGACACTGGACAATCCCTCCAGAGCGGCGTGGACCGGATATTCTTTCGAGCAGGTTTGCAAAGACCACCTTTGGCAAATCCGCCGGGCTCTCGGCATCAACGGAGTACTTACCAGCACATCTTCATGGAAAGGGCAGTATGAAGGAAACGGCGCTCAGATAGACTTGGTTATTGAAAGGAGAGACAGGGTTGTAGATATTTGTGAAGCCAAGTACTCGATTGACGAGTTTGTCATTGACAAGGAATACGAAGGACGACTCCGCAACAAGTTATCTATATTCAAAGCTGCAACGAATACCAAGAGTGCCGTTCAACTGGTGATGATAACCACCTTTGGAGTGAAACAGAATTCTCATTCAGGCCTCGTCTCTGCCAATGTAACGATGAACCACCTTTTTGCTCCCGAAGAATAGTAAAGTAGTAAACGTCCTTTGGGGTATTCGGCAAGTGCGATAGCTGCCGGGAAAGATATCAACCATACTTTTGTTAATCTCATTGCTCTGCATGCCGGTCTTTTATTGGATTGTATCCAGGAGTAACCGGAAGATTAGTAAAAAACCATTTACTAAGTTGCAATTTACTAAATAATTGTTTACTTTTGCAGAAACGGATGTGAAATGGAGCAATTATTTGTTTTTGGTAAGCCTGTGGAAGGTTTGTCCTTCACGGACAGGGAAATGGAGTCGGCCAGATTGTCGGCCAATTTTGCCGCAGGAATCAATACTTTTATCATCTCTCCCAGGAGGTGGGGGAAGACTTCGCTTGTAAAAAAAGTCATTGCCGAGAGTAGAGAAGATGGGAAACTGTTTGTCTTTCTGGATGTCTTCAAGGCCAAGACTCCGGCCGATTTTTGTGGAATCCTGGCCAATGCGGTTCTGAAGCAAACCGCTTCTGCAGTGGAGGATATCTGGGAAAACGTAAAATCTTTTCTGGAGCGGATCAATGTAGGAATCCGTTTGGCACCGGACCAGCAGAGCAAACTGGACCTGGACTTTGGGCTATCCAAAGAGATGGCTCCAATGGAATCAATCCTCTCTCTTCCCCAGCGAATAGCGGAGAAAAAGAATGCAGAGATTGTAGTGTGTATAGATGAATTTCAGCAGATTGCACTGTTCGACGATTCCCTGACCTTTCAGAAGATGCTCAGAGGTATATGGCAAAATCAGCGAAGGGTTACTTATTGTCTTTTTGGCAGCAAGAAGCACATGATGGAGGGCTTGTTTGATGAGGAGTCCAAGCCCTTCTATAAATTTGGTGATATTATCTATCTAAAACGAATCCCGCTTCCATATTGGAAAGTCTTTATTTCGGAAAAATTTTCATCGGCCGGCAAGTCCATTTCAGAGGAACAGATAGAGCGGATTTGCCAGACAGTCGATTTTCACTCTTCCTATGTACAACAACTTTGTTGGTATGTTTTCCTCTTTTCCGGAGAGCAGGTGACGGATGAAGATGTCAATAGCGGAATCGAAGAATTGATTGTCCAGAACACGGCCCTTTTCGAGAGCAGGACAGAGACGCTTACTCCGGTACAAATGCGATTTCTCATGGCTGTGGCCAATGGCATTCACGACGGATTCTCTACATCCGAGGTCATCAGCAAATACAAACTGGGGTCATCCGCATCTTCTGTGGCTACAAGGAAGTCGTTGCTGGAAAAGGGCCTTCTTTCCGTGGAAGCAGGGAAAACTTTTTTGGCCGACCCTGTTATGGGACTTTGGCTTCGGCAACCTTAGGGCATACTCTTGAGTTCCCCACATTCTGGCGGCACTCCCGATTGGCCGAAAGAAAAAGGTCCCTTTGTGAAAGAGGGACTTTTTTTGTATCTTTGCGGGTTAATAGGAAAATTGTAAAAAACAAAGATATATGTTATTCCAACTCCTTCAAGCAGACACCCTGGAAGCTGCCGCACAGCAGCTCTCCACGGGGGCTACCCAGCCCACGCAGATGAGCACCAGCCTCTGGTCCATGTTCAACATGGGCGGCCCCCTGATGTGGGTGCTCCTGGCCCTCAGTTTCCTGGCCATCTACCTGATCGGCCGCAAGTGGTGGATGATCAAGAACGCCTCCAAGATCGACCCTCATTTCATGCAGGACATCCGTGACTACATGAACGAAGGCAAGACCCAGAGCGCCATCACCCTCTGCGGCAAGTACGACAACCCCGTGGCCCGCATGATCGAGACCGGCATCCATCGGATGGGACGTCCCATGGCCGATATCCAGAGCGCCATTGAAAACATCGGCAACGTAGAGGTGGCCCGCCTGGAGAAGGGCCTGCCCCTGCTGGCCACCATCGCCGGCGGCGCGCCCATGATCGGTTTCCTGGGCACCGTGCTGGGTATGGTGAAGGCCTTCTTCAACATGTCCAAGGCCGGCAACAACATTGACATCACCCTGCTGAGCGACGGTATCTACACCGCCATGCTCACCACCGTGGGCGGCCTCATCGTGGGTATCATCGCCTACTTCGGCTACAACTGGCTCACCTCCCAGGTAAGCGACCTGGTGTACAAGATGGAAAGCTCCACCCTGGAGTTCATCGACATCATCCTGAACGAACCCGGCGAAGACGAGTAAGCGTATGGCCCTGAAACGCAATACCAAAGTGGATGCGCAGTTCTCGGTGTCCAGCATGACGGACATCGTGTTCCTGCTGCTGATCTTCTTCCTGGTAACCTCCACGCTCATCAACCCCAACGCCCTGAAGCTCCTGCTGCCCAAATCCACGGGCCAGGTGAGCGCCAAGGCCACGGTGAGCGTGAGCATCAAGGACTGGGGAGACAACACCTACACCTACCACGTGAACGGGGAAAAGAATCCCGTCACCTACGAGGTGGTGGAAGAAGAGCTCATCGGCCTTCTCTCTTCCGAGGAAGACCCCACCTTCTCCATCTACAGTGACCAGAGCGTCCCGGTGGGTGAAGTGGTACAGATCATGAACATTGCCAAACGGAATCACTACAAGGTGATTCTGGCCACCCAACCCGAATAAGAACATGCGGCCCTACCAGCGCTCCAGAATCCAGCGGGAAAAAAGCTCCAACGTAACCGGCATCGTGGCTACGCTGCTTTTCCATGCCCTGGGCCTGGGAGTGCTCCTCACCGGCGGGCTCACCTACCTGGATCCCCCGCCGCCGGAGCGCACGCCGCTGCTCATCGAGTTCGAGGTGGAACAGGTGCAGGAGAAACGCGCCCCCACCCGGACGGGCCGCCAGCCCCAGGCGGAGACGGTGGACCGCACCAAGCCCGTGGAACTGGTGCAGAAGGCCGAATCCCCCCATGTGAACGACCGCCCAAACACCACGCCGGAAACAAAGCCGGACGCCCACGGAGACGTGGAAGTGCCCGCCCCGGAACCCGAGGAGCCCAAGCTGGACCCCCGCGCCTCCTTCCCCGGCATGTCCAAGAAGGAGGACAAGGCCACCACGCCGCACAGCGCCTCCGAGGCTTCGGAAGGCTTCAAGGCCGGCCAGGCCGACGGCAACACCCCGCAGGGCAAGACCGAAGGCACGGCCAACGCGCACGTGAAAGGCCGCAATGTGGTGGGAACCCTTCCCAAGCCCAGCTACAACAGCCAGACGGAAGGCATTGTGGTGGTGCAGGTGAAGGTGGACCAGTATGGCACCGTGACGGAGGCCATCCCGGGCGCGGAAGGCACCACGGTAACGGACAAGACACTGTGGAACGCAGCCCGCAGCGCAGCCCTCAAGGCGCACTTCAACCAGAGCGCAGGCGCTCCGGCCCTGCAGACCGGAACCATAACGTATATCTTTAAACTGAAATAACCCGACGTGAGTCGGCTTTAATAGTAGTGTATTTATGGAAGACAAAAAAAGAGGTACGAGACAACGCATCGTACGCAGGCCCGCAGAAGGCCAAGCAGAAAAAGTAGATTACAGCACCAGCCGCAGTTTTGACAGCGACGAGCGCCCCGCCCGCCGCTACCACAGCGAGCGTCCCTCCTACGGAGACCGTCCGTCCCGCGGAGAGCGCTCCAACCGCAACGAGCGCCCGGCCTATGGAGACCGTCCGGCGCACGGAGACCGCCCGGCCTATGGCGAGCGCCGCTCCTCCTTCGGCCCCAAACGCGGACCCCGCCAGGAAGGAGATTCCGAGAGACCCCGCCGCAGCGGTTACGGCAAGCCGTCCTTCGGCTCCAAGCCCGCTTACGGCACCAAGCCCGGCGCCCGCAAGCCCTTTGCCAAGCGCAGCCAGGCCGACGAGGGCATGAAAGCCATGCTTTCCCGCAAGCCCCAGGTGAACGGCCGCTACAGCGACGACGACACCGCCCCCACCGAGATTCAGGAGGTGGTGCGCCTGAACAAGTTCATCGCCAATTCCGGCGTGTGCTCCCGCAGGGAGGCCGACACCCTCATCCAGAGCGGCGTGGTGACCGTGAACGGAGAGGTGGTGACGGAACTGGGCGTGAAAGTGAACGTGCTCACGGACGACATCCGCTTCAACGGCCAGCGGCTGAAGGGTGAAGAGAAGGTGTACATCGTGATGAACAAGCCCAAGGGCTATGTGACCACCGCCAGCGACCCCCATGCGGAAAAGACCGTCATGGACCTGCTGAAGGGCTGCCCCACCCGCGTGTTCCCGGTGGGCCGCCTGGACAAGAACACCACCGGCGTGCTCATGTTCACCAACGACGGAGAAATGGCCGAGCGCCTCACCCACCCGTCCTACAACAAGAAGAAGATTTACCAGGTGGTGCTGGACTCCCCACTCTCCGAGGAAGACCAGAAGAAAATCCTGGAAGGCATCGAACTCAGTGACGGCGTGGTCCAGGCCGATGAACTGGAATACATCGACGCCCACGACCACCGTCAGCTGGGCATCGAAATCCACTCCGGCAAGAACCGCATCGTGCGCCGCATCTTCGAGAGCCTGGGCTATGAGGTAAGGGCGCTGGACCGCGTGTACTTCGCCGGCCTTACCAAGAAAGGCCTCAAGAAGAGCGACTGGCGCTATCTCACGGAAGGTGAAGTGAACATCCTCAAGATGGGAGCATACGTATAATGGCACACAGAGCAGGTTTTGTCAATATCATCGGCAACCCCAACGTGGGGAAATCCACGCTGATGA
>JAFVAU010000039.1 GCA_017480345.1 Bacteroidales bacterium
CTTCCCAGAACGAGCGTCTGGTCCGCGGCCGCTGCGGCGCCTACACCTTCCCTACCAAACCCGGACGTACTCTCCAGCTGGCCCAGAATGTGGGCTACAACAACGGTATTCCGTGGTATGGCCTGGGCCTGACCGCCGCCGAGGTTAACCTATACCTGGCCGAGCTCAGCCTCGCCGGTGCTTCCCTTCCCAAGACGGCTGCCCAGTACTTCGAAGAAGGTGTCCGTGATTCCGCCATCGAGTACAACACGTACGCTACGCTGAACCAGATTCCTTATATCGACAAAGACCACACCTCCGACATCGATGGTGACGAAATCATCGCCATCACCGATGACATGATTGACGACATGCTGGCCAGCGCCGACTACCAGCTCACCGGCAACCACGCCGACGACCTGGAGAAAGTATACATCCAGCAGTACCTGCACTTCATGTATCAGCCGGTTGAGCAGTTTGTGACGGCCCGTCGTGGCGGTATTCCCAAGATTGGCAGCGCCTATATTCCTTGGAATACGGAATACGATCCCACCATCATCCCCCGCCGTCTGTATGTGACCCAGCCTAACGAAACCGATAAGATGAAGGATGTGAAGATTGCCGCCTTCCAGGAGCAGGGCTTCTCCTTCACCACCGGTGACGCCGGCGCCACGCTCAACACCGAGCGCGTATGGTACGACAAGGGTGCTCCTCAGTGGGGTGCCGGTCCTAACCTTTAATATTTGATCTTTCATGAGGTGGGGCTCCAAACCCCACCTCTTTTATCTGATATGTATATGTTCAGAAAAATCACAAGTATTGTTTTGCTACTGTGCATGGGACTTGCCGCATCGGCCCAAAGCCCTATTTACCTGTTCCCGGAATTTACCAAAGGAACGGTGGCGCTGAAGAACCATACTTTTGTAAAGACCACGTTCAACTACGACACCTTCCACGATAAGCTCCTTTACATGGACGGCGATCAGCAAATGGAACTTTCGGACTTTTCCAATGTGGCCACCATCTTTATCGGAGACCGCACTTTCATCCCCGAAGGGCGCCTGCTGTACGAAATGGTAGACCTGGGAGAAAGTCCCTCCAAACTGCTCATCCGCTGGCACCAGAAGAAGAACCCCATGGGTAAAAAAGGCGCTTACGGGCAAGTGGCCGAAGGAACCGGTGCTGTTTCCCTGGACCCTGAGTATTACAGTATCTCCCTCAAGGCCAGAGGCGGAGAACAGGTCTTTGACACAATAGTGGAAAACTCCTACGGCCTTCTTTTGAACGGAAAATTAAAGAAGTTCAGTGACCGCAAGTCTTTCCTCAAACTGTTTCCGGACAAGAAAGAGCGCATTCAGGAATTCATTGACAGGGAGCACATCCTTTTCACGAATCCGGAGGACGTGATAGCTGTAGCGCGCTTCGCAGTAGCCGACTAACCCATCTCCCCAAGGGTGGCCCTTACGGGTCGCCCTTTTTCTGTCCCGGCGGATTAGCTTTCGAAACCAATTTGTGCAAAAAGGCCGTGGATCGCACGATGTGATGTCGAAAGCGACAGTAATCTGAGCGATAATCGGCCCAACTGAAGGCTTTCATGATTAGACCTTTTATTTCTGGAATAAATCCTCCATCGTAATAACCTTGTCAAAGCGAGAGGAATATTCGTTTCTTTTAAGACCATAGGTAGTAACAAGAACGGACATGACCGTCTTATTGCTGCCTATAATCTCCTGTACTCTCTCCATCCGGTTCAGCAGTGCGGTGTTATAGCTTTTTGTGACATCAAATGTTCCACGCGTAAACTTCATTTCGCACATACAGATGAAACGATCGTCCCTGTTTATGATAAGGTCGATGGATGCCCCTTTTTTCGCAGATTCTGAAGGGATGTTCCAGGGTGATTCGCTGGTGATAACTCCCGCTATCCCCAAAGCCTGTTTGATCTGCTTAATGTGGTTCCAGCATATATCCTCAAACGCAAGCCCCATCCACGAAATCACCGCAGGAGATTTCTCATGGGCCTGCCAGTATTTGTCTTTCCCGGTATTCCCTTTTACATGTTTAAGGTAAAAAACACAGAACGGGTCCATTACCTTATATCGGGGATCCGTTTCTCCAAAGGGAATGTACTCCCGGATAAGTTTGCTCTTTTGAAGGGCCGATAAATTATCTGACAAAGTTCCTCCTGAAGAGAATCCGCCCTTTCTAATCAGTTCATCTCTGGTTAGACCAGCTCTGACGCTGGAAAGCGTCGTAATGATTTTTTTGAGCTCTCCCGGACTTGAAAATTGAGATGTGAACAGCCGGTCAAATTCATCCTTCAGTGGGGCATCGTCTTCAAAGAGAATGGCATCAATGTTCTGCGCCATGCTCATCCCTTTTCTAATTTGGTCTAAATAGTATGGGATTCCTCCGAAGGCAAGATAAGCGTGACATATATCATATTCGTCAAAATGAAGCCCATCGGCCTTTAAGAACTCACGGCATTCGTGCAATGTGAAGGGAGAGACATAAATGGATGCGGTTACGCGGCCATATAGACCTCCTTTGTTATTGATTAGTTTATCTGAAATCCATGAGGTGGCGCTTCCACAGACCACCATTTTTACATTGTTTCGGGCAAGGCACCAGTCGTTGCAAAAATGTTCAAAAGCGGGAAGGAAACTGGACTTAGGGGTGTCCATCCATGGTAGTTCATCGATGAAAAGGATCATCTTTCGCCCATTATTTTTACTTTCAAGCAGTTTCTCAAGCATATAAAAGGCTTCTGACCAACTGGTGGGTACGTGTTCCGAACTATCCAAGCCATAGGATCGCATAGAATAATAGAACTCTTGAAGCTGGAGCCTCATAAGATTCTGCTTTCTTTGTTTTGTAACATCATCTACCGGAGAAACAGCGGTGTGTTTAAAACTGAATTCCCCTTCAAAGAATTGATTGATTAAGAAGGTTTTTCCCACTCTTCTTCTGCCGTATACAGCAATGAGCTGTCCCCTGTCTTTGTTGATGGCGGCTTCCAGTTTCTCTAATTCCAGTTTACGTCCAATCATGGCTGTGAATGTTTATTCTTAGCCACAAAGGTATATAATAATTTCATTTTGGCCAAATATAAATTTATATTCAGCCAAAACAGGGGTTCCCCATTCGGTTTTGGCCGAATATGCGAATTTTAACATGTCAATTCTCCATCGGATAATCCCTCCATCCGGTTCGACAGCACGGGAGCAAGTGTTATCCTATCAATAAATTGTTTTGAATCGGAATTTCATTCGCACATCATCCCATTTTTATCATTACGGCACCCTGCTGACTGCATTGGGCCGCCCTTTTTTTATCGGCAGAAAAATAGTACATTTGTAGGATACAAAACTAAAAGCCGATATGAAACGTTTCCTCTTCCCTACCCTTTTACTTCTTGCTGCAGTTGCCTGCGCGCCCAAGACCGGAGCCCCCGCAGAGGTTCCCATCCGCACGTACAATGCCCCCAAGGCCACAGGAGCCATCACCATTGACGGCATCCTGGATGAGGCCGATTGGCAGAACGCCCCGCTGTCCGACGCCTTTGCAGACATCCGTGGCGTGGATTTTGAGCCCAAGCCCATCAAGCAGACGAACATGAAGATGCTCTGGGATGAGGAAAACCTCTACATTGCCGGCATCATCGAGGAAGACAACGTGACAGCCTCCCTCACGGAGCACGACGCCATCATCTACCACGACAACGACTGGGAAGTGTTCATAGACCCAGACCAGGACTGCCGCTTCTACTTCGAGATTGAGCTCAATGCCCTGAATACGGTGATGGACCTGCTGATGGACCGCCCGTACCGCGACGGCGGCAAGTTCTACCTCCCCTGGGACCTCCGCGGCCTCAAGACGGCCGTGCATGTGGACGGCACCCTCAACGACCCTTCCGACACGGACAAGGGCTGGACGGTGGAAATGGCCATCCCCATCGCCTCCCTCTGCGTGGAGTTCCAGACGCCTCAGGAGCTTCTGGACAAGGATTGGAAGATTGGCTTCTCCCGCGTGGAATGGCTCAAGGAAAGCGGCCCAGAAGAGAACTGGGTCTGGAACCCCACCGGCCTGGTGGACATGCACCAGCCGGAACGCTGGGGCGTACTGCACTTTGTAAAATAACACAACAGATATGAAAAAGATTCTCTTTGCTGCCGCCGCCGTTCTCATGGCCGCCTGCAGCGCTCCCCAGGACAATACGGACCTGGCATCCTTCGTGAATCCCAAGATTGGCACCGGCGGCCACGGCCATGTGTTCGTGGGCGCCAACGTGCCCTTCGGCTTCGTGCAGCTGGGCCCCACCAGCATCCCCCAGGTGTGGGACTGGTGCTCCGGCTACCACGACTCCGACAACACCGTGATAGGCTTCAGCCACACCCACCTGAGCGGTACCGGCATCGGAGACCTCTTTGACATTACGGTGATGCCCGTCATCGGCCCCACCAAACCTGCCAGAGGAACGGAAGACGATCCGGAGAGCGGCGCCTGGAGCTATGCAGACCGCAGCAAGGAAATCACTGAACCCGGCTACTACAGCGTGCCCCTCACCCGGTATGACATCACGGCGGAACTCACCGCCACCTCCCGCGTGGGCCTGCACCGCTATACCTTCCCGGAGGCATCCGACGCAGCCATCCTCTTCGACCTGGAGAACGGCGGCTGCTGGGACCGCGTAACGGACGCCGGCTTTGAAGTGCTCAAGAACGACGGCGGAAAAATCATCGCCCTGGGCGGCCACCGCTACTCTGCCGGCTGGGCCAAGAACCAGAAAATCTTCTTCTGGGCCACCTTCTCCACCCCCATCGAGGACTTCACCGTAACAAAGAATTATTATGGCCGATGCTCCCTGGGCAACACCGCCGCCGGACAGCAGGTGCTGGTAAAAGTGGCCCTGTCCCCCGTCTCCGTCGAGGGCGCCCGCGCCAACATGGACGCCGAGCTCCCCGGCTGGGACTTTGAAGCAGTAAAGGCCGATGCCCGCACCGCCTGGAACAAGGAACTCTCCAAGATGAGCATCGAGTGCAAGGACAAGGACGCCAAGACCGTCTTCTACACCGCCCTCTACCACACCATGATAGCCCCCAGCGCCTACAACGACGTGGACGGCCAGTACCGCGGCTCCGACGACGTGGTGCGCCAGGGAGACTTCCAAAACTACACCACCCTCTCCCTCTGGGACACCTACCGGGCCGCCCAGCCCCTCATGACCCTCATCCATCCGGAGATGATGAACGACATTGTCAAGACCTTCTACCGCATCTACAAAGAGCAGGGAGACCTCCCGGTCTGGCACCTGATGGGCAACGAGACGGACTGCATGGTGGGTAACCCCGGTCTGATTGTCTTTGCCGACGCCGTGGTGAAAGGCTTCCGCGCCGGCCTCTCGGACCAGGAGATCCTGGATGCCATGGTTACCACCGCCAACATGCCCGACCGCGGCCAGAACTTCCGCCTCACCTATGGCTTCATCCCGGCCGACCTGTACCACGAAGCCGTGGCCAACGACATGGAATATGCCATTGCAGACGCTGCGCTGGCCAATGCCGCCGCCGCCCTGGGCCAGGACAAACTGGCCGGAGACTTTGTGGAGCGCAGCCATTCCTGGCGTCATTACTGGGACCCTGAGACTCAGTTCCTCCGCGGCCGCAAGACGGACGGCAAGTTCACCGAGCCCTTCGACCCCATCTACTCCCGCCACGAGACTTCCGACTATACCGAAGGCACCGGCTGGCAGTACCTCTGGCTGGTTCCGCAGGATGTGGACGGCCTGGTGAACCTCTTCGGCTCCGAACAGGCCACCCTGGCCAAGCTGGACGGCCTGTTCGAAGCCCCCGATCACATTGAAGGCGAAAACGCCTCCCCGGACATCTCCGGCCTTATCGGCCAGTATGCCCATGGCAACGAGCCCAGCCACCATACCCTCTACCTCTACTCCATGCTGGGACAACCGGACAAGGCGGCCGACCGCATCCGCCAGGTGTACAAGGAGATGTATTTCAACGACGTGGAAGGCCTGGCCGGCAACGAAGACGTGGGTCAGATGAGCGGCTGGCTGGTGCTCTCCTCAATGGGCTTCTACCAGGTGGAGCCCGCCCTGCCGCGCTTCTGGTTCGGCGCTCCGCAGTTTGAGAAGATGACGGTGAAGGTGGCCGGCGGAGACTTTGTGATTACCGCCAAGGGCGTGGGTCCCGAAAAGCCGCACATCAAGGGCGTCAAGCTCAACGGCAAGCCCTACACCCTCCCCTACATCCAGTACGAAGACATCGTAGCTGGTGGCACCTTGGAATTTACAATGGGAAAATAATATGACACCTCTTAAGTTTGAACCTATCCTGAAGACCATCGTATGGGGCGGAGAGAAAATTGCCCCGTACAAAGGCATTGAAACCGAACAGAAACACATCGGCGAAAGCTGGGAACTCTCCGGCGTGGCCGGGAATGAGAGCGTCGTGGCCGAAGGCCCCCTCAAGGGAAAGACCATCGCCCAGCTGGTGAAGGAGTACAAGGCCGATCTGGTGGGAAAACACGTCTACGAGAACACCGGAGACGAGTTCCCCCTGCTGATCAAGTTCATCGACGCCCTCACGGACCTGAGCATCCAGGTGCACCCCAACGATGAGCTGGCCGCCAAGCGCCACAACGGCTCCAAGGGCAAGACGGAGATGTGGTATGTGGTGGATGCCGAACCCGGCGCTCACCTGCTGGCCGGTCTCACCCAGAAGATTACCCCCGAGGAATATGCCAAGCGGGTGGCCGACGGCACCATCACCGAGGTGCTGGCCCGCCATGAGGTGCACCCCGGAGACGTGTTCTTCCTGCCTGCAGGACGCATCCACGCTATCTGCGGCGGCTGCTTCATCGCAGAGATTCAGCAGACCTCCAATATTACCTACCGCATCTACGACTACGGCCGCTTAGGCCTGGACGGAAAGCCCCGCGAGGTGCATACGGAACTGGCCAAGGACGCCATCGACTACACCGTCTACCCCAGCTACCGCACGGACTACACGCCCCGGCAGAACGAGGAGGTGGAAGTGGTGAGCTGTAAGTATTTCACCACCAGCATCTACGACCTCACCCTCCCCTGCGCCAAAGACCTTTCGCAGATAGACTCCTTCATGGTGGTCATGTGCCTTTCCGGCGAGGGCTCCCTGGAAGTGGACGGGGAGGAGGTTCCCGTTCGCCAGGGAGAGACGGTCTTAATACCGGCTGCCGCCGACGACATCTGTTTTGTCCCCGACGGAGCAATGAAAGTACTCACTTCCTACATCCGCTAAAACAGCGTGTTACGCAAATAACTGAATAACAATATAATACGAAAATCCTCCTCAGAAAAATTCCGAGGAGGATTTTTATAAACAGTTGTTCTATAACGTGTTATATTCCACGCACTACTGAAGGCCCCTGGCACGCATCAAGGCGGCGGGGTCGGGTTCGGCTCCGCGGAACTGTTTGTAGAGGGTCATGGGCTCTTCGGAGCCGCCCTTCTCCAGGAAGGTCTGGCGGAAAGCCTTGGCGGTGGCGGGGTTAAAGATGCCATCGGCCACAAATTTCTCCCAGGCGTCTACGGCCAGCACCTCGCTCCAGAGGTAGCCATAATAACCGGCGCTGTAGCCACTGCCCATGATGTGGTTGAAGTAAGTGGTGCGGTAACGGGGGATGATTTCGCCAATGAGGCCCATCTCATCGCACACCTTGGTCTCAAAGTCACGCACACTCTGGGCATCCGTGAAGCGGGAAAGCTCCTCCAGGGACATCTCGTGCCACTTCATGTCCAGGATGGAGGCGGCGCAAAGCTCGCCGGTCATGAAACCCTGGTTGAACTTGAGGGACTTCTGGATTTTCTGAACCAGCTCGGCCGGAATGGGCTCGCCGGTTTCCCAGTTGTTGGCATAGTTCACCAGGATTTCCGGAACGAAGGCGAAGTTCTCATTGAACTGGGAGAACATCTCCACAAAGTCGCGGGCTACGGAGGTGCCGGACACCGTGGTGTAGTTGCACTGGCTCAGGAACCCGTGCAGGGCATGGCCAAACTCATGGAAAGCCGTTTGCACATTGTCAATGGTGAGGAGGCTGGGCTTGGGCTCGGTAGGGTCGTTTCCGGAGGCCGGGAAGTTGCACACGTTCACAATCACGGGACGAACGCCGCTCTCCTGGTCACGGAAATTGTTCATCCAGGCACCGCCCCGCTTGGTGGGACGCACGTAGTAGTCCCGGTAGAAGATGCCAATGAGGCTGCCGTCGGCATCCGTAATCTTGTAGGCATGGACAGAAGGCTCATACACCTCCACCTCGCCAGTCACTTCCTCAAAGTGCAGGCCGTAGATTTTTTCGGCAGCAGTGAAAACGCCCTTCAGCACACTGTCGGCCTGGAAGTAGGGCTTGGTCTGGCTCTCGTCCAGGGCGTATTTCTGGGCGCGCAGGCGCTCGGCATAGTAGCTCCAGTCCCAGGCCTTGATCTTGTGACCGGCTATCTTTTCCATCTCTTTCATCTGGGCGTTGGCGCTGCGGATGGAGGCGTCCATGATGGGCTGCAGGAAGTTATCCACGGTCTCGGGCGTGCCGGCCATCTTGTTGGACAGCTGATAGGCGGCAAAGGAAGGATAGCCCAGCAGCTGGGCCATCTCTGCACGCAGGCGGAGGGTTTCCAGCACAATGGCGTTGTTGTCGTGCCCGTCACCGTGGTTGCCACGGGTAGAATAGGCCAGGAACACCTCTTTGCGCTTCTCGCGGTCCGGGCAGGAACCCATGAAATCGTAGTACTCGCTCACGGTGATGCCGGTCTTCTCCTTGAAGGCGTTGTTCTCGGCCAAAAGGTTCTGGCCAAACTTCTGGGAAAGGGTGGCCAGGCGGGTGTTGATTTCTGCAAAACGCTTCTTGGCATCGCCCTGAAGGCCTACGCCGTTCCGGATAAAACTTTCATAGATTTTCTTCACAACCATCTGCTGCTCACGCGTAAGGCCCTCAGAAGCATCGTAAACGGCTTTTACGCGGGCAAAGAGGTCCTCGTTCATCATAATCTCGTTGGAGGCCTCCGTAATCAGCGGGGTCACCTCTTCTTCGATGGCCTGCATCTCGGGCGTGGAATCACTCTCGGCCAGGTTGAAGAACACGCCCTGCACCTTGTCCAGGATGGGACTGGCGTTCTCGAAGGCCAGGATGGTGTTCTCGAAGGTGGGCGCATCGGGATTCTTCACGATGGCTTCCACGTTGGCTTTCTGTTCTTCAAGCCCGGCCTTGAAGGCGGGAAGGTACTGGTCCGTGGTAATCTTGGAGAAGGGAGCAGTCCCGTAAGGGGTGTCCCACTCCTGAAGGAAAATGTTGGTCGGAGTCTGATTGCAGGCAGTAAGCATGGCAAATGCAGCAAAATAGGTAATTAAACGTTTCATATCCTGTAGTATATATTAAGCAGGTAATTCCATCTGGGAAGGTGAAAGCGGGTTTCCACATTGTTCAGGCGCACCCGGAGGCCGGAAGAGAAGCCCACCACGCCCTGGGGAAGCTTCCAGGAATAGCCGCCCTGGAAGTTCAGGGAGAGGGCTTTGAGGAAGTATTGGATATCGGCCGATACGGACGCCGCCCCCTTGTTCCACGAAAAGCCGCCGGAATAGCGCCGGACGGGCCCTACCAGGGCCACGCCCTGCAGGGAGACGTTGGGAATGAGGAAGATGGGGGCGCGGAAACCCAACTCCGCCCCCGGTGTCACCTTCCCCTGCTTGGAGAGGAGATAGCCGGTGGCCCGCACGTTGATGCCGTTGGAACTGTAGCTCCAGTTCAGGTCGGCCGACCAGCGGGGTCTCTGCTCCAGAGGAAGCTGGAACAGGCCGGCGCTCATCCAGGCCTTGGAACTTTTCATCTGGTACTGGACCTCCGTCTTTCCCTGCCAGGTGAAGTGGTTGACGCCCGTCAGCCGCTGGTATCGGCCCTGGACGGCGGCCCTCAAAGACCAGCGTTGAATCTGGTATCGGCCGGCAAACCAGGTCTCTGCCCGGTGGCCGGCACTGCCGCTCAAAGCCACCTGGAAATCGGCCCCGCCGGAAAGCGTCCAATGCCCGCCTATCTTGCTTTGGAAGCCGCCGGCGGCGTGCAGGCGCTCATCGCCTTTGCCAAACTGCCCCAAGGCCGTAAAATAGGCGTTGAGGCGCTTGGAAGGCTCATACGTATATTTCAGGAAGGCGATGGGGGCATGGGTATGCAGGTAGGCTACGCTCAGGCGACCTACGGAATCCAGCTGCTTGTCAACGCCCACATAGGCCGATACGGCATTCCCCCGCACCAGGCGGGAAAGGGCCGGCGTGTGATAACTGGCATCGGCCGATATCACCCAGCCGCCACCCAGAAGGTCTCCGGTAGAGTAGGAGGCCTGGCCCCGGAAGTGATACAGGGCGTTGTTGGTGGACAGGTTGGTGCGGAAGCCGCTCCTCAGGGACGAGGCCGTCCCATCCAGGCTGGCGGTTCCGTAAAGGCCACCGAAGACATCGTCCATAGCGGCGCCGTCAACGGTCTTGTTGGCACGGAGGGCCTCCGAAAGGCCCGTTTGCATGAGGGTTCTCCGGTCCAGGTGCACCCCGGCCAGGTAATAGTCCCGCTGCTCCCCCCGGATACCCATCTGCATGGGGAAGGAAGCGCTGGAGAGGTTTTTCACCACATCGGAGGAGCCGTGGGCGGCTTCCGGCTGCAAGGCCGCCGCATGGGGGACGGATTGGAGCATCACGTTGAAAACGTCCTTGATGCGGCCTTTGGTCACGGTGACATACACCCGGTTCTCCAGGTACTCCGGGCTCTGGA
>JAFVAU010000040.1 GCA_017480345.1 Bacteroidales bacterium
AGGAAAGCGTATGGCCGTGGTGGTCACCAACACCGGTGAAAAAAGGCAGAAAGGCCGCATCGAAGTGCCGGGCTATGAACTCCGGGAAAGCCGGAGCATCGGCCGGCCCAAATGTGCCGGCAACCTGCTGGAACTGGGAACCCATGAGCTGGTGGTACTTGTATTCGAGAAAAAGTAACTGAACTATGAAAAACCGATTTTTCCTCCTCCCGGCCCTGCTGACGGCCTTCATGGGCTGTTCCGGAAAAAATACCCCGGAACCCGCTTCGCTTCCCGCCGCCACCGCCCTCAAAGCCAGTGCGATTTCTCAGACATCGGCCCTTCTGGAATGGCAGGACAACTGCACGGACGAAGACGGCTATTACGTGTTCCTGAGCGGAATCGATGTCCGTCCCCGGGCCACGCTGCCGGCCAACAGCAGTTCCTACACCTTCCAGGACCTGGAAGCGGGGAAAACCTACCGCCTGGGCGTACAGGCCTTCAAGAAAGGGAACATCCTTTCCGCCATGGCCGTATCGGAAGCCGTCACCCTCCCGGTTCCGGAGCCCGAACCGGAACCCGAACCGGAGCCGGAGGATGACCCCAATCCCATCCAGCCGGTCACTTTCTCCTGGAACGAAGTGACGGGAACGGAACTTCCTGCCGCCGTAAAGCTGTTCAAGACGGAAGGAACGCTGAACGGCCGTCCGCTCCGGGCCTGGTATGCCGTGGCGGATTGCAGCGGAGACGTCCGCTTCCGCGTCCTTTTCCCCGGAAACGGGAACAAAAAGACCATTGACGCACAGGCATCGGCCCAGGAGAAATGCCTGGTACTCATTAACGGAGGTATCTTTGGCGCCAGCGGAAAGCCCAACGGCTTCGCCCTGTACGACGGACAGCAGACGCCCTGGTTCCGCGTAGAAGACGATAACTGGGACGTAGACCGCCAGTATTGGGGCCCCAAGGTGGAGGGAAAGGCCGATGGCAAGCTTCACACTGTGTCCCGCGGCCTGTTTGGCGTAGATGCCGGCGGCAAACCCGGCGTCTACTGGTCCTACACCCCGTCCCATGGGACCGTTTATGTATATGACCAACCCATCCCCAGCGTGGAAGGAGAGGCCGTATGCCCCGGCGGAACAGACAGTTATCCTTGCGAAAGGGCATCCTGGGAGCCTTACAACGCCATTACTTGCGGCCCGGTACTGCTCCAGCGCGGGAAGTGTCCCATCAACGACAAAAAGACCGACAAGGGCTATTGGGAGACCAACTACGAGATGTGGTCGGGAGACATTTTCGGTGTGGCCGAACGCCATGACCGCACGGCCGTGGGCTATTTGGAAGACGGCCGCGTGGTCCTTTGCGTCGTAGACGGAAGGATTGACGCGTCCCAAGGCGCCACTACCCTTGAAATGGCCGCCATCATGAAGGGCCTGGGCTGCGTAGGAGCACTCAACCTGGACGGCGGCGGCTCCACCGGCATGTGGGTGAAGGGAGCAGGCCATGTCAACGACACCTCCGCCGAAGCCAGCAGGCCGGTCATCACCACCCTGGGATTTTTCTCAAAATGAAGCTGATTATCATCCTGGCAGCCGCCCTGGGACTGGTACCGGCACCGGTAAAGCATACGCCGGAAAAGGATGGGACATCCTTTAAAGAAGCTGTAGCGCAATTGGAGCCCTGGCAGCAGGAAGAAGCATACCGCATTACCTTCTATGAAAAGCGCATCAAGGTTGAGGCGCTCACCCCTCAGGGGCGTTTTCGGGCACAGAAGACACTGGAGCAGCTGGAACTGCTAGGAGAGAGGCCGGAAGGGACAATCTTCGACTATCCGCGCCTGCGGCACCGGGGGCTCATGCTGGACGAGTCCCGGAGTTTCCATGGCATCGAATTTTTGAAAAAGCAGATAGACGCCATGGCCCTGCTGAAGCTCAATGTGCTTCACCTGCATTTGGACGACAGCGCCGGCTGGCGGCTGGAAAGCGAGTCCTATCCGGACCTTACCGCCCTCACCGCCTGGCGCATGGGCTATACCTATCATGAGTGGGAAGCCGGCCGTTACCAATTTGCCAAGGCCGATACGCCCGGCGCCTCCGGCGGATACTACACCAAGGCCCAGATGAAGGAACTGGTGGCCTATGCCGCCGGGCGTTATATCACCATTATTCCGGAAATTGAGATGCCCGGCCATTCCATGGAGGTGGGCTACGCCTATCCCCAGGTTCTTTGCGAACTTCCGGACGGACGCCTGCACACCGGCGCCTGGGACCTGTGCCCGGGCAATGAAGCCACCTACCGGCTTTTGGAAGCCGTCCTTAAGGAAGTGATGGAAGTCTTCCCCTCCCCGCTCATCCATATCGGCGGAGACGAGGCCACCATGAAAACCTGGTCGCAGTGCGTGAACTGCGCCCGCCGGATGCAGGAAGAAGGCTACACGGAGGTGAAACAGCTGCAGGGGTATCTGGTACGCCGGATTGAGCGTTTTGTGGCCGCAAACGGACGCCGGATCATCGGCTGGGACGAAATCCTGGAAACGGGCGTGCCGCAAAATGCCGTGGTCCAAAGCTGGCGGGGTTCCTCCGGCGGTGTCCGTGCATCGGCCCAGGGGCACGACGTCATCATGTCTCCCAATACGCACTGCTACTTCAATTACTACCAAGACCTTATCCGGAAAGAGCCCAAGGCCGTGGGTGAACTGGTTTCCCTCCGCTTCGCCTATGGCTATGAGCCGCTGGCCTCGGGAATGGATGCCAATCATCTCCTGGGGGTACAGGCCAATCTTTGGACGGAACTCATCCCCACCTCCGAGCATGCCGAATACATGCTCTACCCTCGCCTGCTGGCGCTGGCGGAGACAGCGTGGACGCCGGCATCGGCCAAAGAATACAAAGGTTTCCGGAAGCGTGCCCGCGCCCTGGTGGATGTACTCCGTGCCCGGGGGTACAACACTTTTGACATGGATACGGAAAGCGACCTGGCCCGCAGCGGGCTCCAACGTTTCCCGCCGGAGGGCGTTCCCATCCCCATTGACGATTAATCCGGATTTTTTCTTACCTTTGTAAAAATCACAGACACTGAAACTTATGAAAATCCAGATAGATGCATCCGGGAAGGATCCCATTTACAAACAGCTGGTCACCCAGGTGGAGAAAGCGCTGCATGCCGGCAAATTGAAAGCCGGAGAGCAGATTCCTTCCATGAACGAACTGGCCGCCGCGCTGGACATTTCCAAAGAGACGGTCAAGAAGTCCTACGGCATCCTGGTGGACAAAGGAGTCATAGTGCCCAAGCAGGGAAAGGGTTTCTATGCGGCCGATGTGAATACGGACGTGAAGCCGCAGATTCTGGTCCTCTTTGACAAATTTTCCGTCTATAAGCAGATTCTGTTCAACGCTTTCGCGGAGAAACTGGAGGGCCAGGCAGAAATCACCATCCTGAACCACAACCAGAGCATCGACCTGCTGGAACATTACCTGGATGACAACCTGGACCGTTTTGACTACTATATCCTGGCACCGCACTTCCCGTTGGACGCCCCCACCCAAGCCAAGGTGGTAAAGCAGCTTGCCCGCATCCCCTTCCGCAAGCTCATCATGCTGGACCGCCTGCAACCCCACTTCCCGGGCCAGTATGGTGCCGTATACCAGGACTTTGAAAACGACATCTACCAAGGCCTCACGGAAGGGCTGGGGGCCAAGCGACGTACCCGGATGATGCGGGTGATCACCCTTCCCATGTCCCTGTATGGCAGCCATATCAAAAAAGGCGTGAAGCGTTTCACCACGGAGTACGACATTCCGGTGGAATTCCTGAACGCCGTTCCGGAGGACATCCGCCCCGGAGACACCTTCCTGGTGCTCAACTCCCAGCTGGACGCCGGCCTGGTGGCCCTGGCCCGCCAAATCCAGCAGGCCGGGCTCCGCATCGGCGAAGACGTGTTCATTGTCTCCTACAACGAATCCGACATGAACGAGTTGGTGCTGGGAGGTCTCACCACCGTAAGTACGGACTTCCGCGAGATGGGCCGATTGGCCGCCGAAATGGTCCTCTCCCACCATCTTACCAAGGAACACTGCCCCTTCCACATGAACCGCCGCCGCACCTTCTGATTTTTGGTGACAACCAATTCACTGATTCACAGTACGTTATAACACATTTCTCGTTCAAAAAACGAACGAGAAATGTGCTACAAGTGGCTAATAGACAGCACATTAGCTGTCACCAAAAAGGGCAGCCCGTGCGGACTGCCCTTTGATGAAAGGTACGTTGGATTATTTCAAGTACATCTTGAAGACAGAGACACCTACATTAAAGAGGTGGCCGACAACATAAACACAATCGGTACCGGGGATAACGGCGCAGTTAGCCATTTCCTGACCTGCGATGGAAGGACTATCAACGAAGTACACTTCATTGAATTCCTCCGCCGTTGTGGCGTTATTCTTATTCTGGATAGGGAATTCATACACCACCTTATCAGCCTCCATAGAAGCCAGGAAGGTTTCTGCGGAACCCTGATCTTCAATAATCTTAAGGCGTGCACGGGCAGCATTGCCTTCATTGTTATAGAATCCTTTCTTTACATAAGCAATGTATTTCTTGCCGCCAAATTCAAAAGGAGTGATACCAAACTTGCGAGCCATCACAGAGTTATCGATCCCCGTCCAATCAACACCAGCACTGTCAACATTCAGGTAACCTTCGTTATCCTTATAGTTAAAGAAACGACCAATGCTGGGAGTAACAACAAGAGCCTGTTTGGCCGCAACGTTGTACTTATAGACAGAGCCCATCCCGGCAGCACCGGTATACCCCATCTGGCCACCCATCACAGTACCAACTTCTCCATTGGTAATATCCCACTTAAAGGACACAGGATTCTTGCCAGCAATATTGGTACGGGCCCAAATCTCACCCTTATTCCAATCTCCGGAAACAGTAAAGAAGTCGCCGACACGGCGCTCGTTAGTACCCCAGCTAATTATACGAGTAGGGGCAGCATCAATACCGTCCTTCCAAGCATAGACATTGAACGTATAATCTCCATCAAACGCCAAGGAACCGGCAAGAAGGATATATTTACTTGTCGAAGGATTATAAATGGTCCGTACGCAAGCTGTTGAGAAGAGACCACCTGCAACACCGGTAATATTGACTTCTTTGCATACACTGGGATCTTTAAGACTGATAGCCAGAATGCCCTTTGTGGAAGAACTCGCAGCAGCAAAATATACATATTCATCATCTGCAGCCATAGTACGGTCATTACCCGCGATAAAAGCATGTTCTGTCGCGTACTCGCTAGTCCACGCCTTTCCAAGAGCTACGGGATATTTGCCCCAAACACGCTCTACCGTCAGAACTTTCTCTGCACTCTTGACCAGCTGGACAATCTTAATGGACTGAACCTGCTTCTTGTTGTCGGAACGCAGAATGTTGATGGTGGCCTCACGAGGCTCTCCGGTGGTGTTTTCAGCGAGCGCGAGGGTGAGCTTATGGGTGACAGCGACCTTGGTGTCGGGGACGACGGTAATCCAGTCAACGGTGGGTTTCTCAATTTCAACGTCAACATTGGAAACCAAACCGATCACGAAGTTACCGGCATCGCCGGAAATGGCCTGATACTCCTCCTCCTCGGTAACAACCGTGGTCTCGGCCTTTACGAAGAAGCTGAGTTTGCGCATGGAGAAGAGACCCTCTTCGTTCTGGGCCCATGCCAGTACGCTGCCGTTCACGGCAGGAGTGGGGGCGGTCACAACAATTTTGGAGGCTTCTGCATCTACCACTGCAGCATAGTTGCCGCCGGCGAAGACATCCACGGACGTGGTGCTGTTGGCATTCTCAACCTTGTAGGCAAATTCAACCTTTGCACCGGCTTCCAGCTCGGCCTCGGGGTTCTCGATCACGAGTTTGAAAGCCTTGGCGAAGGGGATGAAGATCTTGGTACCATCCTGCTTCTCGAAGGTAACGCCGTTCTCGTCGGAAGTTACATCCTTGAAGAAAGCGTCTCCATCTGCACCGGGCTTTCCATCTTCACCCTGCTTACCATCATATAAAACGACGGTCTTGCCATTGTCGCCATAGAAAGTAACGGTGTGCTGGCCGGGGACGGAGTTGTCGATGCTGGCTACATAACCGCCGGCTTTCCAGACATCAATCACGGCCTGCATGGCCTGCTGATTGGCTTTGAGCGTGTTAACTTCAGAAGTCAGGCTGTCCACCTTGCCCCTGAGTTCAGTGTCGTCATACTTTGCGCAGCCCGCCATGGCAAGGCCCAGCGAGAAAGCAAACAGAAGTTTAATTAATTTCTTCATAGTGATACTGAATTAGTTATTGTTAAAAGTTGTTTTTTACTTTAGTGTGGTGTACTGTGGTATCAGGTGCAAAGTTAAAAAATTTATCCGAGAAAACAGTATCTTTGTAAAGAAATTTTAACAAAATGAAGAAAATCAACCTGCTCGCCCTCTGTGTCACCTGCCTTACCCTGGCTTGCAGCACACCTTCGGAACGCGCAGCCGGGGACTTGGCCCGCCGCATCGCCCCCCAGTACAACATCCGCTTCAAGGAAATCCCTTCCCAAGAAGACACATACAAACTATATACTGAAGGGGAAAAGATAATCATAGAAGGAAACAACGCCCTTGCCATGTCGGTGGGCCTGAACCGCTACCTCAACGACTGCTGCGGAGTCACCGTCTCCTGGTATGCCGATGAAAAGCCGCAACTGCCATCGGCCCAACCTGTGGTGGCAGAGCCCCTGACGGGAAAGGCCCTGGTGCCCCAGCGCTTCTTCCTGAACTACTGCACGTTTGGCTATACCATGCCCTGGTGGAAATGGGAGCAGTGGGAGCATTTCATTGACTGGATGGCCCTGCACGGCATCAATCTGCCCCTGGCCATTACCGGACAGGAGGCCCTGTGGCAGGAGCTCTGGCGCCAGCACGGCCTCACGGACGAAGAAATCCGCGCCTACTTCACCGGCCCCGCCTACCTTCCCTGGCACCGCATGAACAACATAGACGGCGTGGACGGTCCCCTGCCCCAGGGATGGATAGACGGGCAGAAGGAGCTGCAGAAAAAGATTCTCAAGCGTGAAAGGGCCCTGGGCATGCGCCCGGTGCTTCCCGCCTTCGGAGGGCATGTGCCCGGGAAACTGAAGGAGCAATACCCGGATGCCGCCATCACGGACGTGGTACGCTGGGGCGGCTTCCCCCAGGAGAACCACTGCTGCTTCCTGTCCCCGCAGGACAGCCTGTACAGCCAGATCCAGCAGGAGTACCTGGCCATCCAGACCCGGGAGTTCGGTACGGACCACATCTACGGCTTCGACCTTTTCAACGAGGTGGACCCGCCTTCCTGGGATCCGGCAACCCTGGCCGATATCGCCCGCGGCGCCTACGGCAGCCTGGCCCAGGCCGACCCGGAGGCCCAATGGCTCCAGATGGGCTGGCTCTTCTACAACGACCGCCGGCACTGGACGCCGGACATTGTGAAAGCCTACTTGGAGGCCGTTCCCAAGGGGAAAGTGACCATCCTGGACTACTACACGGAAAACATCCCCGTCTGGGAACGCACGGAAGGCTTCTACGGGCAGCCGTACATCCTCTGCTACCTGGGCAACTTTGGCGGAAACACCCGTTTCGCCGGCCCCTTCCACACGGAAGGGAGACGCCTCACCGAAGGGCTGGAAGCCGGCGCAGCGGGCATCGGCTGCACATTGGAAGGCTTCGGCCTCAACCAATGGTTCTACGAATATGTGATGGACCGCGCCTGGGAGAGCGGGGCCGATGACAGCCGCTGGCTCCAAAGCATGGACCGCCGCCGCGGCAGCCCCGTAGGTTTCTGGCAGCAAATGGCCGACAGCATCTACCTGAGAGGCTCCTTCTCCGAAGGCTCCCTCATCTGCGGCCGCCCCTGCGAGAAAGGCTATCATCACTGGACCGTGATTAACCAGCCGCCCTATGAGAATGAAACCCTGGTGCGGCTCTGGCGGAAGCTGCTCGCCCATCCGGCGGCATCGGCCACGTGGAAGGAGGATGCCGTGAACATGGGCTCACAGGTGCTGGGCAACCATTTTGCCACCCTCCGAGACGCTTTTGTGGAAGCCTGCCATGCCAAAGATGCCGCCCAGGCGGAAAGCCTGGCGGCCGATATGCGCCTGCTGCTGAAGCACTGCGCCGCCCTCACCGCCTGCGACCCGCACAGCCGCCTGGACAATTGGCTGAAGGCGGCCGAAGCCTGGGCAGCCACGCCCCAGGAGGAGGCCTACTACCGGCACGATGCCTGGCAACTGATTACCATCTGGGGCAGCGCACCCAACCTGAACGACTACGCTTCCCGCCTCTGGAGCGGGCTCATCAGCCATTACTATGTCCCCCGCTGGGAACTGTTCATCCAGGAGGAACTCCGCTGCCTGAAGGAAGGACGCCGCTTTGACCAGGCCGCCTTCGACCTCCGCTGCCGGGAGCTGGAGGAAAAGATTGTATCGGCCTGTCCCCTGGTGGATGACGGAGAAGCGGCCGATGTCCTGGAACTGAGCCGAGAACTGCTGACAAAGTGGTTTCCCCGGGAAGAAACCCTCCTGAGCTACAATGTGGGGGCCTTCGGGAAATACGGAGACAGCCTGCCGGGCATCGCCCGCCTCATGCAGGAAAACGGCGTCACGCTGGCGGCCCTGCAGGAGACCGACAGTTGCAACCGGAGGCACGGGACCTTTCAGGTGAAAGAGCTGGCCGACAAACTGGGCGGCTGGAAGTTCCATTTTGCATCGGCCTTTCCCTTCGCCGGAGGGGCCTACGGGAATGGGACGCTGAGCCGAAGTCCCCTTTTGGCCAGCCATGGCATACCCCTGCCCCAGGCCGATGGCAGCGAGCCCCGGAGCGCATCGGTGGTGGAAACCTCCAGCTGCGTCTTCGCCTCCGTGCATCTTGACTTCAAGAGCGCCGAAGCGGCCAAGGAGCAGGCCCGCACGCTGAACGCCTGGTTCACGGAGCATTATGCCGCCTGCGCCAAGCCCGTCTTCCTCTGCGGAGACATGAACGCCCGGCCGGACAGCGAGGTGCTGGAAGTATTGCAGGAAGTTTGGCAGCCGCTTTCCGGGACGGATTATACTTTCTCTACCGAGAACCCGCACGAATGCATAGACTTTGTGCTGGCCCTGAAAGCCGCCGCTCCCGTGCAAGTGCTTTCCTCCGAAGTGCTTTCAGAAGGTACATCCCGCCTTTCCGACCATTTCCCCCTGCTTGTCAAAGTCAAGTTCTGATTTTTTTCGTATCTTTGGAGGATATGCCAGGAAAACTTTTTCTCATAGACGGGCACGCGTTGGTTTTCAAGATGTACTATGCCTTCCTGCGCAGGCCCATGATCAACTCCAAGGGGGAGGACATGTCCATCCTCTTCGGCTTCACCAAATACCTGCTGGAGATGCTGGAAAGGGAGAAGCCCACGCATGTGGCGGTGGCCTTCGACCCTCCGGGAGGCACCTTCCGGAACCAGCTGTACCCGGAGTACAAGGGCACGCGCCCCCCTACCCCGCAGCTGGTCATCGACGCCCTGGAGCCCCTTACGGAGCTGGTGGAGAAGATGAACATCCCGGTGCTCATGATGCCCGGCTTCGAGGCCGATGACGTCCTGGGCTCCGTGGCGGCCCAGTACGCCTCTCACACGCTGGATGTGTACCTGGTCACCCCCGACAAGGACTACGGGCAGCTGATAGGCCCGCACACCTTCCAACTCAAACCCGGCAAGAGCGGGTCGGAGGCGGAACTGGTGAATACGGACGCCCTGTGTGAGAAATGGGGCATATCCGAACCCGCCCAGGTGATTGACATGCTCTCCATCTGCGGAGACACGGCTGACAACGTGCCCGGCGTGAAGGGCGTGGGAGAAGTGGGCGCCGCCAAGCTCATCGCCAAGTACGGCAGCGTGGAGAACATCTACGCCCACCTTTCGGAATTGTCGGCCAAACAACAGGAAATGTTCCGGGAAGCGCAGCCGCACATGGCCCTTTCCAAGCAGCTGGTCACCATCAAGACAGATATCGGCCTGCCTGTGAGCGTAGAGGACATGCGCTATACGGGAGTCTTTGACTCCGCCATCCACGAACTCTTCCAAAAATACGAGTTCTCCTCGCTGAAAAAATACCTTACGGGCACAAAAAAGGCCGAAAATGTACTCGAAGAGGCCCAAAACGGGTTTGCGGGCACAAAAAAGGCCGATTTTGTGCTC
>JAFVAU010000041.1 GCA_017480345.1 Bacteroidales bacterium
TTTACGAACTTGCCGTAAATGGGGTGCTTCTCGTTGGTTTCTACAGAAACAACGATGGTCTTGTCCATTTTATTGGAAACCACGATGCCCACTCTTTCTTTACGAAGATTTCTTTCCATAGGTCGATGCTTGGTTTAGTTCTGCTGTTTCTCTTTCTCGGCCAGGATGGTGATCATGCGAGCGATATCCTGACGGGTCTTGCGGATCTTGGAGGTGTCCTCCAGGGGAGAGATCGCATGATTGAGCTTCATGGTGTCGAGGTTGTTTTTCTCGAGGTCGATGCGGTCGCGAAGATCTGCGACGGACATCTCACGTACTTCGGATACTTTCATTTTCTTCTCCTCCAATGATTATTCTTCTACATAGTCCCTGCGAACCACGAACTTGGTGGCGACGGGAAGCTTGTTGGCGGCAAGACGCATAGCCTCTTTGGCGGTGGCGAGGGATACGCCCTCTGCCTCGAAGAGGATACGGCCGGGAGTGATGGGAGCTACGAAGCCCTGAGGGTCACCCTTACCTTTACCCATACGGGTATCCAGAGGCTTGGCGGTGAACGGCTTCACAGGGAAAACACGGATCCAGATCTGACCTTCACGGTTCATGCGACGGGAGATGGCCTGACGGGCAGCCTCGATTTGCTGGGCAGTGAGCCAGCAATTCTCAAGGTTCTTGAGGCCGAAGGAGCCGAATGCGAGCTGGTTTCCTCTTCCGGAATTGCCCTTCATGCGGTTCTTCTGTTCCCTTCTGAATTTTGTTCTTTTAGGCTGTAACATTGCTGTAATGTTTTTAAAATTTCCTTTTTAATCCCTAACTCATTGAAACTCAGCTGGTTGGGTGCATTTTGCTCCAATTTTGGGATTGCAAAGTTACAAAAAAAATCTGATTCGCCAAATATTTTTGCACGATTTTTAAACATTTTCGACCGCGAGTTTTGACACTTAACTATCTGGAAAATGAGCAACTTACGAATATTGTTCAAAAAAACTTCCGCTCATTTTCGACCAAAGCTGACGCCCCCTCTTCTGTCATTCAGAGCGAAGCGAAAAATCTGTTTGGTAAATATTTTGCAAGTAATTACCTTTGCGCTCATGAAAAGCCTCCGGCATATCATCCTTGCATCGGCCCTGCTGATCCTGCTCCCCTTGGGGGCAGGTGCGCAGAACCACATCCGCCGCGCCATGGACAGGGCCCGCGAAAGACAGGCCGAGATGGCCCGCCGCCAGGTTCAGGCCGACGGCATCGAAGGTGCCCGGGGCTACCTCCGCATGCAGGTGGAGAACGGAGACACCACCTACCTGGACAAACTCCCGCCCATCTACATCATCGGCCGGGGAAAAGCCCGCAGCGAGAAGCAGTGGAGGGCCTATTACAAGCTGGTCTGGCGCTTCGCCCGCGTGTACCCGTACGCGCAGGCGTCCGGGCACCTGATTAAACAGGTGGACAGCACCCTCAATGCAGAGCATTACCGGGGACTCCGGAAAGAAAGATACATAGACGCCATCCAGAAACAGATTTTCCGGGATTTTGAAAAGCCCCTGCGGAACATGAGCATCCAGCAGGGGGCCCTCCTCCTGAAGCTTATCAACCGGGAAACCGGGCTTCCCCCCTACACCATCATCAAGGACTACAAGAACCGCATGGCCGCCGGTTTCTGGGAAGGCGTCGCCCACCTGTTCGACAACAGCCTCAAGACCGCCTACGACCCCACCGGGGCCGATGCTACCATAGAGGAACTGGTACAGATATGGAACGCCGGGGAGTTCCCGGCGCTCTACTGGTCCATTTTCTGGGAAGACCCGCCCAAGGTGGAAGTTCCGGAATCCTATCTGGAATAGGCCGACAGGCTCCCCTGTTCCGAATCAAACACCATCCAGTTGGGAGCGGTCATCCAGTCTCCCAGCATCAGCAGGCGGGCCTGCCCCACGGGCATGTCCACGCGGCTGTGGTAATGGCCGAAGATGAAAAAGTCCACCGCCTGGTGTTTCCGGAAGTCCCGGCAATAGCGGTAGAGGGGCTCATCGGCCCCCTTGAAGGTATAGGAAATGGGCTTCCCCTCGCGGGAACGGCGGCTCCAGCCATTGCCCAGGCGGAAGGCTATCCAGGGATGGAGGGAGGAGAAAAGCACCTGCAGGAAGCGGCAGTGAAAGACGGCCTTGATGAACTTATAACGGTAGTTTCCGGGGCCCAGGCCGTCTCCATGGCCCAGGCAGAAGGTTTTGGTGCCGATACGGGTCACATAGGGCTGACTCAGTTTCACCATTCCCAGTTCTTCGAAATAGCGGTAGGTCCAGATGTCGTGGTTGCCCGGGAAAAAGAACAGCTTGACGCCCTTGTCCATAAGGTCTGCCAGGGCGCCGAAAACCCTCACGTAGCCCTTGGGAACCACATACCGGTACTCGTACCAGAAATCCCAGATGTCTCCCAGAAGGTACAGCGAAGCCGTCTTTTCCGGATCTATGCCATCAAGGAAGGAGACAAAGGCTTTCTCACGCGCCGCCGGATCCCCTACTTGAAGACCCAGATGCACGTCGGAGACAAAATATGTCAATGTCTTGGACACTTATGCCAGCACAAAGATAAGGAGGGCGACCACCAGACAGTAGAGGGCGAACCAGCTCAGCTTGGCCTTCTTGACGATGGAAACCATCCAGCGGCAGGCGAAAAGGCCGCTGATGAACGCCGCCACAAAGCCCAGACAAAGCGCCAGGGGGCCCACTCCGCCGCCGAAAGTCTCATTTCCCATGGCCACCTTGAGCAGGTCCAGCGACTGCTCGCCGATGATGGGAATCAAAACCATCAGGAAGGAGAACTGGGCCATGTTTTCCCGCTTCACGCCGGTAATGAGGCCCGTGGCGATGGTGCTGCCGCTGCGGGAGACGCCCGGCATCACGGCAAAGGCCTGGGCGATGCCCACCACGAATGCCTGCCAGTAGGAGATGCCGTTACGGGCCTGCGTGCGGGAAGGCTTCAGCCATCGGCCGGCATTGTCGGAGAAAAAGAGGAGACCGGCGGTGATAACCAGTCCCACGCCCACCAGGGTAAGGGATTCCCCGAAGAGGGCGTTCACCTGGTCCTTGAGGAGGAAACCCACCAGGGCCACCGGTATAAGGGAGACCAGGATCTTGCAGACATAGTCTGTCTCATCGTTGTACTTGAACTTGAAAAAGCCCTTCAGAAGCGTCCAGATGGCATTCCAGAACACCACGATAGTGGCCACCACCGTGGCCAGATGCACCGTGACGGTGAAATCCAGGAAGCCCTCTGCATCGGCCCCTAAAAGTTCTTTGAAAATCATCAGATGTCCCGAACTGGACACCGGCAGGAACTCGGTGAGTCCCTGAACAATTCCTAAAAGAATCGCCTGCCACCATTCCATAACCGTTACGCTTTGAATTTACCCATGATGGCCACCACTTCCAGCACGATGCCCGCGATGATGACGATGGGGGCGGCCACCAGGCGGCGGAAATCAAACATGGCGTAGTTGAACACCTGAGGGTCTTCGGAGCCGCCGCCGCTCAAAAGGAGGAAACCGGCGGCCATAACCGCCAGGCCCGCTATCATGAAGCGTAAACCCTTGGCCGTGACGGCCATCTTGCCGGACTTGTCCGGAGTATCTGTCTTTTTTGCCATACTAATATGCGTATAACTGGTCTCTGTTGTATCCCACCAGCCGGTTCACCACCAGGAAGGTGCTGAAGGTGGAGACCGTGAGGCCCACCAGAATCATGACGGCCATGGTATACAGGAGACTGTCTAAGGTGAAAATCTTGAAAAGCTGGGCAAACTGCTCCCGGAGCACGTACAGGCCGCCCACCAGCAGCAGGATGGCGATGAGGGCGGCAAACAGGCCCTGCAGGGCCGCCCTACCTACGAAGGGCCGACGGATATAGGCACGCGTGGCACCCACCAGATGCATGGTATGGATGCTGAAGCGGCGGTTGAAAAGGTCCAGCCGGACGGTGTTGCCGATGAGGACGAAAGAAATGAAGAGCAGCACGGCCACCATGAGGGACAGCGCAAGGGAAATCTTCTGGAGGTTCTCGTTGAGTGCGTCCACCAGGGAGGTCTGATACACCACCTCGTCCACCAGGGGAGATTCCGCGAGCTGCGCCTTTATCAGCTGCAGGCTGTCGGCCTGGACATAGGGCGCCTCCAGGTTCACGTCTATGGAGATGGGGATGGGAGCCTGCTCAAAGACACTCAGGAAGTCCTTTCCCAGCAGACGGGTCATCTCCTCCTTTCCCTGCTCGCGGGAAATGTAGTGCGTAGCCCTTACGCCGGGAGTGGCAGCCACCTTGGATTCATAGCGGAGCGCCTCCTCCTCCGTCACCTGCTCCTTCAGGAGGACGTTGACCTGGAGGTTCTCCTTGAAATAGTCTCCCACCTCCCGGGCATTGATGACCAGAAGGGTTCCCACTCCCACCAGAAGCAGGACCAGGGACAGGCTGATGACCGTAGAAATCCAGGCACTGATGAGCCTGCGGCGCATGGTTGAATTCTTCATTTGGGTTCAAAGTTACGCAAACCGCCGAAAAACTCAAAAATTTTTAGTAACTTTGTGGGTTAAATAATAGTATTATGGGAGATTCCGCCAAGAAGATTCTGTTTGTCAATGCCCAGATGTGCCCCTACCTTCCGGAAACCCGGATGGCCCGGGTGTGCCGAGAGCTCCCCCAGGGAATCCAGGAAAGGAAGAAGGAAATCCGAGCCTTCATGCCCCGCTATGGCTGCATCAACGAACGGAAGAACCAGCTCCATGAGGTTATCCGCCTCTCCGGAATGAACATCATCATCTCCGATGTGGACCGCCCTCTCGTGATCAAGGTGGCGTCCATATCGGCCGCCCGTATCCAGGTCTATTTCATTGACAACGAGGATTATTTCCGCCGCAAGCAGATAGACCGGGACGAGGACGGACAATTTTTTGCCGATAACGGGGAACGCGCCATCTTCTTTGCCCGCGGTGTCCTGGAGACGGTGAAAAAACTGCGCTGGGCACCCGATATCATCCACTGCAGCGGCTGGATTTCCCATGTGCTTCCCCTTTACCTGAAGAAGGCCTACAACGAAGACCCCATCTTCACCCAGTCCAAAGTGGTGCTTTCCCTCTACGACGACAGCACACCCGAAAAACTCTCCGAAGGCTTCGCCCAGACCATCCGGCTGGGAGATATCGGCCCTCAGGATGTGAGCGTCCTTACGCCGGAGGCCGGCGGCATAGAACTTGCAAAATTAGCAGCGCAGTATTCCGACGGCATCATCCTGGGCGCCCCCAATGTAGACCCCGAATTGGTGAAACATGTCCAGGGAACGGGACTTCCCCTCCTCCCCTTTGACGAGGCATCCTTCTCCGACGGAAGCTACATGGACAACTACAACGCATTTTACGACAAGCTATTAGCATGAAGAAATCCTTCCTGTTCCTTGCACTCGCGGCCGTCCTTGCGGCTCCCGCCTGTATAAAAGTGGACAACAGCCTTGGAAAAGGCCTGGTGGACAAGAGCCTCATTTTCAACACCTATACCGCAGAATTCCCGCTGGAAGACATCCAGCTCAAATCCTCCGACGCCCTCTCCGGTTATTCGGACACCCGTATAGCCCTGGGCGCCATCCGGGACGAAGTCTTCGGCCTCACCACCCGCGAGGCCGCCTTCACCCTGGTTCCGGCGCTGGACTCCATAGACCTGGGAACAGACCCCAGAGCGGTGAGCTTCTCCCTATTCTTTGAGGCCGATACCGTCTCCTGCGCCGACGATTCCCAGGCCCATATCATCCAGAACATCTATGTGACGGAACTGCTGGCCCCCCTTCCCGAGGCCGGCGAGAACACCCAGAACACGCAGTACATCGCCCACTCGGACCAACTCATCACCAACGGTCCCGTGGCCTACAACGGCGGCACCAACCTTTCCTTCAACTTCACGCAGGAATTCGCGGACAGGTACCTGGACATGCTCATAGATCTGGGCCCCACCTACATAAGGCATGACGTAACCAATGCAGACCTTTATCTGGACAAATATGACGAGATGATGGACATGATGCCCGGCATCTACCTGTCCACGGACGTCCCGGAAGGCCTGGGCGGCCGCATCAACCTCTTCCATTTCTCCAGCCTCTCGGTGTCCAACAACTATTACGTCCGCAACAGCAATGTGGGAAAACTGGTCGTGAACAGCGAATGGGACGGCGAACGGAAAGACTCCACCTTCCTCATTTACCCCGGAGAGCCGGAACTTTACGACGAGGTGGAATATATTGACAACAACACCAAATTCTACCAATACTGCTTCAACCGCACCACCCAGTCCACTATACCCGGAGCTGTAACGGACAAAATCTACGTGGAGGGCGGCGGCGGCCTCAAGCCCGTGGTCCGTGCCCAGGAGCTGCAGGAACTCACCCGCCTGGCCGTACTGGCAGAAGGAGGAGACCCGGACAAGGCCGTTATCGTAAAGGCCACCATCGAATTCCCCTTCGAGATGCCGGAAGATTACACGCAGCTCAAGTACTACCCCTCCGTCCTGAGCCCCACCATCCAGACAAAGACCCAAACGGAAGATGGCACGTACATTACCAGCTTCGCCGGCCTTACGGACGCCTCCGTCAGTGCCGAAAACCAGGGCAACATAGACCGCTCCAACCTTATGTATGCCCCGGACGTGACCTACCACGTGCAGGAGCTTCTCTCCCGGGAAGACCTTGACACCGCCACCAACGCGGACATCTGGTTCCTCACCATCTTTACGGAGCAGGTGGCGCAGGCCAGCGGCTCCCTCATGGACAACGAATACTACCGCAACCTCATGTATGCCAGCTACTACAACAGCATCTACGGCGGCGGCTATGGCTACGGCTCCAGCATGTACGGCGGTGGATACGGTTACAACAACTACTACAGCTATATGATGATGGCCCAGATGATGGCCGCGTCGTCCCAGCAGAGCTATACGGTGAATACGGAACTGGACAAAGACCGCTTCTACCGCGCCATCCTGTGCGGATATGAGGATCAGAGGCCGCCCATTTTCCGCGTCACCTTCGCCATTCCGGAGGAGAAGTAGGAATCGGCCCCGATAAAAAGTACGGCCCCCAACCTTTCGGTTGAGGGCCGTTATTGTTTTTCAACACGGGGGATTAGCCAATCTTCTCGGCTACCTTGTTGATGGCGTCGCCCACAGTGGCGATACCGCTGGTTTCCTCATCAGGAATCTTGATACCGAAAACGCGCTCGAATTCCATGAGCAGTTCTACGGTGTCCAGGGAATCGGCACCGAGGTCGTTGGTGAAGCTTGCACTTTCAGTGACAGCGCTTTCCTCGACACCAAGCTTGTCAACGATGATATCCTTGACCTGCTTTACGATTTCTTCCTTAGTCATAACAGATAGGTTTAAAGTTTATTGTTTACGTTTTTACTTTCTCTTCAAAGCAAATAATGTGCAAATATAGTAAAAAATTCTGAAATACCATATTTTAAGCAAAACTACGCCTCCTTGCTTAGCCGGCTCCAAATCCGGAGTCCGTTAATGGAGTTGATCAGGTAGAAGCTGTATTTGACAATGTAGACGGGGGCGAAGGATTGGTCTGAATTCATCCACAGGGCGATGGAGAACACGTTCACCGCCATCCAGAATATCCATTGCTCCATATAGGCGGTGGACATGAGAAGCTGGCCGATGATATTGCACACCAGCGGAATCACATCCAGAACTACGGCCACCTTCAGGAAGCCCGTGGCGGCGGAACGGTCAAAGCGGGCGATAACGAGGTAAAGGAGCACCGTGGCAACCAGAGAGATGCCCAGCCAGGCCCAGCGCATGGCGGGACTCAGCCGGCGGGCCTTCACCTGGTGGGAAGCCTTGGCGCCCCGCCGCTTCCACTGCAGGAAACCCACCAGCTGCATGGGCACGAAGTAGGCAAAGTGCAGCAGCGCATTGCCCAGGCCGGAGCCGCCCTCCCGCCAGTTCATCCAGCATGCGAAGCCGTAGATGCTCACATCCAGAAAGCCGAACAGGAAGGTAATAATCCATCCGTTGGCCGATGAAACCGTGGCCAGCACCCCCATGAGGGAGCCGAAGGCGCTCAGCAGCAGCCACAGATGCTCTCCGTCACCCGCCCCGCCCAACTTGATGGCCGTCACAATGCAGGTGACCACCGTCATCCCTATCAGGATGAACGCATTGAAATACTTGTTGAACTGTTTCTCTGTCATACGTTCAAATAATCATGGATGCGCACCGCCAAATCCGCCCCCACCAGGGCGCTGAGCTCCTCCAGGGGCGCGGCGGCAATGCGGGCTACAGAGCCGTAGTGCATCAGCAGGCGCTGTTCCGTCTTCTCTCCCACGCCCTTGATTTCCCTGAGGGCGCTCTGGATGGCGGCCTTGGAGCGGAGGTTGCGGTGGAAGGTGATGCCGAAGCGGTGGGCTTCGTCCCGGATATGCTGCAGCACCTTCAGGGCCTGCGAATTACGGTCTATGAACAGCGGGTAAGGATCTCCCACCCGGATCACTTCTTCCAGTCGCTTGGCCAGGCCCACCACGGTGACGCGGTCCAAGATGCCCAGCTCCGCCAAAGCCTGATGGGCAAACTCCAGCTGCCCCTTGCCACCGTCGATGACAATGAGCTGCGGGAGATCGTCCGGAGCCTCTTCCTGCATGCGGGAATAGCGCCGGTTCACCACTTCCTTCATGGAGGCGAAGTCGTTGGCGCCCACCACCGTCTTGATCTTGAAACGCCTGTAGTCCGCCTTGGAGGGCTCTGCGTCACGGAAAACCACGCAGCTGGCCACCGGGTTGGTGCCCTGCACGTTGGAGTTGTCGAAGCACTCCATGTGGCGGGGCAGCACACTCATGCCCAGGGCTTTCTGCAGCTCCGTCATCACGCTCATGCGGAAGGCGTCCGGGTCTGTGTGTTCCCGCTGTTTGATGCTGTTAAAGTGGAATTCCTTGGCGTTTTTGGCGCTTAATTCCAGCAGGGACAGCTTGTCTCCCCGCTGGGGAATCCGGAATTCCACCCCTTCAATCTCCACGTCCGGCAGGAAGGGCACGATCACCTCCTTGGAGAGTTCCCCAAACTTGTCTTCAATTTCGCCGATAAAGGTGGAAAGGACAGAGGCCTGCTCCTCTTCAATCTGACTCTTGAAGCCCAGGTTCAGGCTTTGCACGATGGCGCCGCCCCGGATACGGAGGAAGTTGCCGAAGGCCTCGGTGCCATCGAAGACCAAGGTGAAGACATCGGCCTCAATGTCGGAGGCCTGGGTGATGATGCTCTTGGAGTAGTGCTTCTCCAGGGTGCGGAGCTTGTCCTTGTAGGCCTGGGCCTCCTCGAAGGCCAGGCGCTCGGCGGCATCGGCCATGAGGGCCTTGTAATGCCGGATAACCTCGGAGCCGCGTCCGCTCAGGATGTGCACGATTTCCTCTATATAGCCGCCGTACTCCTCCTTGGAAATCTTTCCCACGCAGGGGGCGTCGCATTTCCCGATATGGAATTTGAGGCAGGGC
>JAFVAU010000042.1 GCA_017480345.1 Bacteroidales bacterium
CGAAGAAGAAGATGAGAGCTAACTTTTTCATATTTTTTGCTTTTAAATTTATTTGCTAAACAAGGTCTATGCCAATATTACTGGTATGCGCGCTTCTGGAACCAGATGTCAAAGATATTGAATCCGACGCTGAAACCGAAATAATTCTCTTTTACCTGGGAGGTGGCAAGGCCCCTTCGGCCCGCTTCCAGGCCGATGGAAAGGCCGTTGTACCAACGGAATACGGGAAGCGTCATGCCCAGGCTCAAGCCCACGGAATTGACATGGGCGCCGTCTACCGTATAATAGGACTGCTCAAAATAGGCTCCCGCCCGGTAGGTGCAGCGACGCATGAAATAGCGGATGTCGTTCCGGTTGGGGGTGAATTCTCCTCCCACGCGGACACTCTGTCCCACTCCGGGGGCGAACATGGCGTCTCCCACATTGGAGAACCCGCTCACCTGGTCCAGGTTGCTGTTTTTCCAGTTGGTGCGGGTGTAGTCTACCTCCACCATGAATTTGTCCGTGTTGCGGTAGCTGATGCCCACGCCCAGCTCGTCTCCCATCCGGAGGCCTTTTCCCTTGAGTTCATCGGCCGTGCGCTTGCGGTAATAACTGCCCAGGGTACGGTAATGGATGCTGTGCCCGAAGAAGCCGGTGGAAATCTGGTAGGTGGCGCCCACCGTGAGGTAGGAGCCCGGAGAGAGCGGCTGCTGATATTGGAGGCCAATCTTGGCCGACAAATTATTGATCTGCAAGGAGTCTCCCTGCGTCATGGAGAGATAGGACTCGTCCGAACTGGTGAGGGAGGATTTCTTGTTGATGTTTCCGAACACGTAATTTCCCTGAAGGCCGATGGAAAGGCGGTCCCAGAGGGTGATGGCGGCGGCGGCAAATACGTTGTAGACGCCTCCGTTTCCGGTGGAAGTGAACTGGCGCTGACCGGCCCTCACGTCCATTTCGTTGTAGGAAATGCTGTAGCCCACGTCGCTTACCGGACGCATTCCCACCATGAAGGCCGTATTCCTCCACATGGGGAAGGAGATGGCCAGGTTTTCCGGAACGAAGACGGCGTTGTAGGCCTGCTTGTCCCCTTCCTTGAAAAGGGAAAGGCGGCCGCCCAGGCTAACGTCGGCCATGAAGGAAAGGGTGTCACGGGCGGTGACGGAGGCCGGATTCAGCACATTCACGAAGCGGTTGTTGCGGGCGGCGATGCCCACCCCGCCCATTCCGCGGTTCCAGGTGGATCCCGCCTGGTGCAAATTTCCCACGCCAAAGACGGAGTACGGGGAAAAGCCCACATACGTTCCCTCCGTCTGGGCCCACAGGGACCCGGCGGAAAACAGGACGACGGCCAAGGCCAGCAATCTATTTCTCATTCCTTCGAACATACTCTTGCGCCATTAGTGCCAACCCCATCAAAACGAGGTTACAAATTACAAATATGGAACTTTTCATCCGTTTTGCAAAATAATTCGCATCCCCGCCGGTGAATACCACCACGTTGCCGGGATGAAGGTTCAGGTAGCCTTCCATTTCAAATATAATGCCTGAAACCACTCCGGCCTCGATGGAAGCCTTCTCGGAGAGCCCCAGGACGTCCGGAGATTCCGGGCTGTCCACCAGGGGCAGGGAGCGGGAATAACGGTTCAGGGCCTTGAAGCGCGTGCGGAAACCCAGGGAGATGTTTCCCCCCTGATACAGCCCTTCCTCGGAGGTGAAGTCTATGGAAAGCGTGGTTCCGAAGTCCACCACGGTGCAGCCTTTGCCCTGAAACAGGTACCGCGCCGCCACGATGGCCGCCGCCCGGTCATAGGAAAGATAGGTGGGAAGGCCGTAGGAAAGAAGCGCTTCCTTGTGGTTGTGATCCATCAGGATAAGGCGCTCGCACTCCTTTTGGAGCAGGCGGATATCGGCCTCAGAAAAAGGATAGACAGAAGCGACCACCATCACCGCCGGCTTGTCCCGCTGGGTAAGGGAAAGGATGAACTCCAGGTATTTCTCCCCTTGATAGCGGAAAGTTTTCCCCAGCGTCATTCCATCGGCCCAGGCGGCCTTGAGGGCGGTGTTGCCTATTTCTATGAGCAGGTTGGACATAGCCTGCAAATTTACCAATTATTGGAGTTTTTTCAAAATATAGAGGGCCGATGACATCGTATTCACTCCGCGGGACACGGTGCGCAGCTTGCCGCCGTCCTGGTTGAACTTGTACTCCGCAGGGTTCTCGTTCACCCGGGTGAGGATGGTCTCAAAGCGCTTGGACTTGTAGAAGGGGGACATGGGATTGGACACGAAGAACATGATCTGCATGCCGTTCTTGATGATAATCTTCTCAAAGCCCATCTGTGCGCCCAAATTCCTGATTTTCACCACAAAAAGGAGGTTCTGCACTTCCAGCGGAAGCGGGCCGAAACGGTCTGCCACCTGCTGGCCCAACCGGTCAATCTCACGCTCGTCCGTAAGAGCGTCCAACTGCTTGTACAGGCGGATTTTCTCTGCCGTAATATCAATATAGTCGTCCGGAATGAGGGCGGGCTGGTCTGTTTCTATGGTGCAGTCTTCCACGTATTTCTCGTTGCCCCGCTGCTGGGTCATCTGGGTTTCCATGCCCAGTTCCTCCATGGCTTCGGAGAGGATTTTCTGGTAGGTCTCATAGCCCATGTCGGAGATGAAACCGCTCTGCTCCGCGCCCAGCAGGTTGCCGGCGCCGCGGATGTCCAAATCCTGCATGGCAATGTTGAAGCCGCTGCCCAGGTCTGAGAACTCTTCGATGGCCCTCAGGCGCCTTCTGGCATCGTCCGTGAGGGTTACCAGCGGCGGCACGATGAGGTAGCAGAAGGCCTTCTTGTTGGATCGGCCCACACGTCCGCGAAGCTGGTGGAGATCGCTGAGGCCTATGTTCTGGGCCTGGTTTACGATGATGGTGTTGGCGTTGGGGATGTCCAGGCCGTTTTCGATGATGGTGGTGCACAGCAGGAGGTCGTAATCTCCGCGCATGAAGGAGAGCATGCGGTCTTCCAGGTCCCGGGATTCCATCTGCCCATGCGCCACGCAGATTTTCATGTCCGGGATGAGCCGGTGCAGGATATCTTCGATGGCCGGCAGTTCCTCCACCTTGTTGTGCAGGAAAAACACCTGTCCGCCGCGGTTGAGCTCGTAATTGATGATACTCTTGATTTCCGTCTCGTTGAAAAGGATAATCTCCGTCTGGATGGGGATGCGGTTGGGCGGCGGGGTCTGGATGATGGAAAGGTCGCGGGCACCCAGAAGCGAGAACTGCAGGGTTCTGGGAATGGGCGTAGCCGTGAGCGTAAGGGTGTCCACGGCGTTTTTGAACTGGCGCAGCTTTTCCTTGGCCGATACGCCGAATTTTTGCTCCTCGTCAATGATGAGCAGCCCCAGGTCCTTGAATTCGAAGCCGTTCCCCAGGATTTTATGGGTGCCGATAAGGATGTCTATACTTCCCTCCTTGAGGCGTTTTTTGATGTCTGTTATCTGTTTGGCCGTCCTTAAGCGGCTCACATAGTCTATATTGCAGGGAAGGTTCTGCAGGCGGGCCTTAAAGGTTTCGAAGTGCTGGAGGCTCAGGATGGTGGTGGGCACCAGCACGGCCACCTGCTTGGAGTCGCAAACGGCCTTGAAGGCAGCCCGGATGGCGATTTCCGTCTTCCCGAAACCCACATCTCCGCACACCAGGCGGTCCATGGGGCAGTTGTCTTCCATATCGGCCTTCACCGCCTGGGTGGCCTTCTCCTGATCCGGGGTGTCCTCATACATGAAGGAAGATTCCAACTCTTCCTGGAGGTAGGTATCGGCCGAAAAGGCGAAGCCCTCCGAGGCCCGGCGCTTGGCATAAAGTTGGATGAGCTCCTTGGCGATGTCTTTGACGCGGGACTTGGCGGCGCTCTTGAGGTTGCCCCAGGTCTTGGAGCCCAGCTTGTTCACGCGCGGCGCCTCCCCTTCCTTGGAGCGGAAGCGGGAAATCTTGTGCAGGGAATGGACGGAGACAAATACCACGTCTCCCCCGCTGTAGATGAGTTTGACCACCTCTTTCACGCGGCCGTAGTCGTCTTTCATCTTCACCAGTCCGCCGAATACGCCCACGCCGTGATCTATGTGCACCACATAGTCTCCCTGGTTGAAGGAGTTGAGGTCGTTGAGGGTGAGCTGCTCGGATTTTTCCACGGTGCGGCGGAGGTGCACGCGGTGGAAGCGGTCGAAGATTTCGTGGTCTGTGTACCAGCAAACCTTGTCTTCGTTGTCTATAAAGCCGGCGTGGATGTTCTTTCCCTTCACGAATTCCGGCAGTACGGCATTCTCCTCCTGCATCATGATGGAGCGGAGGCGTTCCAGCTGGCTCTCCTTCTCTCCGAAGATGTATACCTTGAAGTTGTTCTCCCGCTTGAGGCGGATATCGGCAATCAGAAGCTCGAAATTCTTGTTGAAGACGGGCTGCGGGGCTATGTTGAAGTTGATAGTTTCAATCTCTTCCCGGCGGAGCGGAATATCCAGGAAAACGCGCTGGAAGGCATTCAGCTCGCTGAAGAAGGCCTTTTCCTTGTACATGTCCGAGGAATCCAGCCAGACGGTGGTATCGGCCTTGAGGAGGGAAAGGATGGAAACGCCTTCGTCGTCTTCCCGGGCGGCGATGTCGGGGTAGATATCGGCCTTTTCCAAGGTATCGATGGAGAGCTGGGTGTTGCAGTCGAAGGTATTGATTTTGTCCACCTCGTTCCCGAAGAAGGTGATGCGGTAGGGCTTGTCTAAGGAATAGGAAAATATGTCGATGACGGCTCCCCTGACGGCATATTGGCCGGGAGCCGATACAAAATCCACCCGCTCGAAGCCTTCTTCTCCCAGGCGGGTGCGAAGGCCTTCGTAGGAGAGCGTTTCCCCGCTTTGGATGGTGAAAAGGGCATCCTGGAGTTTGTTCTCCGAGGGAACCTTTTCTTCCAGGGCCTCGGAATAGGTGACGATGAAGAACTTTTCATCGGCCTTTTCCAGGATTTTGCCGATGGCGGCGGTGCGCTGGACGCCCAGGGAGGATTTGTAATTGCTTCTTTCCACGCTTTTGCCGGATTCCGGGAGGAAGAAGACGCAGTCTCCCTGGGTGAGGTTGTAAAGGTCTGCGCTGCAGTACTCGGCCGCTTCCCGGTTGGGGAGGATGATGAGTTGGGGTTTTTCAGAGGCCACTTGGGAGACAACGGCCCAACGGGCAGACAAAAAGAGCCCGCTGCAAAAAATCTCTTCCCGGTTTTGAAGACTTTTTTGCAGGAGCGCGGAAGTTTTTTTACTTATCAACATTCCCTTCATTTTCCCTGTTGAAAAGCTGTTCATAACCCTGTTGAAAAGTGGTTTTTCAAGGTTGATGAAAAAAGGTGCTTCACTTTTTCACAGTCCCTCAACAGGTTTTCCAGCGGTTTTCAACTGTTTGCATTATCCTTAAATCCTTGATTTTTAGAGGTGTTTTGAAAGTTTTCAACATTTCAACAGCCTCAACATCATCAACAATTTAAAAATAAAAAAACTATATTTGTATCTGAATTGAATCTTAGCCGTCATGAACGAATTCGATCCACACGACACAATAGAGCGCAAAGATAATGAATTTGACGGAATTATCCGCCCGCAGCAGCTGGAGGATTTTACCGGTCAGAAGGAAATTGTCTCCAACCTTTCCATTTATATAAAGGCCGCCAAACTGCGCGGGGAGGCCCTGGACCATGTTCTCTTCCATGGCCCTCCCGGTCTGGGAAAGACCACGCTGGCGCATATCATAGCCAACGAGATGGGGGTGAACATGAAGGTGACCTCCGGTCCGGTGCTGGACAAACCGGGAGATCTGGCCGGACTGCTCACTTCCCTGGAGACGGGGGATGTGCTTTTTATCGACGAGATTCACCGGCTTTCTCCGGAGGTGGAGGAGTATCTGTACTCCGCCATGGAGGATTATGTGATTGATATCATGATTGACAAGGGGCCCGGAGCCCGTTCCGTGCGCATTTCCCTGAATCCGTTCACGCTGGTGGGGGCCACTACGCGAAGCGGTCTTCTGACGGCGCCGCTCCGGGACCGTTTTGGTATCAACTGCGCCCTGGAGTATTACGATACGGACGATTTGAAGAAGATTGTGCTGCGCAGCGCCCATATCCTTTCCCTGGAGATTGACGATGATGCGGCGTATGAGATTGCCCTCAGAAGCCGCGGCACGGCGAGAATAGCCAATGCGCTCCTGAAGCGGGTGAGGGACTTTGCGCAGGTGCTGGGAGACGGACGCATCAACCTGGAAATCACGCGTTTTGCACTGAACAAGCTCAAGATAGACAAGCGGGGTCTGGATGCCATAGACAACAAGATCCTGCGCACGCTCATCACCACTTTCAAGGGAGGTCCGGTGGGAATTGGCACCCTGGCCACTTCCGTGAGCGAAGACGCCGGCACCCTGGAAGAAGTATACGAACCTTTCCTTATCAAGGAAGGTTTCCTGATCCGCACCCAGCGCGGCCGTGTGGCCACAGACCTGGCCTACACCCACCTGGGAATGGAAACATACATGAATCAACGGAAATACAACCTGGATGAAAATGGCACATTGTTTTAACTCACCCACAAAGAATAGTAGTACAAAAACCGTCGCTTCGCGACCCCTCCCATCTTCGATGGGCCCCTCCCTCTTACAGGGCCGAGGGTGGCCATGGGTTTTTGTACTACTATTCCTTGTGGGAATAAGCATGCCGTCGTATGCGTGTACGTCGGTGATAGTGAGCGGGAAGTATACCAAGGACGGGAAGGCGGTGATGTTCAAGCACCGGGATTCTGACTGTCAGGATGTGAGGGTTGAGTATTTCACGGGGGAGAAGTACCGGATGATGTGCCTGGTGAATGCCGATTGGAGGACGAATCCCATGGCAAAGGTGCCGCTTGGGACGCGTGAGGCATGGGGCGGGGAGAATGAGACGGGCTTTGCCATCATGAATACGGCCACCTATGATTTGAAGGATGACGACGTCCCTGCGGACATGATGGACTGTGAAGGGGTGCTTATGTACAGGGCCCTGGAGATTTGTGCCACGCTGGAGGACTTTGAGCATTTTCTGGACACCCTTTCCAGGCCGATGCGGGTGGAAGCCAATTTCGGCGTCATCGACAATAAGGGCGGAGCGGCTTATTATGAGGTGAACAACCACAGCTGGGTGAAGTTCGATGTGAACCGGGAGCCGCTGGGATACCGGGTGGTGACCAATTTCACCACCACAGGCCGGATGGAAGACCGCAAGGGGGTGGACCGGTATATCAAGGCCCACAAGATTCTGGCCTCTACCTATGTGCCCATGGAGGAATGGGACCACACTTTCTTCATCAAGAACATCTCCTGCTCCGGGAAACCCATCCTGAGGGACATCACTTCCTGCGCCATTGTATTTGAGGGAAATACCATGTGGGCTTCCTTGGGAAAACCGGACAAAGTGCCCTGTTTACCGTATAAATTGTAGGGAAAAGCATAAAAAGTGACAAAATAATCACGAAAAATGCTTATTTTTGCGAAATAGAAACACAATATCTAAAACTATATGGCAGATCCTAAATTAATTTCCAAGATTCCGGACGGACCGCTCAAGGAAAAATGGTCCAAGCGTAAAGCCGAAATCCGGATTGTTTCTCCCAACAACAAGCGGAAACTGGAAGTGATTGTGGTAGGAACCGGTCTTGGCGGTGCATCGGCCGCTGCATCTCTTGGTGAGATGGGCTACAACGTCAAGATTTTCTGCATCAGCGACTCCCCCCGCCGGGCCCACTACATTGCGGC
>JAFVAU010000043.1 GCA_017480345.1 Bacteroidales bacterium
GCAGCTTTCGCTGAGGCTTCTGCCCCACCCTTGTGCTGCTCTGGACGAATTACGCTTTGGTGATTTTCATGGCTCCCTCTTTAAGTTATGCAAAGATACTACTTTTTTCGGGATTTATACAATCAGGCGGTGAATGCGGCGGGGAATGGAGACTAAAATTTCATAGGGGATGGTTCCCAGGATGCCGGCCAATTCGGTGACGGTGGGGTCTTTCCCGAAGACGGTGACGGTGTCTCCCACTTCGCAGGGGACGCCGGTCACGTCCAGCATGCACATGTCCATGCAGATGTTGCCGATGGTGGGCACCCTGTGGCCGTTCACGCTGAAGGAGGCGGCGCCGCGGCCCAGGTGGCGGTCTATTCCGTCGGCATAGCCCACCGGGATGGTGGCGATGCGGGTTCCGGCACAGGCGTGGCCCCATCGGCCATAACCGATGGTCTCCCCTTCTTGCAGCTCTTTGACCTGCAGCACCTTGCATTTGAGCGAAGCCACCGGGGCCAACTCTTTTCCGGGCAGGGCACTGATGCCATAGATGCCGATTCCCAGGCGCACCATGTCGTACTGGTACTGCGTGAACCGCTCGATGCCGGCCGAATTGAGGATATGGCGCATGGGCATGTAGCCGATACCCTCGGCCATCTGTCGGGTATACTTTTCAAAGAGATCCAGCTGGCCCTTGGTGAAGGAATCCTGCTCCGGGTCTTCCGCCACGCAGAGGTGGGAGAACATGCCCTTGACCTTCACCTCCGGGGTTTCCTTAAGCACCCGGATAAGCTCCGGGAGTTCCTCTCCCATGAAACCCAGGCGGTGCATGCCCGTGTCCAGCTTGATGTGGATGGGATAGTCTTTCATTCCCTTCTCCCGCAGGATGCCGGCCAGTTTCCTAAGGGCATAGACATTGGGGATGGAGGGTTCCATGCGGGTTTCGATGATTTCCGGGTAGAAGTCCGTGCCGGCGGTGAGCACCAGGATGGGCAGGGAAATACCGTTGCGGCGGAGCTCCAGGCCTTCCACCGGGTAGGCCACGGCCAGATAATCGGCCCCGGCGCGCTGCATCATGGCGGCGAATTCCACGCCTCCGTGCCCGTACGCGTTGGCCTTGACCAAAACCAGCAGCTTGGTCTGGGGCTCCAGCAGGGAGCGGAAGTATCGGTAGTTTTCCGTTGCGGCCTTGAGATTCAGCTCCAGGCGGGAAAAATCATCTTGAATCACGGTACAAAATTAACATTTTGGACTGACAAATCGGCATAAAATGTGTAATTTTGTGGGGGCGGTGCAATTTTTGAGGGGTAAAGGTTCAAACAAAATGTTTATGACTATGTCCGGTTCTGCCATTTGGCTTCTGATGATCGTGATCATGATACTGAGCTATGTGATTCAGTACATGCTCCAACGACGTTTTGACAAATATGAAGAGGTTCCCCTGGGAATGACGGGGGCCGAGGTGGCCAGCCGCATGCTGTCCGCGCACGGCATCCGGGACGTGAAGATCGTGTCCATTCCCGGCAAGCTCACAGACCATTACGACCCCACCACCCGCACGGTGAACCTGAGTGAGAAGGTCTATTATGGCCGCTCGGTGGCCGCGGCCGCCGTGGCCGCCCACGAGTGCGGGCATGTGGTACAGCATGCTACGGGCTACGTTTTCCTCAAGATGCGTTCCGCCTTGGTGCCGGTGGTCTCTTTCTCCAGCAACATCGTTTCCTGGGTGCTGCTGGCGGGTGTACTCCTGATCAACATCATGCCGTCCCTGCTATGGATCGGCATCGGCCTTTTCGCCCTCACCACGCTCTTCAGCTTCATCACCCTGCCGGTGGAAATCAACGCCAGCAGCCGGGCCGTGAGCTGGCTGGAAGGGGCCGGCATCGTGAACTACGAGACCAAGCCCATGGCCGTGGACGCCCTCCGCTGGGCCGCCTACACCTACGTCATCGCAGCCCTGGGATCCCTGGCCACGTTACTGTATTATATCGCCATCGGAAACAGCAGCCGGCGCAATTAGAGCATCAGGCCGGCTTTCACCTTCTCTGCGGCCTCGTCACCCTTCAGATAACGGAGGATGGCGAGGCCGAAGTTTACGGCGTGCCCGGCTCCGCGGCCGGTGATAAGGCGGCCGTCGGTAACGGCGCTCTCGGGCGTGAAGACGGCGCCCTTGGCCTTCAGGGCATCCTCAAAGCCGTCAAAACAGGTGAAACGGAGCCCTTCCAGGCCGGGAAGTTGGGATACCACCAGGCCGGGAGCCGCGCAGATGGCCGCCACGGCACCGCCCCGCTCCCAATGGTCCTGCAGGATTTCCATCAGTTCGGCCTGCTCCGCCAGGTTCCTGGAGCCGGGCATGCCGCCGGGGAAAATCATCACGTCGGAGCCGTCGGTTCCGGGCTCCATCACCTCCAGGTCGGCCCAGGAGGTGTCGGCCGATACGGAAAGCCCGTGCGAGCTCTCCACCATATAGTTGTCCGCAATGGAAACGGTGATTACCGGCACGCCGCCGCGCAGCAGCACGTCCCGCGTTCCCAGGGCTTCCATGTCTTCGAAGCCATCGGCCAGAAAAATATGTACTCCTTTCATTATCTTTTGTCTTTGAAAAAATCCAACATCAGTTGCACGCACTCCTCCTGGAGAATGCCGCCCACGGCTTCCGTACGGGGATGAAGGAGGGAGGGCGTAAAAATGGAATAGCCGCGGCGCTGGTCCGGAGCGCCGTACACCACCCTTCCCAGCTGCGCCCAGGCCATGGCGCCTGCACACATGGGGCAGGGCTCCACGGTCACATACAGCGTGCAGTCGTTCAAGTACTTGCCGCCCATGGATTCCGTGGCGGCGGTGATGGCCAGCATCTCCGCATGGGCGGTGGTGTCGTGCAGGCGCTCGGTCTGGTTGTGTCCCCGGCCGATGATGCGCCCCTTCCATACCACCACGGCACCGATGGGAATCTCCCCCGCCGCCGCAGCCTCATGGGCTTCGCGGAGGGCTTCCCGCATGAATTTCTCGTCTTGTTCCATATCGGCACAAAGATACGAAAAATAATCATTCCCCTTCCCGCCGTTTTTGGTGACAGCTAACTTACACATTCTCAGCAGCTTCCATACTATTTCTCGTTCGTTTTTTGAACGAGAAATGTACAACAACTCTCTGTAAGTCAATTACTTAGCTGTCACCAAAAAGGCAGGGTTCAACAAAAAAGGACCTCGTGGAGGTCCTTTTTTGTTGAACTGCAGCGATTCGAACGCTGACTGAGGGAACCAAAATCCCTAGTGCTACCATTACACCACAGTTCAATACCGGGCTGCAAAGATATAACTTTTCTTTGAGAAAAAAAAGGTGAGCGCTCAATCGAGCTTCTCACCTTTTTCATTCAGCATTTCATGTTGCAGGACCGTGAAATCGGTTACTTCCACCAGTTCCAGTTTTACCTTGTAGCGCTTGCGCCATTTGGCAAGGAAGGAATTGAACAGACCCCGTTTCAGATAAGCGCCCAGGATGGGGCTGGTCTTGAGGGTGATGGACCGGATTCCCTTTTCGATGACGTAGAAGGCGATCTTGCGCTCGATTTCCTCGTCAATGACCACACTGGAGTGGATCTTTCCGGTGCCATGGCACACGGGACACTGCTCGGATGTATTGATCTCCGTAACGGGCCGGATGCGCTGCCGGGTAATCTGCATTAACCCGAACTTGGTGAGCGGCAGCACATTGTGCTTGGCTCTGTCGGCTTCCATGAGCTCCTGCATGTACTTGTGGAGGGCGTTTTTGTGCTCGCCTGATTCCATGTCTATGAAATCCACGATCACGATGCCTCCCATGTCCCGGAGCCTGAGCTGCCTTGCAATTTCTTCGGCGGCAATCTTGTTCACCTCGAAGGAGTTCTCCTCCTGGTCGTTGGTCTTGGTGCGGATGCCGCTGTTTACGTCAATTACATTCAGCGCTTCGGTGGTCTCGATTACCAGATAGGCGCCCTGCCGCATGGGTACCACCTTGCCGAAGGAGCCCTTGATCTGACGGGTGACCTCAAAGTGGTCGAAGATGGGCTGTTTGCCTTCGTAGAGATGGACAATCTTTTCCTGCTGGGGAGAAATGAGCGAAACATACTTCCGGGCTTCTTCGGCCACATGCTCGTCGTTGATCCAGATATTGGAGAACGAGTCGCTGAGGAGGTCCCTCAATACGGTGGTTGTTTTGCTGTACTCCGTAAAGAGCAGTTGAACGGTCTTGGACTTGGCAATCTTCTTGAAGGAGTCTTCCCATTTCTGAATGAGGGACTGGGTTTCCGCAACCAGCGTGGCGGCGTTCTTGCCTTCTGCGGCCGTGCGGATGATGGCCCCGTAATTCGTGGGAAGAATGCTCCTGACCAGTGTCTCGAGTCTACGTTTCTCTTCCTTCGATTCTATCTTCTGGGAGATAGACACCTTCTGGGCGAAGGGGAGAAGTACGATGTTTCGTCCTGCCAATGAAATTTCCGCAGTCAGTCGTGAACCCTTTGTGGAGATAGGCTCCTTTACTATCTGGACCACCACCATCTGTCCGGGACGGAGAATCTCTTCCATGCGGCCCTCCTTGGGGAGGGGATCTCCTATCTTGATTCCGGAATACAAATCCTTCAGATTCGTATTGGAATTGGATTCCCGTACAAACTGGTCAAAGGCGTAGAAGTACAGTCCCAGGTCCAGGTAATGGATAAAGGCGTCCTTCTTGTCTCCGATGTCCACAAAGGCAGCATTGAGATTGGGGAGAATCTTCTTTACCTTTCCCAGGTAAACGTCTCCTACGGAAAACTGGTTCCCAGTGCTGGACTCCGTGTTGTACTCTATCAGCCGATGGTTTTCCATGAGGGCGATATGTACTTCCGTTGGCGTTACGTCAACGATCAGATCTTTGTCCGGTTTTTCAGACTCCATTTGGAAATTAATGGTTTGGTATGAAAAAGGGCCTGCGCCTTATGGGTAAGCCCTTTACTTTCAGAAGAAGAGTAACTTACTTCTTCTTGTGGCGGTTCTTGCGCAAACGCTTTTTGCGCTTGTGCGTCGCCATCTTGTGTCTTTTATGCTTCTTACCGTTAGGCATAGTATAAAATAATTAATGGTTTATTTCTCCTTGACAGCGTTAACGAAGCTCTTGGCGGGCTTGAAAGCCGGGATGTCATGGGCGGGGATGGTCATGGTGGTCTTGCGGGTGATGTTGCGGGCAGCCTTCTGGGCGCGGTGCTTGATGATAAAGCTGCCGAAGCCACGCATATACACGGGGTTGCCGGCAATCAGGGAACCCTTCACAACCGTGGTGAATTCTTCGATGACGGCCAGTACCTGGGCCTTTTCAATTCCGGTAGTCTTAGCTACTTCGTTTACAATTTCTGCCTTAGTCATAGTTTTTATAGTTTTAATATTTAGTTTCCGTATGGGGAAAAACTTGGCAAAATTAGACTTAATTTTTGATATTTCAAAATGATAGCCTCTTTTTCTTTTGGCACGCATCTTGACCATATAGGGGACCGGGCCCATTGTGCCCCAAAATATGACAAATTGGCAGATAATATGAATTTTTTAGACAATATCATGAATGCTCCCCAGGGAGTGGAAGTAAACATCATGCCCGTGGTGGGTGAAGCCGCCTCCATGAAAGTGGACGTCTCAGAGCTCCCCCCCGCCCTGCCGGTGCTTCCCCTCCGCAACG
>JAFVAU010000044.1 GCA_017480345.1 Bacteroidales bacterium
GAGCCAGGATCAAACTCTTCATTGTATATTCTTATAATGCTTAGCTTGCCCCTGACGCTCTTAGTTTCCTAAAGAAACTGACGCTCGTTTTATCTGAAATTGTTGTTACAATTTCCGGTACTTGCTTGTACTTTTAGTCTTTCAATATTGTCAATGAGCATTTTCGAGATTCCCGGTCAAGCCTGGAATGACGACCTCGTTTCAAACGGGACTGCAAAGGTACTACCTTTTTTTGAATCTGCAAACTTTTGCAAACAAATTTTTGATTTTTTTGCAGATTCTTCGCTTCGCTCAGAATGACAAATGTTGTATCTTTGCACAAATATGGAAAACAGGGTTTCACTCTTACAGATTTTCGGCGTTTTCGCCAAGATTGGCGCCTTCACCATCGGCGGGGGCTACGCCATGATTCCGCTCATCCAGGCCGAATTGGGCCGGCGGGGCTGGATCTCCGAGGAGGAGCTTCCGGACATCGTGGCCATCTCCCAAAGCGCCCCGGGCGTAATGGCCGTGAACATCTCCATCTTCGCCGGGCATCGGCTCCGCGGGGTGAAAGGCAGCATCGCCGCCACTTTGGGCAGCATCCTCCCCTCCTTTGTCATCATCCTGGCCATCGCCATGTTCTTCACCGCCTTCAAGGACAACCCCTGGGTGGAGCGGGCGTTCAAGGGTATCCGGCCCGTGGTCATCTCCCTCATCGCCGTGCCCATGATTAACATGGCCAAAAAATCCTGCAAAAATTGGTGGACCTGGGGCCTGGCCGTCACCGCCCTGGTGCTGGTCTCTTTCCTCAACGTTTCTCCCATTTACATTATTCTTTGCGTGCTGGTGGTGGGGTTTAGTGTAACGTATTACGGGATGAAGGAGATTCCCGGTCAAGCCGGGAATGACGGAGGGCAAGCCGGGAATGACAAAATGAAGGAGGGCAGATGATGGAGATTTTGGTATTAATCGGCCAGCTGGCATGGACTTTTTTTGTGATTGGCGCCTTTACCATCGGAGGCGGCTACGCCATGCTCTCCCTCATCCAGAACCAGGTGGTGGTGGAGCATCCGTGGATAAGCGAATCGGCCTTTACGGACATTGTGGCCATTTCCCAGATGACTCCGGGGCCCATCGGCATCAACAGCGCCACTTATGTGGGGTACGAGGTGCTTTTCAATGCCACCGGAAGCCATTTTATGGGCATCTGCGGCTCCCTCACCGCCACCCTGGCCCTGATGCTGCCCTCCTTTGTGATTATGCTCCTGATTGTGCGTTTCTTCATGAAATTCAAGAGCAGCCGGCTGTATGCGGGCACCATGGAATGGCTCCGTCCCACGGTGGCCGGGCTCATCGGGGCCGCCGCCGTCATCCTCATACTAAAAACCACCTGGACGGGCTTTACGCCGCAAATCCAAGTGGTTTCCGAAAACTTCCCCGACTGGAAAAGCTGGGTGCTGCTGAGCGGCGCCTTCGTGGCCGGTTACTGGGGCAAAGTGAACCCCATCTACATCATCCTTGCCGGCGCAGCGGCGGGCTTGCTACTGTATTGATTATTTTGTATCTTCGCACTATATCATTAACATTATGAAAAAAATAACCATTTTCCTGTCTCTGGCTCTTCTGGCCGCCTGTGCCAAACCGCAGCCGCAAGCCTTCCAGGTAATTCCCATGCCGGCCGATGTCACCGTCACCGACGGCGCCTTCTGCGTCAAAGGCGTGGCCGTAACCGTGGATCCCGCCTTGGATGAGCTTTCCCAGAAGGCCGTCCAGCGCTTTGTCCAGGCCCTCGAAACCGCCACCGGCGTCAAAACCAAAAGCGGCGAAGGCGGCATCAGCTTCGTGCTCAACGCCTCCCTGGCTCCCGAGCAGTACACCATCAATGTAAAGGCCGACGGTGCCGTGGTAGAAGCATCGGCCCTGAACGGCTTTGTCTATGCCTGTGAAACCCTCAAGCAGATGCTCCCGGCCGCCATTTACGGCTCCGTCAAGGCCAAGGCCGATTGGGTGCTCCCTTACTGCAGCATCCAGGACCAGCCCCGCTTTGCCTATCGCGGCATGCACATGGACCCCTGCCGTCACTTCTGGACCATTGAAGAGACCAAGCGCTATCTGGATGTAATGACGGCCTACAAGCTGAACCGCTTCCACTGGCACCTGACCGAGGACCAGGGATGGCGCATGGAAATCAAGGCCTATCCCAAGCTCACCGAGGTGGGTGCCTGGCGCAACGGTACCGTCATTAAGAAGGACTGGGGATCCAACGACGGCATCCGCTACGGCGGCTTCTACACCCAGGAAGAGATGAAGGAAATTGTGGCCTACGCTGCTGAACGCGGTATCACCGTTATCCCGGAGGTGGACCTGCCCGGTCACATGGTGGCCGCCCTGGCCGCTTATCCTCAGCTGGGCTGCACCGGCGGTCCCTACGAGGTATGGACCCGCTGGGGTGTGGCCAAGGACATCCTCTGCGCCGGTAATGACGAGATTTTCACCTTCCTGGAGAAGGTGTTTGACGAGCTCATGGACATCTTCCCCTCCGAATACATCCACATCGGCGGTGATGAGTGCTTCAATGGGGATGCGGAGCCCGACAGGCCCGACCCTTGGGACGTATGCCCCAAGTGCGCCGCCCGCATGAAGGCCTTAGGCATCAAGAAGGGCCCCCAGGCCAAACACTACTTGCAGAACTACGTTACAGACCGCGTCCAGAACTACCTGAATGCCCATGGCCGCAAGATTATCGGCTGGGATGAGGTGCTGGAAGGCAACCTGTCCGAGGGAGCCACCGTCATGTCCTGGCGCGGCGTGGAAGGCGGCATCAAGGCGGCCGAGAAAGGCTTTGACGCCATCATGACGCCCGGCGGTTTCTGTTACTTCGACTATTATCAGAGCCAGGAGCGCGACAAGGAGCCCTTCGGCATCGGCGGTCATCTGCCGCTGGAGCGCGTATATAATTATGAGCCCTTCGACGGCCTCAAACCCGGCACCGAGAAGCACATCCTGGGCGTGCAGGCCAACCTGTGGACGGAATACATTGCCACTCCGGAGCACTTGGAGTACATGCTCCTGCCCCGTATGTGCGCTCTCTCCGAGGTGCAGTGGTGTGCCGCTTCCGCCAAGGATTACGAGCGCTTCAACGCTTCCCTGGACCACACCTTCCAGATGCTGGATGCCATGGGCGTGAACTACTCCCTGGATTGCCGCGGGCTCGTGGGCCTGGACCGTCAGCCTGCCCGCACTCCCGAAGAAATGGAAGCGTATTTGGCCAAGAAAGACTGGGGCTGGTAGCCGGCAGTGACAGCTAATTGTCACAGTATCATATATTTATAACACATTCCTCGTTCGTTTTTTGAACGAGGAATGTATTATAATACGCTCACATTCAGCACATTAGCTGTCACCCGAAAAAGCATCTATACGGAAGGAATGGGCCGACGGCGCAGGATCAGCCAGGAGAATGCGCAATAGCTGCCGATAAGAAGGGTGTTCACCGCCAGCTTCACAAGGGTGGAGTCCTCCACCCGGAGGTCGCAGAAAAAGATGCCCGCATAGGCCACCCCCATGAGGATGAAAATGGCACCTAGCCGCTTCCAGCTATAGGGAATGGGATAGTATTTGGCACCCAGGGCTGCGCTGATGATGAACATGGTGAGATAGCTGGCCAGATGCCCGTAGGCCGATGCCCAGTAAGAGTACCGCGGCATGAACACCACGTTCACCACCGTTGTTACCAGCAGGCCTGCCAGGGTGATCCAGATGGCCATGTTGGTTTTGCCGGAAAGCTTGTACCACATGGAAACGTTGAAGAGCATGCCCAGCAGCATGTAGCTCAGGAGCATGATGGGAACCACCCCCACGCCCACGCGGAAATCCCGGCCCAGCAGCAGCGAAATAATGTCAATGTAGCCAATCACCCCCAGGAACACCAGCCCGCAGAAGGCCGTGAAATACTCCATCACCACGGCGTAGAGCTCCTTGGAGCCGTTGTCCCGGGCCCGCTGGAAGAAAAACGGCTCGGCCGCATAGCGGAACATCTGGATAAAGAGATTCATGATGACGGCCAGTTTCACCGCCGCCTGATAAACGCCCAGAGAGGCCTGCCACTGGGCCGATGAAGTGTCAAAGAAGCGGAACAGCACCCGGTCCAGGAAGTCGTTGGCCACACCCGGAAGGGCCGCCACCATGAGCGGCAGCGAGTACACCAGCATACGTTTGACCACACCCGCATCCCAGGTGAGCTTGAGGCGCAGGACATCCGGGATGAAGAGCAGCAGGCACAGTACGCAGCTGATGAAAATGGCAAACACCGGATAGGTAAAGTCCGGCTGAGCCGGATAGACGAAGAACAGGACCAGGTTGGCGCCCGTCTCCGTGAGAATTTTCACGGTTTTGAGGACGGCGAACTTCACGGCCTTGTGCTCCTGCCGGAGCTTGGCAAAGAGGATGGCTGTGATGCTGTCGCAGAAAAGGATGCCCGCCACATAGATGATGAGCCGCTTGTACCCCTCATACCCCAGGGCGGCCGATATGGGCCCGGAAAACGCCACCATGCAGGCCAGGAAGGCCAGATTGAGGCCGAATACCGTGAGCAGGGCGCCGGAATACACCTTCCGGGGGTCCTCCCCTTCCTTGTTGGCAAAGCGGAAACAGCCCGTCTCCAGGCCCAGCACCAGCACCACCTGCAGGATGGCGATATACGCCATGAACTCCGTAACCACCCCATACTGCACCTGCGTGAGCATGCGCGTGTAGATGGGAACAAAGAGGAAGTTCAGGATGCGGGCCAGGATGGAACTGAAGCCATAAATGGCGGTTTCACCGGCCAGTTGTTTCAACGGATTTGCCATACAATGCAAAATTAACTATTTTTGTGCAATTATTTTTTGTATGAGAAGAATATTTGTTTTTACCATCGGCCTTGCCCTTCTTGTGACAGCCTGCAAGACCCGCAGCGCCCAAACGGGAAGCGTGAACCTGAGCACCCAGGACAGCTTGGCTGCCGTCAAGGCCGCCCAGGCCCTTCCGGAAGAGCCTTTCTTTGACATTGTCACCAACATGGGCACCATCCGCGTGCGCCTCTACAAAGACACGCCCCGCCACCGGGACAATTTTGAAACGCTGGCCCTCGCGGGCTACTACGACAACCTCCTGTTCCACCGTGTCATCAATGGCTTCGTGATTCAGGGTGGAGACCCCTTCACCCGCGACACGCTCTTGAGGGACAAATGGGGCGAAGGCGGGCCGTCCTACCGCATTCCGGCAGAAATTTCAGGGGCCGATGGAGAGCCGCTGCACCCCCATGTAAAGGGAGCCCTGGCCGCCGCCCGCGAGAGCGACCTGGCCAACCCCTTCAAAGAGTCTTCCGGCTCCCAGTTCTACCTGGTGCAGGATCCGGAGCACTGCAAGCACCTGGACGGAGAATACACCGTTTTTGGAGAGACCGTCGCCGGCCTGCACGTGATTGACGCCATTGCCGGCTGCCAGACGGATCGCCTGGACCGTCCGGTGCGGGAAGTAAGAATTTTGACCATCAAGCCCAATAAAGAACTTAACAGCAAAGACTTTGGCACAGAAATTGCGAATATAAAAGCCGAATAGTTTTTTAATAGGTTAAGTTTTTAGGTTAGAA
>JAFVAU010000045.1 GCA_017480345.1 Bacteroidales bacterium
AACCGTTACGGTTCCCATCCCCGGAGACTATAATCCGGCGCAGAACTGGATGGATGCCACCCGTGCCGGCACTACTACCCACGTGGACCACGCCAACACCTTCTATCAGATTCCTGCCGATGGTAACGGAGCCCCCATCGTCTTCCTGCACGGCTACGGCCAGACCCGCACCGGCTGGCAGGCTACCCCTGACGGCCGCGAAGGCTGGAGCGACCTCTTCCTTCGCAAGGGCTACGGCGTATTCCTGGTGGACCAGCCTCGCCGCGGTGCCGCAGGCGCAACGGAATTTATCGTCAATGATCCCGGCGACGTGGACGGAGACAAGTTCAAGGTTGGCGAGCAGGCCTGGTACACGCACTTCCGCATCGGCCGGGTTGCTCCCGAACGCTATGAAGGCTCCCAGTTCCCGGAAGGGGCCGATGCCCAAACACAGTTCTTATGCCAGATGACGCCCAACACCGGCAACTACGATGAAGCCCTCTTCGGTAAAGCACTCAGTGCTGTTCTCTCCGATGTCAAGTCCCTCACCGGAAAGAAGAGCATCTACCTCACTCATTCCCAGGGCGGCCGCGTAGGCTGGGCGACGGATACGGAGAATATCGCCGCCATCATCGCCGTGGAACCCGGCTTCGGCCCGATGGTAGGGTCTCCCGAATATCAGAAATTCCTGGACGCCAAGGTGCCCATGCTCTTCCTCTTCGGCGATTACATTGAGAACGGTCCCGAAGACATCCAGTCCACCGGCTTCTGGCAGATGGTCCTGAACCAGTGCCGCGACTTTGCCCAGCATTACAATGCCGACGGCGGCAAAGCCAAGGTGGTCTATCTTCCCGACGAGGGAATTACCGGCAACAGCCACTTCATGTTCCAGGAGAAGAACAATGACGTGATTGCCGATTATATCGCCAATTGGCTGAAAGCTATCAATTTATGAAAAAGTATTTGATCCTTGCAGCGGCGGCTATGCTGAGTCTTACCGCCTGCGCCCAAAACAACAAGAAAATGAACGAGAACAAGACCCTTATCGCTTGGTTCAGCTGGAGCGGCAACACCGAGGCCGTGGTGAACCATATTGCCGAAGTTACCGGTGCAGACACCTTCCGCATTGAGAGGGAAAAGCCCTATCCCGTAGAATATGACCCTTGCACCGTGGATGCCAAGCAGGAGGTCGATAACAACGTGTTCCCGGCCATCAAAGGGCTCCCTGAGAACTTTGACCGGTACAAGACCGTCATCGTGGCCGTCCCCGTATGGTGGTACACTGCTCCGATGCCCGTCCGTACCTTCCTGGAGAAGTCCGGCCTTAACTGGAAAGGCAAGACCGTAATCCCGCTCTGCACGGCCTATACCGCCGAATACAACACCCTCAAGGACATTGTGAAGGCCACCCCCGATGCTTCTCACCTGGAAGGCCTTGCCGTCATCACCACCAAAATGAACGGCGAAGACATCGACAAGAAGTTCCCCCAGATTGATGCCTGGCTGAAGAAGTTGAACCTGTAGCAGAACCTGACAAACTCAAAAAGGACGGTACCCCAGTGAGTATCGTCCTTTTTTGCAGAGAATTGCGTCAAAATGTCGGAAAAACGTTAACTTCGCAGAAGATGAAGAAAGAAGTCATCATACGGAACACCCTGGAGGGCATTGGCGAAGGCGAAGTGGCGCTGCACCTTGCGCATATCCTGTGCCTGGGTGGAAGCTGTGAAATCAATTACAATGGCACGCCTTTCACCATCAGGGAACATGACTGCACCATTATTCGCGCCACGCAGCTGGTTGGGGAAATCAAGACGTCGGCCGATTTCCGGGTGGAAGTCATTTACATCGACCCTGTCTTTATCGAGAAAGCCACGCCCAACAACAATTACGGTATGCGGGGCTCCCTGTCTCTGGCGCAAAACCCGGTTATGCACCTCACGGAAGAGGAATTCGAGCGCTGTCTGCGGGACTTTCAGGAAGTGGGGCGCCGCCGTCTCATGGTTTGGCATCATTTCCTGGACGACCTCATGCTCAGCACCATCCAGACGCTCATTCTGGACTTCTTCGACTTCCATGCCCGCATCAACGGGGCAGGAGAAGAAATCCAGAGCCAGTCGGCCCTCACGATGAGCAGGTTCATCGGGATGCTGGAGCGGGGCGAATACCGCAAGAACCGGGATGTGAGTTATTATGCGTCCGAGCTTTGCGTGGCGCCCAAATACCTTTCAGAGATCAGTAAGTCCATTACCGGCAATACGGCCAACTGGTGGATCAACCGCTTCACGGTCCTGGATATTTCCCGCCAACTCAGAGACCGCAGCCTCAGTTTTGTGGACATCTCCGAGCTGTTCAACTTCTCCTCACCGGCCTATTTCAGCCGCTACGTCCAGCGCTACCTCGGCTCTTCTCCTTCTGAATATCGAGGATAAGAAAACGCCCAGGCTGTGAGGCCAGGGCGGTGATGAAGGATGGACTGGTGTCCAGAACTACGGCTCACAGCCGGCGGCTGCGGCAGGAGCCCACTTGTGTAATCGGTAATTTTGTTCCCCAGATATCGGAAATTTGAGAATCCCCGGAAATCGGCAATTTGATTCCCGTATTTCGGCAACGTGATTCCCCAGTCCGGTATGTGAAAATAAGTTTAACCAAAAGAGTGTATTTTAGTAGAATGAAAAGGTTATCTCATACTAAAACACACTCTGAAGATGAATCGAACGATTATTATGGTTCAACTCTGGGACAAAGTTAAAACATTGCATTCTGAAAAGCTAACGGTTGCGCAAATTTCTCGCATTCTTGGCATTGACAGAAAGACGGTACGCCGGTACCGTGACATGAGCCAGGAGCAGATTGGTGCCCTGGTGGACCGTGAGGTGAAGCGGCGGCTCTGCAAGCTGGAGCCCTACCGTGACTTCGTGGTGAATCTCCTGAAAGAGAAGCCGATGCTCTCTTCACCGCAGGTGCATGACCGCCTGCTTGAGCACTATCCGTCCTTCCCGGACGTATCCCCCAGGACAGTATACTCCTTTGTGCAGCGTATCCGGACAGAAGAAGACATCCCGCTGGCACATGAGTCCTTACGAGAGTTCGCCCGCGTGGAGCAGCTCCCGTATGGAAAGCAGGCGCAGGTGGACTTTGGCGAGATGTTCCTGGAGAACACCCACAACGGCCGCACCAAGGTGTACTTCATGCTGATGGTACTGCGCCGTTCGTGCTACAAGTACGCCTGGTTCCAATCCTATCCGTTCACTGCAGAAACGGCCGTCTATGCTCACCACATGGCGTTCCACTACTTTGGCGGTGTGCCGGAGGAAGTGGTATACGACCAGGATGTCAAGTTCCTGGTGGATGAGAACTACGGGAAGTACCACCTGACTGCCGCATTGGAATCCTACGTTCTTGAGGTGGGATACAAGCCTGTGTTCATGATGGCCCGCGACCCGCAGTCCAAGGGGCTGGCAGAGGTGTATGTGCGTTATGTCAAGCACAACTTCCTCTCTGGCAGGACCTACGTCAACGACGAGGTGCTGAACGACGAGTTCCTGGGCTGGCTGGAGCGCACGGGCAATCAGAACCGCCACAGCGTCTATCGCTTCATTCCGTCCGTCGAGTTTGCCATTGAGAAGGAGCACCTTACTCCTTATAGGGCGAATGTAAAGGGCCCTGATATGTATGCCCGCTCTTACATCGTGAAGCAGGACAACACCATCTCCTACAAGGGCAACACGTACTCCGTACCGCTTGGTACCTACCAGCACAAGGGTAGCCGTGTTCTGGTGGTGATGAACGAAGCTGAGCAACTGATAGAAATCTACAGCGAGGATCCCTGCAAGTTGATTGCCTGGCATGATGTGGTAACCGACCGCAAAGGCGAGGTCATCACGAAGCCGGAGCATCGCAGGCGGGAGCCTTCCAAGGCCATGCTGGCTGCAGAAGCGGAACTGCGCCAGCTGCTAACACAATACGGTGACGAGCGCTGCACAAAACGCTATCTGGAGCGTGTCTACAATGCCGGTCCGCGTTACTACCGCAAGGCCGTCACGGGTATCCTGCATGAGCTGCGCAAAATAGCGGACTGTCCTATGATGATAGAAAACGTCATCCAGAACGCACAGGAAATCCCCATCCTCAATCCCAACGAACTGGCAGAGTTCATTGAGGAATGGTCCCTGGGCGGCCCACAGCCACCTGAGAACAACATCATCCTCCCGGGCGGCCTCACCGCACAGGATGTAACTCCGGCGAAGAGGGATATCTCCGACTATGGGAAGTACTTTGAAGATAACGATTTACCCTTCTGATGACCATGACAACGGAATCACGTATCAATGAGCTTCTGAAGTATGCAAACACTCTTCAGTTAAGCTATCTGGCCGCTCACTTCCCGGAAATCCTCCATCAAGCCCAGGTGGAGAATCCCACCTACCTGGAATACAGCATAAATACACTGAAAACCGAGGTAGATGTTCGCCGGGAAAGAGAAATCGTCCGCCGTATCAAACGCGCCCATTTGCCCCGCAACTGCGACCTGGACAAGTTTGACTTCACCCATGGATCCGGAATGACCAAGCATCGCCTGGGACAGCTTCGGGAACTTCTCTGGGTAGACCAGGCGTATAACATCATCCTGATGGGACCCAGCGGGACTGGCAAGACATACATTGCCGCCGGTCTCATCTACGATGCCGTAATGAGCCGCAGGAATGCCATGTTCGGGACGATGGAGGAGTATGTCCGTATACTTCGGACCAAGGACTCCCTTCCCAAGTCCATGTCCGCATACAACCGCATCCTGCGCTGCAACCTCCTGTGCATTGACGAGATTACCCTCATGCCGCTCAAGCGGGAAGAGGCCGTAGCCTTCTTCAATCTCATCAACGCCCTGCACGAAAAGACCTCCATCATCATTACCACCAACAAAGCGCCAACCGAGTGGGTGGAAATCTTTGGTGATGAAGCCCTTACATCCGCCATACTAGACCGAGTACTGTTCCACTGTGACGTCATCAAGCTCGATGGATCCAGCTATCGTATGGACAACCGGTCCGGGTTCCTGAAAGACAAATAACAAACACTTGAGATAACCTTACCGTAACGGTGAGTTGGCGGCCATGCCGCCACCACCGTTCTTTACAAGAACGAAAGGAATCATGTATCCGTATGCGTCCATCAGGGGCTCTGCCCCTATAACCCCGGGGTTTGCAGGCATCAGACTCCTCCAGTATGCCACTTTGAGAAAAGGCCAAGGACAAACCAATGCCCAGGGCCTTGAAAACGACATACTGTCGGTGTCATACGGCTTATTCCTCCAGGGTCGCACCCCTGCGTTGCCCCTTCTGCTTCAGTCGTACAGAGGCAAAGATAAAGGATATCTTTCTCTCTTGCAAGAGCTTGATAAACAGAAAATTGAATCGGAAACGACAGAAGTGGGGAGAAGAATGTGACGGTTCACTCCAGCAGCCGTCCCATCAGACTTCCGAAAAGTGGGGAAACTCTTTTTTCCGAAAATTGGGGAAAATAAATTTGCTTTTTACA
>JAFVAU010000046.1 GCA_017480345.1 Bacteroidales bacterium
GTCCAACAGTTCCTTTCCCTTGGCCCAGCGGTGCTGGGAGAAGAGGTTGGAAACCTTCTCCGCGTATTCCGCCGGTGTCTCGCGCCGCGGAAGGATACTGCGCTGCCTGTTCTGTGCCGGCAAAGCTGCCGTCAGCAGGAAAAGGGCCCATATGACAAGTTGCAACCTACGCATCGGGATTCTGGGCTTGGGGGTGCTGCTGAGGCTGCGGATTCGCCAGGGGCTTACGCTGCTGCACGCCCTTCCGGGTCATGTTGCCCCATACCATCTGTGTACCCCAAATGTGCTTCCAGTATCCGCGGAGGCTGAAAAAGACATTGATGGGATGGTAAACGACAGGCTCCAGCAAAGATGCCAGCACGAACCACAGGTAATCCCGCTTTTTCTTGAAAGCGGTTCCCACCCAGGTGTCATACGAAATGAGTACCATGGTCAGGAGCTGGGCAAAGATATACAGGCCCAGGAAAGCTATCCAAATGGTGGAATAGTTGATGCCCCCCCGCATGAAAAGGTAAATCACCATCAGGTAGCCGGAGAACTCAATGACCGGGGCCGTCAGCTCGAAAATCATAATATACGGCAGGGTGAGCATACCGTAACGGCGGTAGTTGCGGTTCCACACCATGTCGTGATGGACCGTGAAGAACTGCAGCAGGCCGCGTCCCCAACGTGTGCGCTGGCGGTTGAGCACCTTGAAGTTGGGCGGGCCCTCCGTCCAGCAGCAAGTCTCGGGAATCTGCACCACGCGATAATCCTCACCGGTATCACACATATAGCGGACCATACGGGCCACCATGTCCATATCCTCCGCAAACGAGTCTCCGTCATAACCGCCGGCCTTAATCACAATCTCCCGGTCAAACATGCCAAAACCGCCGGAAACATTCTGCAGGGCATTGATACGGGCCAGGGCCGTCTTGCCAATCAGGAAAGAGCGGGTATACTCCAAATCCTGGAAAAGCGGAATCAGGCTGTGCGGCGGATGGGTCTCCACCATCTTTCCCTCTTCCACCACGCTGCCGTTGCTCATGCGCATGGAGGCGCTGACGGCAATAACCCTGCGGGTGGAAGACATGGTGGGCCAGATAATCCGGTACAGGGCATACTTGTCCAGCACGCAGTCCACATCCGTGCAAACGAAAAATTTATTGGTCACCACGTTCACCCCGGCGTTGGAAGCATCGGCCTTGGTTCCGCCATTTACCTTGTCCACAACGGTGAGCCGCTTGAAGGCAGGGTTGTCGCTCCGGGTCTTGTACAGGCCGCGGAAAGGCTTGGTCTTGATTTTCTCCACATACGCATAGGGCACCTTGACCAAGTCGAAATTCTCGATGAGCAGTTCCAGCGTCTTATCTTTGGAGCCGTCATTCACAATCACCACCTCGAAGTCCGGATAGTCCAGGCTCAGAAGGGATTTCACATTGGTGATAACCGTCTTCTCCTCATTATAGGCAGGGGCCACAATGGAGATTCCCGGGGTATAGGGCGATTTCTTGAGCTCGTCTATGGTATAGGCGTCATCGTGATAGGTATAATGCTTCCGGTGCTCCAAGAAGGCCAGTACAGCCATGGCCACATAACTGAGCAGCACCGCAGCGGAATACACCACCACGAAATAATTGAAGAAATAGTCTATCCACTCAGGCATACCGGCTACTGTCTATCAAATCACACTCAATATGGGCGAAATAAGGCTGATACTCCTCACTCGTCTTTTCCTTCAATTGATAAAAAGCCTTCCGCCCCATTTCCCCGTAACGGTAGATAACACGCAGCAGAATCATCCGGGTAACGTAATCCGTCGTCTGAAGGAAGTCATCCACCAGGAACTTGAGAATCTCCTTATTCCCGGAGCCGATGGCGCCCATGGCCTCGGCCAAAACCTGGCGCTCGGTAAAGGACGCGCTCAGATAGCGGCGACAAAATTCCTTTTCCGCCGGCACATACTCCAACTCTCCCAGGCAACGGATGATGGCGCAGGAAAACGCCTCGTCCCGGCTGGCCTGAAGCATGGAGAGCAGTTCCGCACAATCTTCCTTCCGCCCGAACAGGCGAATCTCATTGACGGCAAAAATGCGAAGTTCCTCGTTCAGGGGCACCCGGTTGCACCAGCGAATGAAGTTGGGCATGGCCAGGCCGTTCTCATTTCTGTAAACCAGCACGTTGTGGTATTTGACCACCATCTCGTCGGTAAACAGCAGGTTGGGGTCTTCCTCCAACACCTTGAAAGGATAGGAGGTCCCGAAACGGGCGGCATGCAGGCGGGCGTGCATTTGCAATTTCCGGTCTTTGGTAAAGAGGTATCGGGAGGCGACGGCTTCTTTCAGGTTGGCATCCAAGTCGGCCACATCCTTGAAGCCCTGCACACGCTTTCGGGTAGAACCGGAAAGGATTTGGGATTCAAAATAGGCCGGCATCTTGAGCACCTGCAGCAGACGCAGCCAGTTGGGCCGGCTGATCCGATCTCCCAGGCTCTGTTTCAGTTCCAGGAGAGTGGGAATGAAGCTCCGGCAATGCCGCTCCTTCATCTTGTAGTTCTTGGGAAGTTCCAGGATGGAGCCAACCTCCGCCAGTTCCAGCGTCCGCTCAGAGAGCACAATCTCCCGCATCCGCTCCCAGTAACGCCTGCTGTTATGGCGGGCCGTTCGCTCAAAACGGTAATGAGACAAGGTCCGGAACGCATTTCCCAGCACAACCAGCACCAGCAGGAGCAAGCAGATGGCGCCGAAGACAAACCAAGCCCGTACCACCGGCGGATATTCCGCCAGACGGTAGTACATGATCAGTATGTAATACTTCCAGTAGGCGTACCTGCTGAGGGTATAATACTCCATTTACTTGCTCTTTCTTTTTGGCCACGCAACCCTCACGCCGGTTTACGCCGGCATGAGGGCAACGTGAAAAAGGATGGATTTATGCTACCACCAGCAGGTTAGCAGCACGCCATCCACATCCGTCTTGTACCAGTCTTCGTGCACCGTTCCGTTGGACTTCACCCATTCCTCGTAATGAGGATAGGCCTTGCCGAAGAACTGTTTCTCCCAGACATGCTTGGTGAGCGTGGGGCACTTGAAGGCCCACACCAGGCCGGTCTTGCTCATGTAAGGCTCGGAAGCATCCAGGTCTGCATTTTTCAGGGCCACATTGGCTTCGAAAATGTCCTTATAGGTGTACTCGTAGCGGGAGTCGAAGCCCTTCACGGAGAAGTCGGCCGGACGGTAGCCCTTCAGGTGAATGGGAACGTAGTTGTCCTTTTCCTTTTCAACGCCGCCTTCCTGCATCTTGATGCGGCCGTTCTTGGCCACGATGTAGAAGTTCTGGTCTGTGGTGTTAACCACAGCCTCAATCATGTTGCGAAGGCTCTTCTGGCTCTCCTCCGGGGTCATGTCGGCACGGGGTTTCATCTTGTAGATGACCGTGTAGGTGTACAGGCCACCGGCCACATTCACATAACCGGGGATGGTGTTGTAGAACACATTGGTCTGAATCTTCTCCAGTGTGTTGGGAGCAGTATAACGCTCACTCAGTTCCGGGCTGTACTGCTCCGTATGGGCGCCACCCCAGGCTTTGTACTGCTTCAGGGCAGGGTTGAACACATGCTCGGTGTCCTTGCCGTTGTTGCTGTAATAATAGGTGGCCGTGCCTGCACCGCTACCCGTTTCACGATAGCGGAAAATCTGGCCGATCTCCACCAGCGGACGCAGCGGATCGGTCTCATAGTGGGTGGAATTGCTCTGGACGGCGTTCATGTGGCTGGAATTGGGCAATGACACGCTGTGAGCGTTCTGCCAGCTGTCCAGGGTCTTGTACTCCTCGATGGACGCCACATACTGCTGGTCGAAGTTCTCCAGGATAAGGCCCACGCGCTCGGCTTTGGAGCCGCCGATGGCACGCACATGCATAACCACCTTCACCTGCTCTCTCCAACCCTGGGATTTGAGCTGGGCGTCGGCCACGGTGAGGGCCTCGATGTCGTAATCGATCACAACGTCGTTGAAGTCGTAGTCGTAGGCGCCCTTGCCCATCTCGTCATAGGGCTTGGTAGGCCAGCTGTCGTCGAACATCACCACACCGCTGGAATGATACATGGTGTAATCTTCGTCGGTGGTCACATAAGGAGCGGGTTCCTGCAGTTTCACGGGGACAATGTCCTCGGGAACGTCCGGGATATCCGTAGTTGCGCCATCATCAACGGCATCATCCACCTGGTTTCCGTTGGGCTGGAAAGCGTTATTCACGCTGCCGCAACCGCAGGCGCAGCCCCAAGGCATGCAATATTCACAGTTGACGCAACCGCCGCAATAGCTGTACTTGTAGGAAACGGCAATATGGTCTTCCACGTTGTAGGCATCCGTAAGGACATAACCCTCGGCGCAAACGCCACTCTTTCCATTGAGCCAGGAATATACATAGGTGTAACGGAGCGTATGGTTGTGCTCGGCATCATACATGACCACATCCTTGGGGTAGGAAGGCGTATTCTGCCATCCGGTAGACGCATTGTTCATCCAGCCGAAATCCCACGGAACATGAACATAACGGGTCTTGCCAAACTCGCCAAAGGTAATCTTGTCCACGGGGAAGTTTTCCAGGGTGTACACGGCATCGTCGCCGTCGGCCTTGGTGGCAGCGTCAAACACCTTGTAATAAACGCTTACCTGGGAAGAGGCGGAAGCCTCGAACAGGAGTTTCACCGTACCGAAGGGCTCCACGTCCCTGCCACCGGTGGGATCGGCCACCTCGGGTTTGACTTTCTGGGCCACGGTCTTGACGGAGCCGTCTGTTCCTTTGTACTCAATGTACACCACCTCCGTTCCGGCCGGAACGGACATTTCCGCGTAGCTGTAGTAACCCGTAGGGGTTGCACCGCCAAACAGGTCACGAACTTCTTCGGGAACGTAGGGAGTTTCCGGAGTCTCGACGGTCTTCTTGCAGGATGTCATCGCAAGGATGGCACAGAGCAAAGACAATCCACTAAAAAGAATTTTTCTCATAGTTTATTAAAATAAAACAATATATTCAGCTTATTCTGCCGCAGCGGCCGTAGGAGCCGGAGCTGCTTCCTTGGCCGGTTTTCCCAGCAGGG
>JAFVAU010000029.1 GCA_017480345.1 Bacteroidales bacterium
CCGCCTCCGTCACCGCTTCTCCAAAGATCCCCGCATCCAAATCCTGAACGTCAGAGGCGTCGGCTACAAACTGTTTGCGGAATAGATGATGTTTCCGGTAAATTCCATCTATCGGCACAAAACTTGTCTGTGATGCTGGCAAACAATAATTTATGCGAATTAAAATACTGCTGCTGACCCTTTTTCTATTGCCTGTCTCCCTTTTCGGGCAGGAAAACGTCACTGTAAAGGGCCGGGTCATCAATGAGCAGGGAGAAGCAGTAGAATATGTTCAGGTGGGCATCCCAAAACTTCAAACAGGAACTATCTCTTCCGCTGACGGGCACTTTGAGATTTCTGCACCTTGCGACACCCTTGAGTTCTTCCATGTGTCCTACCAGTCTGGAAGCTACCTCGTTACAGGTCCGGCCGATGATGTAGTCATCGTGCTGCACGAGAATGAACTCCCTCCGGCGGTGTTTATCGGCGGCGACACCAAGGAGAAATACCTGCTCAAACCGGGGACCAAGATACTGGGAGATAAGGGACTCATAGAATTTGTGCCAAAGACGGGCAGCACCAAAGGAGTGGAGATTGGTTCGGTGGCGAAGACCAAGAAACCGTTCCTGGTCCAGGATATTCAATTCAGCATCTATAGAAACACCATTCCAGACTGCGTCGTGTCTGTGAACATTTACCGTATTGAAGGGAGGGATGATGAGTTTGTCAATGTCCTACGGAAGCCCATTTATGTGAATGTGGCCGAAGCATCTGCGCCTCAAGAGTTTCATATCCAGCCGGAAGAAACCATCCTCCTGGAGCCCGGCAAGTACTTCATTTCCTTCCAGATAGTGGATTGCAACGAAGAAGCTCTGAGGGCCTATCTGGCCACTCCGGAAGACGAGCGGGACCATTCAAAGATGCGCCTGTCCTCCAACATCTATCTCAAAAGCAGTTATATCCGCAAAGCCGCCCTGGGCAAGATGGAACACATGCCCGTCAATATCGGCATGGTGGTGAAAGGACTGGAGTACCAGTAGTGAAGAACTGATAGAAAAGCGGCCAAGCCCTCTTCGCTCCGCTGCCGATGCGCTGACTCGTTTTGGCCATGTGGCCCCTGCCACATATAGAAACAATCATTGCTCGGAAATCCATTGGATTAGCTTTTCCAGGACCTCCGGAGCGAAGGTTTCCTCGATGTCCCTGTATTCGTTGGGCGAACCTGTCTGGCAATGCTGGAACAAATGGTTCACGCCTTCAATAGCTTCTAAGCTGTTTTTGGTATTGTCAGAGAGGCCGTTACGCAGCGCCCCCAGATTGCTTTCCGGGTCCACTTGCTGGTCCCTGCTGCCGTTCAGGGCCAGTACGGGGCAGGTGATGCCGCCCAGTAGCGGACGAGTGTCCAGAGCCAGGAAATACTTTATGTACGGGGTTTGGAGCTGCATGGTGGCCGCGGCCAGATTCTGCTTCAGGGCATCGGGAAGCTTATATTTATCGGCCGAGGGTACGGGCTTTCCGGCCATGCGGGCCTCAAAGGCTTCACCCAGCGCCTTGCAGTAGGCGTCCACGGTTTCGGCGGGGATGCCGGCGGCCGAGAGGGCCCTACGGTTCTGCCAGAGGAGCGTCTCCGCCCCGGAGACCACGTTTCCGGCGAGGGAAACGATGAAATCGGCCTTTCCCTCTGCGGCCAGCATGAGGGCGATGGTTCCGCCTTCGCTGTGGCCGATGACGCCCACTTTGTCGAAGCGTTCCCGCAGGAGGCCGATACCGGCCAGCGCATCGTCCTTCAAGTCCTCCGTGGTGCAGTTGAGGATGTCTCCGGTGGACTGTCCGAAGCCGCGGTCGTCGTAACGGAGGGTGGCTATTCCGGCGCGGGCAAGGGCATCGGCAATGACTGCAAACGGCTTGTGCTCAAATATTTCCTCGTCCCTATTTTGAAGACCGCTTCCGGTTATCATGATAAGGACCGGCGTTTTACGGGAGCAGCCTTCCGGCAGCACCAGGGTGCCTTTCAAGACGGCATCCCCATTGCTGAAAGACACATCTTCCATGGCATAGGGGAACGGCCCGGCAGGCGTTTGCGGACGGCTCAGTTTTATCTCTCCCGGTGTGAGCGTGAGCGGCAGGGAAGTGCCCCATTGCTTGAAAGTGCCCACAATTTGTTTGAGTATCCATTGGCCTTCGTATGTGGCGCCGATGGAGGGTATCTTGATGGTGATTTTTCCAGCGTTTTTCCGCTCTATGGTTATGGGAATATCCCTGGCGCCCTGGTCGGGAGAGTCCATGGTGGGTTTGTCGTCGTTCAGGTGGAAAACCAGCGGAAGTTTGGTTCCTTGGACATCTATTTTACCGGACCAGGTGCCGGCCTGGGCAGCGGCTGAGAAAATGCCGGTAATCAGCAGAATAATGATGGTAAATGCTTTTTTCATGGAAACAAAGATACTAAATTAGTCTGAATGGCAAAGGGGGATTCCGGGAAAATATGTATATTTGTAGATTATGAAAGAAGAACAGATTTTAATTCGAATTTCCGGAAAGGACCAGGTGGGGCTCACCTCTTCCATTATGGGCATCTTGGCCCGTTATGATGCGCAGATTCTGGATATCGGCCAGGCCGATATCCACAGTACGCTGTCCCTGGGCATCCTGATCCGGATAGATGAGAAAGCCTCCGGCCAGGTGATGAAGGAACTGCTTTTCAAGGCTACGGAGCTGGGCGTGACCATTGGCTTTGAGCCCATCTCGGACAAGGATTATGAGGCCTGGGCCGGCCGACAGGGGAAGAACCGCTATATCCTCACGGTGATTGGCCGCAGCCTCAGCGCCAAGCAGATAGCCATGGCGGCGCAAGTGATTGCCAGCCATGGACTGAATATCGATGCCATCAAGCGACTCACCGGCCGCATGAGCATCATGCATCCGGAGAAGAACGTGCGCGCCTGTGTGGAATTCTCCCTTCGCGGTACGGTGGAGGACAAGGCGGCTTTTCAGAAGGAGCTGATGTCCATGAGCCGTTCCAGCGGAATGGATTTCTCCTTCCAGAAAGACGATATGTACCGCCGTATGCGCCGGCTCATCTGCTTTGATATGGACTCTACGCTCATCCAGACGGAGTGCATAGACGAGCTGGCCCGCCGGCACGGGGTGTATGACAAGGTGGCCGCCATTACGGAACGCGCCATGCGGGGAGAGATTGATTTCAAGGAGAGCTTTACCGAAAGGGTTGCTTTGCTTAAAGGCCTTGATGTGTCTGTGATGCAGGATATTGCGGACCATCTTCCCATTACAGAAGGGACGGACCGCCTGATGTCTGTCTTGAAGACCTGTGGCTACAAGATTGCCATCCTGAGCGGCGGCTTCACCTTCTTCGGAGAGCACCTGCAGAAGAAATACGGCATTGATTATGTCTATGCCAACGAGTTGGAAGTAGGGGAAGACGGCAAACTGACGGGCCGATATGTGGGCGAGATTGTGGACGGCCGCCGCAAGGCGGACCTCCTGAAACTCATCGCCATGACGGAAAAGGTGAACTTGGCCCAGACCATCGCTGTGGGAGACGGTGCCAACGACCTTCCCATGCTCATGGAAGCGGGCTTGGGCATCGCTTTCCATGCCAAGCCGCGGGTGAAGGAGGAGGCCCGACAGAGCCTCAGCACCATCGGCCTGGACGGGGTGCTTTATTTCCTGGGCTTCAAGGATTCCCATCTGGGAGAACAAGGCAAGTTATGAGAAAGAAACGGATTATAGCGCTTCTGAGCATTCTGTTGCTGGCGGCTCCGCTGTGGGCTGTCTTCAAGGAGAACAACCTGAACCAGACGCTCTCCGTGCTCCTGATGGAGTTGAAGGAGACGTATGCCGGCCTGCAACAGTTCTCCGGCAGTGCGGAAAAGCGCATTCAGGAGCAGCACCAGAAGCTGGCGCAGTTGGTGGACGAGTGCAACGAACTCTCCGTGATGCTGTATTCGCAGGCGTCGGAGAACACCTTCGACCTCACCTTCGCCCTCAATGAGGTGACCCGCCAGTATGAGCAGTTCAAGAGTGAAAGCACGCCCTATGCGGAGGTAAAAGCTAAACTGACGGCTGAGATGGAGCGGTATAACCGCTTGGTACTCACGCTAAGGAAGATGCCGCCGGAACGCACGGCCGAGGAGATTGTGCAGGAAAAGACGGTGGCTGTGGCCTTGGATTCCGCCACCACGGCCCTGGCCGATTCCACCATCCTGGATACGCCGGAATTCGCCCGGGATGTCTATGAGATGAAGATGGACGACGCCACCATTGCGGTGCGGGACAGCTGCCTGTATGTGGCGGAGCAGATAGTGGCCTACTACTGGCAGCAGATGCAGCAGATAGACAAGGACAACGAGTATTACGAGCAGACGGACGAGCTGCTGAAGAGTGCCTACAACTATGCGCAGGACCGGTATAAGGCCGTTCAGCAGAAGCTCTTCGTGGAGGGACAGGGAAATTATTTCAAAACCCTTGCCCGTTTCCCCTTCCGTGCCAAGAGGGCCATGGCCGATGTCAAGAGCCGTTACAGCCTGCGGCTGAATTTGGATGAAAACAGTGTCGTGAGTTCCTGGCGCGGGCCCATCGTGTATTTCTATTCGTTCATGCTGCTGCTGATCCTGCTGCTGGCAACCGTGGTTTCCACCCTGTTGGTGAACGGCTACGTCAAATACAACAAGAAGCAGGAATCGGCCTGGTTCATGGAGCACAAGGGGCTTATCATAGCCCTGCTGGGGGTATTCCTCTTCGGCGTGTTCCTGTTCCTCAATACGAAGATATCGGCCAATACCTTCATTGTCCGTTCCTCTACGATGATGGGGGAATTTGCCTGGCTGATGGCGGCCATTCTGGTGTCCATGCTCATCCGCCTGGATAAGCCGCAGATCCGGAGCACTCTGCTGGCCTATCTTCCTACGCTTATCATGGCCTTCGTGGTCATCTATTTCCGGATGATTTCCATCCCCAACAGCGTCATCAACCTCATTTTCCCGGCCCTGCTCCTGTTGAGCACCATCTTCCAGTTCTGGATGGTGAGCCGCAAGAGCAAGCTGGTGGACAGGGGAGACCGGATCCTGCTCTGGGCCAGTTGCGGCGCCATGGCCGTGGCCACGCTCATCTCCTGGGCCGGCGTGGTGATGGGCTCGCTGTTGCTTATTATCTGGTGGATGTTCCAGCTGGCGCTCCTGGAGAGCCTGATTGCCGTCTGGGAGCTTCTGAGCCGATATTATGAAAGCCATCTGAAGGAGCGGAAGCTGGCCTACAAGAAGAAGAATCCGTCCTTGCCGCTTACAAGCGGAAAGGCTTCCTTCATCGAGGTCTCCTGGCTGTACGATCTGGCCAAGACGGTTCTGGTGCCCGTTCTGGCCATCTGGTCTTTCCCCGGCTCCGTCTTCATGGCCTGCAAGGTGTTCAACTTCACCGGGGTGGCTCAGCGGATTTTCTTCGGCCCCTTTGTGAAGGCGGAAAACGGTTTCTCCGTATCCCTCCTGTACATTCTCATTATTGTGAGCCTGTTTTTCCTCTTCCGTTACCTTATCTATGCCGCCAAGGCTTTCTACCGGGTATGGAAGACCAAATCGGCCATTCAGAAACTGGGAGAGGGCGTGGTATTCAAGGAGACGGATGTGAACTACAACCTGGCCAACAATATCATTTCCCTGCTGGCCTGGGGCCTGTATGTGGTGATTATCTTCCTTTTGCTGCAGATTCCGGCATCCGGCCTGGCGCTGGTTTCCACCGGTCTGGCAACGGGTATCGGTTTTGCCATGAAGGATGTGCTGAACAACTTCTTCTATGGCGTGCAGCTCATGAGCGGCCGCGTACGGGTGGGGGACATCATCGAGTGTGACGGCATCCGGGGCACCGTGGTGGGACTCAGTTATCAGAGCACCCAGGTGGAAGCTGTGGACGACTCTGTGATTATCTTTACCAACACCGCGCTCTTCAACAAGAATTTCAAGAACCTGACCCGGAGCGATTCCTATCAGCTGATTAGCTTCGTGGTGGGCGTGAAATACGGTACGGATGTGGAAAAGGCCCGCCAGGTTATCCTGGATGCCCTTCAGCCGCTGATGCTGCGGGATAAGTACGGACGCGAGGTGGTGGATAAGAAGAAGGGGATTACCGTGCGGGTGGATGATTTTGCCGACAGTTCCGTGAACCTGAAAGTGCTCATGCACACGACGGTGGAAAACTATGCCGCCATTGCCGCCCAGGCGCGGGAGGCCATTTACAATGCCTTCAACGAGAACGGCATCGAGATTCCTTTCCCGCAGCAGGATGTCTATATCAAGGAGATGGCCGGTCAAGGCCGGCCATGACGTCATTGCCGGTCATAGTGTCATTGCCGGCTCCGACCGGCAATCTCTATGAGTTTTTCAAATAGGCGGGGCTTGGCGTAGGCGTCAAGCTCCGTCTCTTTTATCCAGAAATAGCCTTCCGGCAAGGCGGGCCGATGGGAGGGCTCCCAGAGGTAGAAATTGGCCAGGAGGGTGCGGTGGGTGAGTTGGTGCTTCACCCTTTCTTGGAGGAGCTGCCCGGACGGGGAGGTTTGGACGAGGGGCTCGTAGAGGCCCTGCCAGATGTCTCCGGGGCCGCGGCGGCGGACGGCCGTTTCTCCCTTGTATCGGACGTAGATGTAGTTAAGCAGCCTTTCCTGGGCCTTCACGGCCGGTTTTTTGACGGGGAGCAGGTGGGTGCGGCCGGTTTGGAAGCCGTTGCAGCTGCCCTGCAGGGGGCAGGTGAGGCAGTCCGGGTTCCGGGGTGTACATTGGATGGCCCCGAAGTCCATCATTCCTTGGTTGAACTGGGCCGGGGCCTCCTGAGGCAGGAGCTTTTGGGCCAGGGCGGTGAACTCTTTCTTGGCCTGGGTGGTGCCCACAGGCGTTTCAAGGCCGAAATAACGGGCCAGGACGCGGTAGACGTTGCCGTCTACCACGGCGGCGGGGAGGCCGAAGCAGATGGAGCCGATGGCGGCGGCTGTGTAGTCTCCAACGCCGTGGAGGGCGCGGATGCCTTCCAGCGTGTCCGGAAAAGCACCCAGCGCTACAATCTGTTTGGCGGCCTTGTGCAGGTTGCGGGCGCGGGAGTAGTAGCCCAGGCCTTCCCAGAGGCGGAGCACCTGGTCTTCGGAGGCATCGGCCAAATCTTTGACGGTGGGAAAGTGCTCCATGAAACGGTGCCAGTAGGCCGTCCCCTGGGCTATTCGGGTTTGCTGGAGGATGATTTCACTGAGCCAGACGGCATAAGGGTTGGAGGTACGGCGCCAGGGGAGGTCCCGGCCGTTTTCTGCGTACCAATCCAAAATCCTTTGTGAAAAGTCATTCATCGGCACAAAAATACTTATTTTTTGTGTAATTTTGCGCCATGGAAAGAACGGAAGATTTCACCCAGGTGCTGGAACTGGCCTCGGAGGCCGGTCATATCCTCCTTGAGAACGGAGCGGAAATAGCTCGCGTAGAGGATATTATGGCCCGTATCTGCACACATTACGGGGTGGATTCCAAGAATTTCTTCATTGTTTCCAACGGCATCTTCACCTCCGGTAAAGCTGGAAAGGTGGAAAAGTCAGGAGGTCAGGCATCTACGTATGCAAATATTGACTTCATTCCCATTCGCGGGTCGCAACTGAATAAAGTGACGGCCGTGAACCGGCTCAGCTATGAGATTTCCCAGGGAAAATATACGGTGGAGCAGGCGCGGGAGAAGCTGAAAAGGATCAAGTCTCTTCCCAAGAAGCCGGACTGGCTGCAGATTCTGGCTTCGGGTATTGCTTCCGGCGGCTTTGCCATCATCTTTGGTGGAAGCTGGGAGGACTGCCTGGCGGCCACCCTGGCCGGCTTGCTTCTCTATGTATTTATATTGTATGTGAGCAACCGCTATCTGTCCAAGATTGTAGGTTCCATGGCCAATGCCCTGGTGGTGATGTTGCTCAGCATCACTTTCTGGCGTCTGGGTCTGGGGGAGAGCCTGAGCAATATCATTGTGGGTGCCATTATGCCACTTGTGCCCGGAGTGGCTTTTACCAACGGTGTGCGGGATTTGGCCAATTCGGACCATCTGGCCGGTCTTACCCGGCTCACAGATGCCCTGCTGGGCTTTTTCTGCATTGCCTTGGGCGTGTCCGTGGCCTTTATGCTGGACGGCTGGCTCTTTGACGGACTCATCAAACTGCCCGGCGTCACGCTGAGCCCGGAGACTTCCGGCTATTTCTGGCAGGCGCTGGGTGCCTTTGCCGGAACTTGGGGCTTTGCCGTGCTCTACACGGTGGACAAGGAGCAATACCTGGTTTCCGGCCTGGTGGGCGTGATGGGCTGGATGGTTTATCTGCTGGCGCTTCGGCTGGGGCAGTTCTCGGCCCCCATTTCTACGCTCTTTGCGGCCATCATGGTGTGCTTGCTGTCCCGTTTTGCCGCCGTTCCCACCCGCTGTCCGGCCCAGATTTTCATCATTTGCGGTATTTTCCCGCTGGTGCCCGGAGCCGGTCTGTTCTGGTTCTCGTATTATCTGACGGCAGGGGAGTTGGACCTCTCGTCCCACTACGGTTTCCTGGCCGTGAAGGTGGCCATAGCCATTGTGCTGGGAATTATTCTGGCCATGGAATTGCCGCAGCGCTGGTTCTCCGGCAGGAGGAAGGCGGCGCATTAGAATGCCAAAAGGGCTTCGTACACGCGCTGGACAGGGAAGCCTACCACATTGAAATAGGAGCCTTCTATACGGGTGATGCCAATATGGCCGATCCACTCCTGGATGGCATAGGCCCCGGCTTTGTCAAAGGGCTTGTAAGTATCTACGTAATAAATGATTTCCTCTGTGGAAAGCGCTTTGAACCACACCTGGGTGGTAACCTCGAAGGTCTCTTTCTTATAGCGGCTTCTCAGGGTGACGGCGGTGGTCACATGGTGCTTTCTTCCGGAAAGGTCCCGGAGCATGCGGATGGCGTCGGCCCGGTCCTTGGGCTTTCCCAGGATTTCTCCGGCCTTGCCTCCCTCCGGCGGAAGGATGACCATGGTGTCGGCCGTTATGAGGATTTCCCCTTCCCGTAGGGGCCGATGAAAGCCCATCGACTTGCCTTCGGCCATCAGGCGGGGAACCTGGTCGAAGGGTGTTTCCGGAGCGAAGGCTTCCTCGAAGTTATTCCCCGTATCTACTTCGAAATCAATATCCAACCCCTTTAGCAATTCTCTTCTTCTTGGAGAATTGCTGCCCAGGATGATGTGCTTTCCGTCCAGATTCATCAGAATTTCTTTTTGTATTCTGCCGCATTGAAAACCCACTTGCCCTGTTCCCGGAGCGTGGTCTCTATACAATGGCGGAGACAACCCTTGCCACCGGGGTAGTCGGATACCCAATCGGCCACGGCTTTCACCTCGTCCACAGCGTCGGAAGGGCAGACGCCGCAGCCGCAAGCCTGGATCACTTCCATGTCCGGAACGTCGTCCCCAAAGTACATCACTTCTTTAGGTGAGAGTTTGTAACGTTCACAGAATAGGGTGAATTCGTCCATTTTATTTCTGCAATGGAGGAATACATCCTCCGGCTTGACGCCGCTGGTGACCATGCGTTTGCGGATGCTCTCCGAGCTTCCTCCGGTGATGATGGCAACCGGATACCCGTTCATGATGGCCATGCGGAGGGCGAAACCGTCCTTGGCGTCGTAAATTCTCAGGAGGTCTCCTTCGCTGTTGCAAAGGACGCCTCCGTCCGTGGCTACGCCGTCAATGTCCAGGGCAAATGCCTTAATTTTGCTTAAATCCATCTTACGACTTATTTCCGCCGCCTCCGAGGGGGCCAAAATCGGCCAGATTGAAGGTGCCGCCGGGCTGGGGGCCCTTTCCTCCCAGGTCGATGACGCCGAACTGGGCCTCGTACTTGGAAATGTTGTCGAAGAGGGCGTTCATCAGGCGTTTGGCGTGCTCCGGCGTCATGATGATGCGGCTGCCGATCTCCGGCTTGGCCAGCCCGGGCAGGGTGGTGGCGAAGTCTATGATGAACTCGCTGCGGGAGTGCGAGATGATGGCCAGGTTGGAATAGTTGCCCTTGGCAATTTCGGGTTTGAGTTCCAGTTGAATCTGATTCTGGGTTTTGGGTTGATTATTGTCCATATATCGGCTTTAAATTTGTGCAAAATTAACAATTTTTCGTTACTTTTGTAAGTTTTAAGATACACAATATAGATAATGGATAAGTTAGCTGCAAAGTACAGTGCGAAGGAAGTGGAAGACAAGTGGTATGCCTACTGGCTGGCACACAAGTTCTTCCATAGTGAACCCAACGAGAAGGAACCCTATACCATCGTGATTCCGCCGCCCAATGTGACGGGAATCCTGCACATGGGCCACGTGCTCAACAACACCCTGAATGACGTCCTCATCCGCAAGGCCCGCATGGACGGGAAGAATGCCTGCTGGGTGCCGGGTACGGACCATGCCTCCATCGCCACGGAGAGCAAGGTGGTGGCCAAACTCAAGGAACAGGGTATCCGGAAGGAGGATATCGGCCGGGAAGAATTCCTGCGCCATGCCTGGGAATGGAAGGAAGAGCATGGCGGCATCATCCTGCAGCAACTTCGCAAGCTGGGCTGCTCCTGCGACTGGGATCGCACGCGCTTTACCATGGAACCGGCTTTGTCTGAGGCGGTTATCAATACTTTTGTGTATTTCTACAAGAAAGGTTGGATTTACAAGGGGGTAAGAATGGTGAACTGGGATCCGGAGGCCCTCACCGCCGTGAGCGACGACGAGGTCATCCACAAGGACACCAAGAGCCATTTCTACCATCTGAAATATTATATCTCCGACGGCAACGGCAAGCCTACGGACAAGTTCCTGGTCATTGCCACCACCCGTCCGGAAACCATCATGGCCGATTCCGCCATCTGCGTAAATCCCAAAGATGAGCGTCATTTCTGGCTGAAAGGGAAGAAGGTGCTGATCCCGCTGATCAATCGGGAAATTCCCGTGATTGAGGACGATTATGTGGAGATGGACTTCGGTACCGGTTGCCTGAAGGTGACGCCTGCCCACGATGTGCACGACTATGAGATTGGCCTCAGGCACAATCTGCCTGTGCTGGAAATCATTGACGACCACGGCAAACTGAACGAGAAAGCACAGATTCTGGTGGGCGAGGACCGTTTTGTGGCCCGTAAGAAGATTGTGAAGATGCTGGAGGAAGCCGGCAATCTGGTGAAGACGGAGGAATACATCTCCCCGGTGGGCTACTCAGAGCGTACGGACGCCGTGATTGAGCCCAAGCTCAGCGCCCAGTGGTTCCTGAAGATGGACAAATTGGCTGCCATGGCCCTGGAGACCGTAGAGAGCGGTCGCACCCAGTTCATTCCGGAAAAATATGTGAACACTTACCGCCACTGGATGGAGAATGCCCGTGACTGGTGCATTTCCCGTCAGCTGTGGTGGGGCCAGCGGATACCGGCTTATTATCTGCCGGATGGCTCCTTCGTGGTGGAAGCTTCGGCCGAAGCAGCGCTTAAGGCTGCGCAGGCTAAGAATCCTTCTATCAAGGCGGAAGACCTCCGTCAGGATGAAGATGTGCTGGATACCTGGTTCAGCTCCTGGCTCTGGCCCATCTCCGTCTTCGACCCCGAGAAGCCCGGACATCCGGAGCATGAGCCCAATAAGGACCTGGCCTATTATTATCCCACCAACGACTTGGTGACGGGTCCGGACATCATCTTCTTCTGGGTGGCCCGCATGATCATGGCCGGAGAGGAGTTCATGGGCAAGGAGCCCTTCTCCAATGTGTATTTCACGGGCATCGTGCGGGACAAGATTGGCCGGAAGATGTCCAAGACGCTGGGCAACAGCCCCAATCCGCTGGACCTGATAGAGAATTACGGGGCCGATGCCGTGCGAATCGGCATGCTGCTGTGCTCCAGTGCCGGCAACGACATCTTCTATGATGAGGCCCAGATCAAGCAGGGTGCCGCATTCTGCAACAAGATCTGGAACAGCTACCGTCTGGTAAAGGGCTTTGCCGTGGATGCCTCCGTGGCCCAGACGCCTGCCGCCAAACTGGCCATCGAGTGGTTTGAGGCCAAACTCTCGGAAGCCGTGGCCCAGGTGGAAGACCATTACAGCAAATTCCGCATCTCCGATGCGCTCATGACCATTTATAAACTCTTCTGGGACGACTATTGCTCCTGGTATCTGGAAGCCATCAAGCCGGCCTTCGGCCAGCCGGTGGATCCGGAAACGTATAAGGCCACGCTATCTTTCTTCGAGTCTCTGCTGAAACTCATCCATCCGGTGATGCCTTTCATAACGGAGGAACTCTGGCAGGATATCGCACCCCGGAAAGAAGGGGAGACCATCATGTATGCACCCACTCCCAAGGCGCAGGCTTACGATGCCAAGGTGCTGGAGAATTTCCAGTGGACGGCCGAGACGGTGAACGCCGTGCGTGCGGTGCGCAGCCAGCGGGGCATCGCTCCCAAGGAAATGCTTCATCTGCTCATCAAGGGAAGCACGTTCCCTTGTCTTCCCATCCTGGAGAAGATGGCCGGTGTAGAGGTGGAGATGACAGGGGAGTTCGGGGATGCCCAGGGCGTTGGATTCATGGTCCGCACCCAGGAATTCTTCGTGAAACTGGAGGGTCTTGTGAATGCTGAACAAGAGATTGAAAAAGCACAAAAAGACCTGGAACATCAGCAGAAATTCCTACAGGGAGTAAGGGCAAAACTCTCCAATGAGCGCTTCGTGGCCAATGCTCCGGCCGCCGTCATTGAAAACGAGCGCAAAAAGGAGGCCGATGCCCTTTCCAAGATTGAGAGTCTTGAGGCGAAGATTAAATCGTTGAAAAAGGCTAATTAAAACAAATTTGTTAATTGTTATAACATTTTTGTTATGGCTCTATTTAAGACATCTTTTCCTGTCCGGTATTACGAAACGGACCAAATGGCAGTGGTTCACCACTCCAATTACATCCGCTATTTCGAAATAGCTCGGGATGAGATGATGGTTCAGCTGGGTTTCCCGATTGAAAAGTGCGAATCCGAGCTGGGCGTCCTGGTCCCCATCGTGTCCGTGGAATGTCATTTCCGGCACCCGGCCCGCATGGGAGATGTGCTCACCGCAACGGCCGAAGTGGACAAACTTCCTATGGCCAAGATGCTCATCAAGCAGGCGGTTTACAACCAGGATGGAGTTCTCTGCGCAGAGGGTGTAGTTACTTTGGGTTTCCTGAATAAGGAGACTTTCATGCCAACCCGTTGCCCGGAGCCCGTTGTGAAACTTTTTGAGGAAAAACTAAATCTTTAATGTTATGCTTATCTATCCGATGATGCTTGGAACCTGGGAGATTGTGGCCATCGTAGCCGTGGTTGTTCTTCTGTTTGGCGGAAAGAAGATTCCCGAACTCATGAAGGGAGTAGGCAAGGGCGTGAAGAGTTTCAAGGAGGGTATGAATGAGGTGGAGAAGGAACTCGAGGACGAGAACTACAACAAAGACGAAAAAAAGTAGTTTGGAAGGGAAGGACACAGAGATGTCCTTCTGGGACCACATTGAGGCGCTGAGAGGAACGCTGTTCCACTCGGTGCTGGGTGTAGGTTTGGCTTCCATTGTATTTCTGGCCTTCCCCAAACCCCTTTTCCAGGCTGTTTTCTGGCCCACGCAGGCGGACTTCCCTCTGTATCGGCTGCCCGGAGTGGAATTCTCCATGGACCTGATCAATATTGATTTATCGGCCCAGTTCTTTTTCTATCTGAAGGTGGCCATGCTGTGCGGCCTGGTGGTGGCTTTCCCTTATGTGGTGTGGGAGATATGGAAATTTATCGCCCCGGCTCTTTATGAAAATGAGAAGAAGGCGGTGAGGAAGGCTTTTGGCCTCTCGTCTTTACTATTCTATCTGGGCGTGGCCGTGGGCTATTTTGTGGTGCTGCCGGTGTGCTTGATGTTCTTTATGAACTTTTCCGTGAGCGATGCCGTGGTGAACACCATTTCCCTGGGTTCCTATATGTCCCTGTTCACCTCCATGGTGTTCCTGATTGGCATCCTGTTTGAATTTCCTACCGTGATTCTGGTTCTGAGCAGTCTGGGAGTCGTGACGCGGGATAACTTGAAGCAGTGGCGTAAATACGCATTCGTAATTGTCTTGATATTAGCTGCTTTCATTACGCCAAGCGATCCTTTCTCCATGTTCGTTCTGGCCATTCCTTTGTACGGACTCTTCGAGTTCTCCATCCTGCTATGCCGTAAACCTGAGGAGGGTGGGGAATGATTACGGTAAGCAATGTGACGGTGGCCTTTGGCGGCTATGTCCTGCTGGACGGGATTAATTTCCATATTTCCGAGCAGGATAAGATTGGTCTGGTGGGAAAGAACGGAGCCGGGAAATCTACCTTGATGAAATTGATTACCGGGGAACAGGTACCCACTTCCGGCAGCATTGAAAAGCCGGCCGGAATCCGGATTGGCTATTTGCCCCAGGTGATGGAACATCATAAGGGGCATTCGGTGATGCAGGAGGTGCTCTCCGTATTCAATCATCTGAAGACAATGGAGGCGGAATTGCAGCGGATTACGGATGAACTTTCGAATAGAACGGATTATGATTCAAGCGAATATGCAAGATTAATTGAACGCTTGAACGAGATAAATGACGCCTTGGCGCTGGAATCAGGTCTCTCACCGGAAGCCCAGGCGCAAAAGGTTCTCCTGGGCCTGGGATTCAAGGCCGATGAGCTGGACCGCAACACGGAAACCTTTTCCCAGGGTTGGAACATGCGCATCGAACTGGCCAAGATCCTCTTATCGGCCCCGGATGTATTGCTGCTGGATGAGCCTACCAACCACCTGGACATTGAATCCATAGAATGGTTTGAGGATTATCTGAAGAATTTCCGCGGTTCCGTGCTCCTGGTGTCCCATGACCGGAAGTTCCTGGACAATGTGACTTCGCGTACGGTGGAGATTTTGCTGGGGCATGTTCACGACTATAAAGTTCCTTACAGCCAGTATGTTACTCTCCGCGCAGAACGGATGGCCCAGCAGACGGCGGCTTATGAGAACCAGCAGCGGATGATAGAGAAGACGGAGGATTTCATCAACCGCTTCCGCTACAAGCCCACCAAGAGCAACCAGGTGCAGTCCCGCATCAAGGCCCTGGAGAAGCTGGACAGAATTGAGATTGACGAGACGGACAGCGCCCGTCTTTCTCTGAAATTCCCTCCAGCGCAACGTTCTGGTGATGTGGTGTTTAAGGGTGTCGACCTAAAGGTTGGCTACCCGCAGAAAGTGGTCTTCTCCGATGCGCAGATTGAGATCAAAAGAGGGGAGAAGGTGGCCCTAATCGGCCGGAATGGAGAAGGCAAGACCACGCTGATGCGGGTGATTATGCGGGAACTGGATCCTATTTCCGGAGAGGCTCGCCTGGGGCACAATGTCCATATCGGCTATTATGCCCAGAACCAGGAAGATATTCTGGACCCTTCGGAGACTGTTTTCGGCACGCTGGACCGGATTGCGGTGGGAGATATCCGCACCAAACTCAGGGATATCCTGGGGGCCTTCCTTTTCAAAGGGGAAGATATCGATAAGAAAGTGAGTGTACTCAGTGGCGGTGAACGGGCCCGGCTGGGAATGGCCAAGCTGATGCTCTCTCCTTATAACGTGCTGGCCTTGGATGAACCCACCAACCACATGGATATCCGCTCCAAGGATGTTTTGAAACAGGCTCTCCAGTCTTTTGACGGCACGTTGATAGTAGTTTCGCACGACCGTGATTTCCTGGACGGCCTGGTGGACAAGTTGTATGAGTTCCGGGACGGACGGGTGAAAGAGCATCTGGGAAGTGTGCAGGAATTCTTGGAGAAACGGAAGTTGGAATCCTTGCAGGAACTTGAAAGGAATACTGCAAGTCAACAAGCGCAAAAGCCTGTAAATGAGAAAGAATCTGCCAAAAATTTTCAGGCTCAGAAGGTTTATTCCAAAGAGCAGCGGAAGCTCAAGAACCGGGTAGATTACTTAGAGAAGGAAATTGCGAAGCGGGAAAGCCGGATGGGGGAGATTGAGACGCTGCTGGCCAATCCTTCGGAAAAAGACGACATCATGGAGCTCACCCGCGAGTATCTGGAGCTGAAAATGGCCCTGGAGGCCGATACGGATGAGTGGACCACCCTTATGGAACAAATGGAGCAATGATTTACGATTCACATATGGACACCCCGTCCCAGCTAATCCGGCTGCGGAATCTGGGGATTGACAATCCGCACGCCCATGTGGATTTTCCCAAACTTAAGGCCGGGGGCGTGGACGGAGCCTTCTTTGCGCTCTATACGCCTGCAGAAATGCCTGCGGACAGCGCCACCCGTTATGCCCTGGAGATGCTGTCGGCCGTTTATGATGCGGCCGATGCCAATCCGGATTATGCTGCCGTGACGTTTTCCCCGGAGGAAGCCGCCCAGAACAGGGAGAAGGGAATTATCTCCCTGTTCATGGGGATGGAGAACGGGGCTCCCATTCAGAAGTCTCTCTCCCTTCTAAGGACTTTTTACAGACTGGGAGTAAGCTACATCACGCTTACCCACAATGGAGACAATGCCATTGCCGATTCTGCCGCCGAAGCTAAGCGCTGGGGCGGATTGAGTCCTTTCGGAAGGGAAGTGGTGAAGGAAATGAATGCCCTGGGGATGATGATCGATCTCTCCCATGCGTCTGACCAGACATTCTGGGATTGCATCCGGCTTTCGGAAGCGCCTATTGTGGCCACCCATTCCTGCTGCCGGGCGCTTTGTTCCCACCGGCGCAACCTGACGGACGAAATGCTGCAGGCCCTGGGGGAGAAAGGTGGTTATGTGGGCATCAATTATTATCCGGCTTTCCTGAGTGATGAGTTTGCCACCCGTCCCGGGGAGGCGGCCCTGCTGGATGAGGCGGAAGCCGTGGAAGCGGAGTTCATCCGTGAGCCTTCCAATCCCGCCAAGGTGAATGCCTGGAACCGGATGCAGGAAAGATTGATTAAGGATATCCATCGGCCGGGAGTGAGGGAGATTGCCGATCACATTGACCATGCCGTCCGGCTGGCGGGCATCGATCATGTTGGAATCGGCTCCGATTTTGACGGTATTCTGGTTCCGCCTGCCGGGCTGGAAGATGTTTCCAAGACGCCCGTTCTCGTAGAGGAATTGAGCCGTCGCGGTTACACGGAAAGCCAGATTAATCTGCTCATGGGCGGAAATTTGATGGCTGTTTGGAAAAGAGTAATAAAGTGCTCTGAATAAGCACTTTAGGTTAATATCATAGAATCCGAAACAAAAATGTTATAATACTTAACACTTTTGTTTCGGATTATTTATATCAATATGTTAACTCAGAAATGAGCTTTAGTCGCAAAAAGTTCAGGGCCGAGGCCGCAAAGCGTTCGATATTGCGTTTCCGGTCGTTCTTGTAGCAGTACTTGACGGTGTAAGTGGAGCGGGGAGTGGCCACTCCAACCCATACCGTTCCCACCGGATTGAACTCGTCTCCTCTCGGACCGGCCAGGCCGGTGGTGGCCACGGAATAGTCGCTCCCCGTGAGTTTCCTGACTCCCTCGGCCATGGCGGCCGCCACCTCTGAACTCACCACTCCGTGCAGTCGGATAGTGTCGGCCGGCACTCCCAGGACTTTCTCCTTGACGGATATGGCATAGGAAGTGACGGAGCCCAGGAAGTAGGCCGATGAACCTGCCACCGAAGTGATGAGGTGCGCAATTTCACCGCCCGTGCAGGATTCGGCGGCGGAGAGGGTGAGTCCATGCTCCTTGAGAAGCCTGCCCAACTCTTTTTCCAGAGAAGAATCTTCATCTGCATAGACAAGCTCTCCCAGGATGCCCTTCAGGGCCGCCAACTGTTCCTCCATCTGACGGCTCTTCTCTTCCGGATTTCCACCGTAGCAGGAAAGACGCAGGCGGATACCGGTGAGGGGATTGGGGAGATAGGCCAGGTGCATGTCCCCCGGGAGGGCGTCTTCCCAGGGAGCGATGCGTTCGGAAAGAGCGCTTTCCGCTATTCCGTATACCATGATGTTCCTATGGAGGATGCTGCTGATTTCCTGGTGTTTACGGATGTCTTCCAGGATGGCCGGGATGGCCCCTACCGCTTCATGGGGAACTCCGGGGAGGGAATAGAGCGTTCCGCCGCCCTTGATATTCCGGAAAACCATGATGGGGGCCGTTCCAAGCTCATTTACAATTACTTCCGCCGTTTCTGGAACATCGGCCTGGGCGATATTGATGGGGAGGACATCCAGTCCCCGGCTCTGCAGGATTTCGTGTACCTTCTTCAACTGACCGGGATGGGACACCATTTTGCGGCTGCCGCTGAGCGTAGCCAGGACTCCCTTGGTGATATCGTCCTTGGTGGGGCCCAGCCCTCCGGTAGTGATGACGATATCGTGGCTGGAGAGCTCCCGGGTGAGGGTTTCGGAAATATCTTGGGCATTGTCGGAAACGGAAAGCATGCGGCTCACATGGATGCCCATTTCCTCCAGGCTGCGGGCCAGTTCCCTGGAATTCGTATCCAGTACCTGCCCTATTAGGATTTCATCACCGATGGTGACGATGGATGCACATTTCATTCTTGGGATAAGGTTTTAATCAATTTGGCAAGGCCGATAGGTCCCGAGGTGGTTTCTACCAGACAGGCTCCGGCTTCGAGGCATTCCAGGGCTTCAGCCTCTGAGCCGGCTTCTCCTATGACAGGAAGCCGGCCCTGGGTCATTTCAACGATGTGGGCGACCTTTTTGCTTCCCGGAGCAACGATGGCGTCAATACCGGAAAGGCGGCAATGGTTCACCAATTCCTCTATCTCATCCGGTGTATGGCCATGAGAGAGCCTGAATGCGATGGGGGTGTAGCGTTCATAACACAGCCGGAGGCTCACAATCTCATCCAGGAGGACCGAAGTGTCGGAAATGTCGGGGGAGTCTATTCCATGGTCTCCGTCCGGGTCTATAATAATAAGGTCTGAGAAATCGTATACGAGCGAGAAGGTCTTGGCCAGGTCTGAAGTGACGTTGATGGCCAAAACAGTTTTATTTCTTAGCTCTTGAACCTTCATAATCCAGTCCAGAATATGGTCTTCCGGCTGCGACAGGGTAATGAAACCGGCCCGGCGGGCAAAAGAATGTTCCCGGATGCCGATGGGATTCTTGAAATCCAACCCCAGGCATTGGATATCCAGGGCCTTTTTCTTGCGAAAACAAAAGAAGGACATAGCAGCGTAGCTTGTTATACGCTACAAATTTAACAAATTATTCGCTTGGATGGAATTCCTGGAATGTTTTGTCAGAAAAGAAGACCATTATTTTGGAGACTTCCCGTGCCGGAGTCTTGCTTTGTGGAGAAAAGAGATCCAGTTGGATGGGGGAGTCTTCTTCTTTTCCGGATGCTTCGGGGCTGTCCTGGTCATGGTACATTTTGCCTTTACCGCTGAGCAGCCATTCCAAGTTCAGATTGGGGTAGTGCAGGATGAGACTCTCCAGAAAATCATAGCCGGGCTTGTTCCTTCCTGCTAAAATATTGGATACGCTCCCCCTCGCGACAGAGAGGGTATCAGCCAGTTGGGTCTGGGTGATATTTTCAGCTTGTAAGAATTGTAAAAGCCTTCGATTCATATTTCTGAACTTCAACACCACAAAAATAAAACATTTTTTTCAGACCACAAAATCTATTTTTGATGGCGAATGGCAGAAAAAAGCTGGTTATGTAGTGTAAATATGCAAAGCAAAACTTAATATAATCTACTTAAACACTTGAAAATACACGATATAATATCAAAATATCATTAAATTATGGCTGTTTTGCACGTATGAAAATGCCCTCCAAGGTGAAACCTTATATAGCTTAACTTTACTTCAAATTTCATAAACTATTGATTTCCTTATATTTAACATATATGCGAAATAAATAATTATCTTTTCTTATCTAATTTTAGCTATCAAATTTTCATTTTTCTGAAGCGATGAATAAAATTCACAAAACTGAAACAATGTTTGATTTTTGAATTTCACTTTTGTGAACAAAAGCCCATATAAAGATACTGAGTGACTAAATTTCAATATCTGGGATAAAAACTGTACCTTTGTTCAAAATATTGAATTCTCACGATGATACCTGAAATACACATAGAAGATTATTCCTATCCGCTATCAGAGGATCGAATAGCCAAATATCCGCTTGAAGAGAGAGACGCCTCCAAACTGCTACATTATAATGGAGGGGTAATAGAGGAAAAAGTATTCCGTGAATTGCCTGATCTTCTCACTGGAGAGACCCTTATGGTTTTCAATGATACCAAGGTGGTACCTGCCCGCATGCATTTCCAAAGAGAGACCGGAGCCCAGATTGAAATTTTCTGCCTGGAGCCGTTGACTCCTTCGGAGTATAACCTGGCATTTTCAGCGGATTCCGAGTGTGTCTGGAAATGTGTTCTGGGCAATGCAAAGAAGTGGAGGGGGGATGTTCTGCACCTCTATAATCCACTTTCCAACCCTGAATTGGATGCCATGGCCCTGAAGGCGGAATTGGTAGGACGGGACGGGAAGACCGGGCTGGTGAAGTTCTCGTGGAGCAATTCTTGGCCGTTTTCCAAGGTTCTGGACCGGGCGGGGAGTGTTCCTATCCCTCCTTATCTGAACAGGGAGTCGGAAGAAGTGGACTCCAGGCGTTATCAGACTGTCTATGCCCATATCAGGGGCTCCGTGGCTGCCCCTACAGCCGGTCTGCATTTTACGGATGATGTCCTTCATCGCCTGAAGGAGAGGGGAGTGCAGATGGAAACCGTGTGCCTGCATGTCGGGGCCGGTACTTTCTTGCCGGTAAAAAGTTCCCTGGTCTCCGAACATCCTATGCACCGGGAGCCTTTTGTGGTGTCCAAATCGCTGATAGAGCGCCTGGCAAACAAAAAATGCCCTCTGTTGGCAGTAGGAACAACTTCGGTCCGTACTTTGGAATCCCTTTATTATATAGGTGTAAGCTGTCTGGAGAGGGGAGTGCCGGAAGATGTGGGGCAGTGGGCGCCCTATGAGCGGGAGTATCCTTATACCACCCAGGAGGCCCTGAAGGCCATTCTGGCCTATCTGGACAAACAGGGGCTGGACCATCTGGTGGCCGGAACCCGTATTATCATCGTGCCGGGCTTCCGTTTTCGACTGGTGGACAAACTTCTGACCAATTTCCATCAGCCTGAAAGCACCCTTATCTTACTTGTTTCTGCTTTCGTAAATGGCGACTGGAGAACCATTTACAACTATGCATTAAAGCATAACTTTAGGTTCCTTAGCTATGGAGACAGTTCCTTGCTGGAAAGAGGATAGGGGGAATCCGATTAAATTTTGTATCTTTGTGCAGCAATAAATACAAGATTATGGATCTGACAGAATTTGAAGATATTGCTCCGTTCAATGACGAGGAGACCGATGCTGCCTTAAGCCGCCTGGCCAACCATCCCAACACGCCGTGGATTTCCCGTCTGGTTTTCCCGGACAAACCGGCCAGTTTCCTCTCTGAGGTGCTCCGGAACATCCACACTGTGGAGGATTTCCAGCATGTGGTCATGAGCAAGGCTATCGAGTGGATTATCTCCACCACCATGACGGATTTCTCTTTCGAGGGCTTGGATAACATCATTGACCAGAAAGGAAAATACCTGGCCATGTCCAATCACCGGGACATCATCCTGGATCCGGCCATCGTCCAGGTGGTCCTGATGAAGAACAACTTGCCCACCACGGAGATTTGCGTAGGGGATAACCTCCTCAAACAGAAGTCTGTAGAGCTTCTTATCCGCTCCAACAGAATGATTAAGGTCATCCGGGGCATATCGGCCCGGGAACTGTATCTTTCTTCCCAGCGTCTGTCCAAATACATCCGCGAAAGCATTACTTCCGGACGCAGTTCCGTATGGATTGCGCAGCGCCAGGGACGCACGAAAGATGGCACGGACATCACTGAGCAGGGTCTTTTGAAGATGGTGGACATGAGCGGAACCAAGGATTTCGTAGAGAATTTCCTGGAGGTGAACATCCTGCCGCTCAGCATTTCTTACGAATATGAGCCCTGTGACATCATGAAAGCCCGCGAACTTCTCATCTCCCGTACCCAGAAGTACGTAAAACGTGAAATGGAGGACCTGGAGAGCATAATTTTGGGCATCAAGCAGCCCAAGGGCCACGTTCATCTGCATATTGATGCGCCCATAACCCGGGAGGAAATCGAGGAAGCCGCGCAGTATGACAAAAATGAGCGCTATGCCAAGATGCGTTTTGCCGTGGACCGCCGTGTCATTCAGGGTTATAAACTTTGGAAGACCAATTATATGGCATACGACTGGGTGAACGATACCACCATGTATGCCGACCATTATGATGCTGCAGACATGGAAGCTTTCCGCGAGTATATTGCCGGGCAGCTCAAATTGGTTGAGACCACGCTGGACCAGAAGGAATTGCTGGACATTCTTCTGCATATTTACAGCAATCCCGTTCTGAACAAGCAAAAGTTTATTTAGTTACACAATTTATATTATGTTAACTTGCCGATGAGCAGGAAGCGAATCGACCTGATTCTGGAGGGTGTCACCATCGAAGCGGTAGCCGCAGAAGGCAAAGCGCTCACCCACGTGGACGGGATGGTAGTTTTTGTAGATTTTGCCGTGCCCGGAGACGTGGTGGACATCCAGGTGTACAAGAAAAAGAAAAATTACATGGAAGGCTTTATCAAGCGCATTGTAAAGCCCTCCGAGCATCGTCTTGAGCCTTTCTGCAAGCATTTCGGCGTTTGTGGCGGTTGCCGATGGCAGCCTCTTCCCTATGAGATGCAGCTGGAAGCCAAACGGCAGCAGGTGGAAGACCAATTGGTGAGAATCGGCCATCTGCAGGTTCCCCAGATTAGGCCGACACTCCCCTCCGAGGCCACCCGTTACTATCGTAACAAATTGGAATTCAGTGCTTCTTGCAGCCGTTGGCTTCTTAAGGACGAGGATCCGAATACCCTTACAGACAAAGACCGGATGGCCCTGGGCTTCCATGTGGGCAAATTCTTTGACAAGGTGCTGGATATTGAGCAGTGCCATCTCCAGAAGGAACCTTCTAATGCTATTCGCCTGTTTATCAAGCGTTTTTGCCTTGAGAACGGCTATGAATTCTACAACATCCGGGAAAACCACGGCTTTTTCCGCAATATGTTTGTCCGGAGCACCGAGAAAGGAGATTTCATGCTCATCCTGGTCTTTGCCCGCGAGGAAGAAGACAAACGGACGGCCCTTCTGAACGCCCTGGTGAAAGAATTCCCCCAGATTACCAGTCTGTACTACGTAATCAACGAGAAATTAAACGATTCCATTGCAGACCAGTCCCCTGTCCTCTTTTATGGAGAAGATGCCATCTATGAGGAAATTGAGGGCTTGCGTTTCAAGATAGGCCCCAAGTCTTTCTACCAGACCAATTCCCGCCAGGCCTACCGTCTGTACAGCGTGGCGCGGGATTTTGCTGCGCTCAGCGGAAACGAGCTGGTTTATGACCTGTATACGGGTACCGGAACCATAGCCCAGTTTGTGAGTGCAAAGGCTTCGAAAGTGATTGGTATCGAATATGTTCCGGAGGCCATTGAAGACGCCGAATTAAATGCCAAGGCCAACGGAATCACCAACTGCGACTTCTTTGCCGGAGACATGAAGGATGTTCTGAATGATGCATTCATAGCAGAACACGGAAGGCCGGATGTCATTATCCTGGACCCTCCCCGCGCCGGCATCCATCCCGACGTGGCGCAGGTAATCCTGAACGCCGCCCCCGAAAGAATGGTGTATGTGAGCTGCAATCCGGCTTCCCAGGCCCGTGACCTGGCCATCCTGTGCCGGGATTATGAGATTACGGCCGTTCAGCCGGTGGACATGTTCCCCCACACCATGCATGTGGAGAACGTGGTGGCCCTGAAGAGGCGTTAATTCACCTTTACGCGCGTTTCCAGTTTCTCTTTGCGCCCGTCTTCGTACTCGATGCGGGCCACCAGCTGGTGGTCTCCCTTGCTCAGCCGGAAGGCCGATGTCTTGAGTACGCTGCCGTCCCATTCCCATTGGACCGCCTTGATTTTGATGTATTCCGGGCACAGCAACTGCGGCGTGAAGAGGTCTCCGCTCTGGTGGCTCCCCTGCCCCGGATCGATGCACACATAACCCAGCTGCTCCAGGGAAGGCCCCGGCACTTCTGAAATCTCTGCACTGAGCATCAGATCCATGTATCCGCCGTCCCCGGAAAGATCTTTCCACTCGGAACGCTCCAGCGAGAAGCCGCTCCAGTAGCTGTTCCCTTCCTCTCCCGGCTTTACAATGCCCAGCGGAGTGTTTCCGGGGGCTTTCTCAAAGCCATAGCCCACATAGACGTCTATCCCTTCCGGAATGCGGATATTTTCTTCCGAGATATCCACTTTCACCGGACGGAACTCTCCCAGGACGGGATTCTCCACCTTTTTGGACAGGACGCGCAGGGGGCCGAAGTCTACGATGACGTACATGTCCCCTATTTCCCGGTCCTTGGAGGAAATGTAAGGATAGCAGGTAACCTCCTGTAGGCGCTCCCCGCCGTGATTTTTCAGTTCATCGGCCAGGAAACGGACCGCTCCGAAGGCCGATTCCTCAGGAAAACTGCCGGCTTCCAGGGAGGGATCGAACTTCTGGAGGGTGCTGTGGGAGGCCTCGCCCGGCGTATTGAGCTCCAGCGAGAGGCAGAGCATCCGGCTTCCTTCCGGCACCTCCGCCGAAACCGTCAGCGGCAGATAACCGTTTTTGGAAACTTGCAGTCGATACTCCCCCGCGCTCTCTATGGGCAGGAGGAAAAAGCCCTTGTTGTCTGTCTGAACCTTGGTGGAATACCCTTCCAGGGCCACTGTGGCATCGGCCACGGGCTTCCCGGCCGAATTGCGCACCACCCCGTCGATATGGGCCCCTTTCCCCTTGAGGACCCGGAAGGTGGCCTTCCCGTCCTGGAACTCGATGGTGGTGAGCTGGGTATCCGTGAAATTTCCCTCCCAGTCCACCGGATCGAAGGAGAGCCGCTTCACGCTGCCCGGGAATACCAGGGCCGATGCATTGAAGGCGGAAGGATAATTGAGGGACGTGGGATCGGCCGACGGAATGAGATAAAAGCAGGGATGGGATCCGGAGCCATTGAGGATGTTGTGGGCTCTCCAGTCTGTCCAGAGCTCGACAGCCGGAAACTCCCCTACCAGCCGCTCCGACCGGTCTACATGGTAGATGACAAGCCCCTCCGGGAGCGGATGGTCCCAGGACGTACCGTCACGAGTCTCCAGAAGGAAGAACTCCCCTTCTGTCTGAGTGGAAATGCGGTAGGCCCGGCCCTTCCGGACCGCCTCCAGAACCACCTCTCCTTCCGGCAGTTCGGGAATATCCTCCCACCAACCCAGCAGATAGCGCTCCAGGGCATTCAGATGCGGAGGCGTGTGGCCGTCATTGTTGTACAGGCCCCGGCACATCAGGGAGAAGTCGTACAGGCCTCCGGCAAAGCCGTCGGCGGCTCCGTTGACATCATAGAAATCCGGCAGATTCAGGGTATGGCCCAGTTCGTGGCAGGTGGGGCCGATGCCGGAAGGCTTGTTCCCGCTGCCGCCGGAGAGCTCCGAGCCGCAGAAATAAGAGCCCGGCCGGACTCCGTCGAAGCTGATTTCTCGGATGGTTTCCTGCTCACTGTCCCGGATGTTCCAGTGATGGGCCCAGAGGGCATCGGCCGGCCCTCCCTGGGCTTGGTCATATCCGGCGAAATAATAGATGCAGAGGTCTATGATGCCGTCGGCATCTTGGTCGTAGAGGGAGAAGTCCACTTCCTCATCCAGCATCCCGCAGGCGTCCAGCAGGGCTTGCTCCGGCCGCATGTCGTCAACCCTCACTCCGCCGGAATAGACGTCCTTTCCGTACCAGGCCATCTTTTTGCCCAGCCTCACGGGGCCATAGATGTCGAAGACGGGCTCATATCGGCCTCCGGAATTGTCCCGATAGTATTCCCGGACGGAACGGGAGCCATTGAGAAGCTCCGTAAAGTGGCCGGCCGGATCCTCCAGTGTAAAATGGACGTCGCTGAACTCCAGCAGGATCACGGGAATATGCACCTCCCCTTCCCGGGGCTGTGCTCCCGCGAGGATGCCTGCCAGCAGCAGGATGGATGCCAGACTCTTCCTCATCCTTTATCTTTTTAAGACAAAATAGGTGGACTCGTCTTTCTTGAGCCAAATCATCTGGGAGGTGATTTTGAGCACTTCCACCTTCTGGAATGTCTGGGAATGGAGGGTGTAACCGTTTACCATTACCCGGTAATCCAGTTCCACCTGCTGCCCTTCCTGCGGAACGGCGGGCAGGTTCCCGATGCTGAGCACCTTCCGCTCCCCTGCATCGATGAGCCGGAACAGCAGCGTGCCGTCCGGGCACTCCAGCACGGAAAGCTGGTGCCTGTCCGGATTGTATACTTGGTTTCCTCCGGAAACGCCATAGGCTCCCGGAACGGTGACGGCCAGCACCGGGTCCTGAGGTTCAGGCTCCGGAGGAAGGATGGGCTCCGGCTTGGGAGGGCAGGCTGTCAACAGCAGCACAGTCCCCAGCAGGGCCGGTATGTGAAAATAAGGTTTCAGCACATACAAATGTAGACAAATTCTCCAAGAATTGCTAATTTTGTACTGTAAACAAAACTGTGAAATGATTGTTCAGATTCTGCTTTTGCTCGTAGGGCTGGCCCTCGTCGTGTTCGGGGCCGATTATCTGGTAGAGGGAGCATCGTCCATCGCCCGCCGTTTCGGGCTCAGTGAGTTTGTGATCGGCCTCACCATCGTGGGAATGGGCACATCGGCCCCGGAGATGGTGGTGAGCTTCATCGGCGCCTTCGAAGGGAATGCCGATATTTCCGTAGGCAACGTCATCGGCTCCAACATCTTCAATACGATGCTTATTCTGGGGCTCACGGCCCTCCTTCTTCCCATGGCCGTCACGCCGGAGAACCGCAGGAAGGACATCCCCATGAATATCCTGATTGTGGTGCTGCTGATTGTCCTGGGCTTCAAGAATACCCTTTTCGGCCTGGGAACGGACGGCCTGTCCCGCGTGGACGGCGCAATCCTCCTGGCGGTATTCATCCTCTATATGTGGCAGGCTTTCTCTTCTGGCAAGCCGGAGGAGCAGAAGGCCGATGAAGCCCCTCAGATGAAGCTTTGGCTGGCCGCGCTGATGATTCTGGGCGGTTTGGCGGCCCTCGTCTTCGGCGGAAAACTCTTCGTGGATTCCGCCGTGGGCATTGCCCATGCCCTGAACGTAAGCGACAAGTTCATCGCCATCACCATCTTGGCCGGAGGCACCTCCATGCCCGAACTGGCCACCTGCGTGGCGGCCGCCGTCAAGAAGAAGGGACAGCTGGCGCTGGGAAATATCATCGGCTCCAACATTTTCAACATCCTCCTCATTCTGGGCGGATCGGCCCTTATCCATCCCCTTTCTTTTGCGGGCATTTCTCTGATAGACCTGGGCGTGCTGCTTTTGAGCACCCTGGTTTTGCTCACGGCCTGTTTTGTTGGCAAGAAAAATGTGCTGGACCGGATGGACGGCGTACTTTTCCTTCTGATTTGGGCAGTTTATATGGCATGGCTTATTGTAAATCTGTGATTTATCCTTATCTTTGTAACAATCAATTATTGACATAACCACCATGAAAAAAACTTTAACCCTTATCCTGGCTATTTCCCTGTCTTGTTTCGCCTCTCGGGCCCAAGATAGTCAAATGGCCAATCACCTTGCTTTGGGTGTAACTTTGGGACTGGATGGTATCGGGCTGGAAGCTGCTCTTCCCATCACCCCCTATGTACAGGCCCGCGCAGGCTATTCCATCTTTCCTTACACGCATAAGCAGGATGTGAACCTGGGGTCCGTGGAAATGGGGGGTCAGACGAAGCAGTTGGATAAAGTTCCCTTTTCTGCAACCATGTGGAAGGGAGGGGCTGGAAAACTTCTTTTTGATATCTTTCCCGGAAAGAAGACGCCCTTTCATTTTACGGTGGGCGCTTATTTCGGAAGCGGAAAATTCCTGCATACCCAGACGGATCTGAGCAAGGTCTTGAATCCGGCCGATTATGCCACCTTGGCCATCTCCTACAACCAGGTCAAAGTATCCACCGATCCGAAGGGGTTCGTGGATTTGGATGCGAAGATAGGATCGGTTGTCCCCTATGTGGGCATTGGCTTTGGCCGCGCCATCAAGCCCGGCAGCCGTGTCAGAGTGAGCTTTGATATGGGTGCCCTCATCACCGGAGGAATGAAAATCCAGACTTACAACTATGTGAACCTGGAAGGAAAGGCCCAGCCCGTGGTGGTTACCAGCCAGGCGCTCACGGACCAGAACGGCCATCAAGTGGACAATGGATGGGTGGACAAGATTGCCGCATTCCCTGTCCTGCCCATGCTTAAATTAAATGTATTTGTACGTTTGTTCTAAACCATCATTGCCATGAAGAAAGTATTTGTTTATGTAATGGGACTGGCCGCCCTGCTGGCCGTTTCCTGCAACAACAAGGATAATTCCACAACTCTGGGGGCTCCGGCCACCCAGGAACTGGCCCAGGTACTCAAGTTTTCCAATCCTGTGCAGATTGGCGACTATGCTTTCCAGTCCATCGAACTCACGGAAGCCAGCCGCTATATTGCCGAGTACACTGAATCCAAGGCTTCCGCCGGTGCCAGTATCCGGTATGGTAAATATACCTATTTCAACGGAACTTTCAACCTGGACGGCTTGGGAAGCCTGAAGGTGGAGGGCAGCAAAGTCACCATCAACCCCTCCTTTGCCGGCGGTTCCGCCGTGGAGGCGCAAGCTACGGTCACCCGTTCATCGGCCAAAGACCAGTCTGTCGTGAACGCATGTCGCAACTGGACCATCACCAAGATTGTTTTCGACGTCTCAGGAAAGACGAAAGAGGGACAGACCATCGGTGGCTCTAAGATGCTCAACAAACTGGACATGAAAGAAATTGCCGAATATGCCAAGAGTTGGGGGCTTGCCATAACTGATGAAGAAATGGATAAGATGGCCAAATACAGCGTGAAGGAGATCTGCATGACATCGGCTGGTTCGTGTGTGGTGGCTTTCACCGGGACAGATACACATCCTTTTTACGCTGATCTTAACCTTAATGGCTCCAATTTTACATTCAGTTTCTCTCAGGAAGACATTCCTATCCTTTCCGGAGGAAAGTTTTCCGGGACCTTGAGCTTCTCCGGAAATAGCTGTATCATTAGTGGAAAAGCCAATGTTGTGTACAAGGAGTCAACTTTTGAGGCTTCTCTGGACATGGCCCTGACGGAAGTCCAGTAATCCCCTTTTATTTTTTAAGCTGACCGTCCCTTCCCTAAGGGGCGGTTTTTTTATTCTTTTTTGACCAAAATTGCTTATATTTGTGAGTTGTAACTAAACCCTACCCTATGTCTGTAAGCATAAAGACCGTAGAAACCAAGGCCGACCTGAAGGCATTCGTCAAGTTCCCTTTGGACTTGTATAAAGACTGCCCTTACTACGTCCCCAATCTCTATCAGGATGAGCTTTCCACTTTGGATGAGACCAAGAATCCTATGGGAAAGTATTCCAAGAGCCGTAAATTTTTGGCTTATAAGGACGGAAAAGTAGCCGGCCGGGTTATCGCCATCATCAATGAGATTGCCAACCGGGACTGGAACCACGCGGAAGTGCGGTTCGGCTGGATGGACTTCATTGATGACAAGGAGGTTTCCAAGGCCCTGATCGAGGCTGTGGTCGCCTTCGGAAAGGAGCATGGCATGACGCAGATAAGCGGTCCCCTGGGCTTTACGGATTTTGACAATGAAGGTTGTGTGGTGGAAGGATTCGACGACATCTCCTCCTTCATGCTCAAATACAATTATCCCTATTATGGTGAGCATTTTGAGGCGCTGGGCTTTGGAAAGGCCAATGACTGGCTGGAGTACCGGATTTATGTGCCCGATGCCGTTCCGGACAAAGTGAGCCGTGCCGCCGCCCTTATCTCCGAGCGTTACAACCTCCATATCCGCAAGATAAGCAAGAAAGAGGTGAAGAAGGAAAACTATGGGGAGAAACTTTTCGACCTCATTAACCGCACTTATTGCAACTTGTACGATTTCACCGTTTTCCCTCCGGATGTGGTTGATTATTATATCGATACCTTCCTGGGCGTGCTGGATCTCAAATATGTGACGCTGGTGGAAGATGCGGAGGGCAAGCTCATCGCCCTGGCCATTTCCATGCCTTCCATAGCCCATGCCGTAAAGAAAGGCAGGGGCTATCTGTTCCCGTTTGGATGGTGGCATCTGTTGAAGTCCATGTACCTCAAACATGAGGATGCCTTGGAACTCATGCTCATCGCCGTAGACCCGGAATACCAGAACCGGGGTGTGCATGCCATGCTCTTCAATGAAATCATCCCCAACCTGATTGAGGGCGGTTTCAAATACGGTGAATCCAACGCGGAGATGGAAACCAATACCAAGGTGCAGAATATCTGGAACCTGTACCGGAAAGAGTTCAAACGCCGCCGCAGGGTCTTTTCCAAGGAAATCTAAATGTCGGCCACTTCCCAGATGCTTCCTCCGCTCCCCGAGCGGCTCAGACCCTCCACGCTGGACCAGTATGTGGGCCAGCGGCATCTTGTGGGAGAAGGCTGCATCCTGCGGAAGATGATAGAGAGCGGAAACCTGAGTTCCTTCATTCTCTGGGGCCCTCCCGGTGTGGGAAAAACCACCCTCGCCCATATCATCGCCCAGACGCTGGACCGCGATTTCTTTACCCTCAGCGCCGTTACGGCCGGGGTCAAGGATGTCCGGGAGGTCTTTGACAAGGCCCGGGGGAACGGCCTTTTCCAGCAGAAAGGAGCCCCCATCCTGTTCATAGACGAAATCCACCGTTTCAACAAGGCCCAGCAGGACGCCCTCCTGGGGGCGGTGGAAAACGGCACCATCGTCCTGGTGGGCGCCACCACGGAAAATCCCTCCTTCGAGGTTATCACACCCCTTCTGTCCCGTTGCCAGGTCTTTGTCCTGAAACCGCTTGAAAAGGCCGATTTGCAAGTCCTCCTGGACCGGGCCCTCAAGGAAGACGTCCTCCTGAAGGAGAAGAAGATTGAGCTCAGGGAAAGCGATGCCCTCATGCGTTACAGCGGCGGAGATGCCCGAAAACTGCTCAACGTGTTGGAACTGGTGGTGGATGCCCAAGCCGGTAAGTCCCCTATTGTGATTGACAACCAGACGGTCACCTCTTCCGTCCAGGAAAACATGGCCATCTATGACAAGGACGGTGAGATGCACTATGACATCATATCGGCCTTTATCAAGAGCATCCGGGGAAGCGATCCCAATGCGGCCATCTACTACCTGGCCCGGATGATTGACGGTGGCGAAGACCCTCTTTTCATTGCCCGTCGCCTTTGCCTGAGCGCATCCGAAGACGTGGGACTGGCCAATCCCAATGCCCTGCTGCTGGCCAATGCCTGTTTTGAGGTGGTGTCCAAGATAGGGATGCCGGAAGGCCGGATTCCCCTGGCGGAGACCACCGTCTACCTGGCCTCCTCTCCCAAGAGCAACGCTTCCTACATGGCCTTGGAAAAGGCTCTGGCGGAGGTGAAACTCTCCGGCAACCAGCCGGTCCCCCTGCCCATCCGCAATGCGCCCACCCAGCTCATGAAAGATCTCAATTACTCCGACGGATACAAATATGCCCACGACTATCCCGGTCACTTTGTTGACATGGAGTTCATGCCGGACGCCCTCAAGGGAAAGGTTTTCTACGAGCCGGCCAAAAACAAGCACGAAGACGTTCTCAGGGCCTATCTCGAGGCCTGCTGGCCCAAATATTATCCAAAAGGTTGGTAACTACTCAGGTTCCCCAGCCATAGGCCGTAGGCCGTGACCACCTGTCAACAATGATTCAAACAATGATTCTACGCCAGAGCAAGGGTCGTAATGACCCGAAGGACCTCGAAGGGGTTCTGCCCGTTCTTGACCGCCGTCTGGATGACGGAGGCGACGATGGCGTAGTTCTCCACGCCAGTCTCGGAGCGGAAGCATCCGCTGA
>JAFVAU010000003.1 GCA_017480345.1 Bacteroidales bacterium
GGAGAATCTGGACCGGGCTTTCAATCTGGCCGACCGGAGTGCCTATGAGTATTCGCAGGACCTGGCCGAAAAGGGATACTATTCGCGCCTGGTATCGGCCAATATCTCCCAGCAGATGATTGTTGACTCGGTGAAGTTCGTCTCGACGGCATACCCTTATCAGGTGCGCACTTACGCGAGGCAGTATGTGGTGCGCGAGAGCACCGTTAGCCAGTATTCGTTTGTGAGTACCTGCCAGCTGATTAACGCCGGGCGCTCGGACGTGAACCCCCACGGGCTCATCATCGAGAAGTTCAAAGTCGTCGAGAATAACCTTGTAGAGACCCGTAAGCGATGAAAGAACTGAGGAATGACTCGCGCATCGTGCGCATCGGCGCCTATGTGTGCATCGCCCTTTCCGTCGTGGGGGCCATCTGGTATATCTATCGTGCAATCTCTTTAATCCATTGACGTTATGCAACTTGACAAAAAGAAACAGGCCTTGCTCTTTGGCGCCATCTGCGTGCTGGTGATAGGCTTTCTGATATTTGTTTTTATCTCCCAGTTCGGAGGCGGCAGCAAGGCTCCGGCCGAGGAAAGCGTGACTGCCACCATCCCGGACGGAGAGGCCCAGAAGATGTCGGATTCCAAGTCCGAGGCATTCCGTGGACGCGTGTCTACGGAAGATTACTTCGCCGAACTGGGAATGCTGACCGATGAAGAGGAAATCTCGCTGGTTTCTTCTGAAGGAAAGCCCACGACCCAAACCGGCAGTGCACCGGCCATGACGCAGGAGCAGAGCGATGAGGCGGCCGTGGCAAGGACTTTCGGGACTCCGCCACCGCCTTCGTCATATTCGTCTTCAACCCCTTCTCGGCGCTCTTCCGGGGGCGGCGGCTCCGCGTCCCGGCCGATGACGGAACAGGAGCGACTGGACTATGACCGCCGGCGTGCGGAAATGGTGCGGGATGTATTGACTGGAGGCGCTCCAGAGGAAGCTCCGACTGAGGCGCCGAAACCGGAACCCCAGTCCATCGACCTGTCGGCCGTGGGCTCTTCAGACGGCATAATCTCCTCACTGGATGATGATTTTGAGGACGCTGCCGTACAGTACGAGGGCGCCAAGCGGCCCTTCAAGTGCATGTTCGTCCGGGACCAGAAGATTACATCCGGCCAGCGCGTCACCTTGCGCCTGCTGGAGGATTACAACCAGGACGGCGTGCGCATCCCGGCAAACACCCACCTTGCCGCCATCTGCAAAATCGGCGACCGGCTTGAGCTACAGGTGCGTTCCCTGGAGATGAACGGCCGCATCATCCCGCTGGCGCTGGATGCCTACGACACAGACGGTCTGCAGGGCATCTACTGCCCGGAGACATCGGCTTCCAAGAACAGCCGCACCGCCACCAACGACGCCATCTCCACCGCCGGGACCACTTTCGGGGGCCTTGTGGGAGACATCGCTTCCACGGTCATCCGTACCGGCGCCACCATCGCCAAGAGCGCCTCGGGAGAGGTGTCCGTCTCGGTCGTGAGCGGCTATGAGTTTTACCTTGTAAAGTGCGAAAGACGATGAAAACAAAACTTCTGATTGCCATTCTCCTGCTTGGGTGGCTATGCTCCGAAATCGCCTCTGCGCAGGCCCCAGATACGCTTTTTATCTCCACTACACAGGTGGTCCATATCCGTTTCGGCTCTGAACTCAAGTACGTCAATCTGGGCAACAAAGCCATCGTCGCGAAGATAGTCGACGGCAGCAAGGACTACGTGGCCGTCAAGGCCCGCGAGCCCTTCGACATTTGCACCTCGATGTCCTGTCTGGAGAGCACCGGCGTCATGCACACCTTCCTGGTCGCGTACCGGGAACACCCGCAGCGGCTTGACATCGACACGCGCCCTGTGGCTCCCGTCCGTCAGGACGAATCATCTCTTTCTTTCTCATCTTCCTCCCATGCCGACGGGGCTCCGTCGGCATCACCTCCCATTCCTTTTGAAGAACTTGTGACTATGAAACCCGAACTCTGCCACCTCGGCACCAGCGGCTACGGAATAGACATCCTCTGTGAGAATATCTTCTACAAGGATGACGTTCTCTTCCTGCTGATTTCCCTCCGCAACGGCTCGGCGGTCAGTTACGGCCTGTCCGACCCGCGCTTCTCCGTGGAGAGCAAGCGCCGCACCAAGCGCGGCCTCCAATACGAGAAAGCCGTCTTCCCACGGAATGCCTATGGGCTGGGTGTCACCGCCCCCGAGGCCACCGCGAAGATGGTCTTCACCTTCGACAAAGTGTCCCTCACCCGGGGACAGGTCTTCCGAATCTATTTCTACGAAAAAGGCGGGGCCAGGAACTTCGTCCTGACCCTGTCCCAGCGGGATGTAAATGGTGCGATAAGGTTGAACTGAAAGAGAGTTTGAGTTTACAAGTAGTATCCGCATTTAGCTCCCTACGTAGACCAGCCGTTGTTTTGAAAAACGGGCTTGTATCACCCTTAGAAGCCGAAAAAAGTTCGATAATTTAAATGGGTAGTCTACAAAGAAAGAAGTTGCTGAAAAATCAGCAACTTCTTTCTTTGTAAAGGAGTCTTACGACTCACTGGGGGCCTAATCCCCCAGCCCCCCTGGGTCGCTTCGCTCCGGAAAAGATTGGTTAAAATAACTCCAGCTGTATTATTCCTCCATCCAGCTTTGACTCAAGCCGGATAAGTTCAGACAACTCCTCCTCTGTCAGCTGTTCTTTACGCCTCTGGCTCCGGATATTGGACAGGAAGCGGGCCAGGCGGGTTTCCTCCGGATTGTCGCACACTTTTGGCATATACCCATGACGCGAGATAAAGTTGTCAATCAGGCCGATGCTTTCAGAGAAGCTTCTCCTTTCTGACTGTGACCGCACATGCTGCTTATAGCCCTCCGGAATATCATCGGCCGAATAGGATAGATATGATACCCCGTCCTTCCAGAGAATGCGGAAGGATTTTTCACTTTCCAGCATCAAATTGCAGATGATATTCTCATCCGATGACATCGGGCGAAACCGGCGGACATATTCATACACATCCTTGGATGGGACTATATGATTCTCGCTCGCATCCAGGCATTCCCGTACGAAGGAACGGATGGTCCCGCCACGGGCACTTCCATCTATCCATTCGGCAAGGGAATATACCCCTGTCCGGCCATGTGGGACTATTCTGGGATTCACATGAATGTTGCCCCGGATTTTCAGGCGGTCGGTCTTCCGGTCCGGGTAGCGCCGGGCGTATTCCTGCATGATTTCTTCTATGGAAAGCGGTCGGCCAGCATCACGGATTATGTCTTCCATAATGTCTGAGCGGTTCTTGTCGGCATTTGGAGGAAGAATCAGGAAGTCATTCTCTCTTTCCCAACCATAGCGAAGGAAGGCCAGGACGGAACAAAGGTCTTTCACTTCCGTGGAACCTTCAGGGAGAGGTTCCCTTTGTGGATCCAGACGCTTCCGGGCATTCAAGCTTTCGATGACGGAGAGGTAGGCATTATAGTCAAAAAAATCGGCCATAGCCTTTGGGATGGCAGCCACAAAGGCATCGTCCGTGCCGCCCTTGAACTTCACCACAAGGCTGTCCTCGGCATTGCCCACGACCATAAGTGTTTTATACGCGTTGCCGATAATGAACCTGATAAAGTTCGCGTTGAATGCTGTTCCTTCTGCCTTATTGACTTTATCTGCCAAATTAATATCCAAGCAGTCGTAAGGGCAGTCACCGCCTATCATAAGACCCTGCAGGAAAACGGTCAATTCCTTGAAAAGACGCACCCTGATTTGCCGGGCCCGTTCTCCGGTGATGCCAAGATGTCCGGCCATTTCGGTCAGCGTCTTGTCCCGGCCCTCTTGCCAAAAATCAAATGCCTGGCTGTAGATGTACCGTTCCCTTTCTTCCCGGGATGAGAGCCATGCTTGGACGAATGCCGTCACGGGGAAATAGCCCAGAGATTGCTCCAACTGCAGAAGGTACTCTCCCGCCTTGCCGGTGATTCCATATTTGCCGATGCGGGCTTTCTTCTGATAAGTATCCCACTCTTCCATGCCCGGAGTGTCTTTGTGACCTTCTAACAAAGCAAGGATTCCGGAAGAAAAAACTGCCAGCTCGGCGAGCGTTTTCCCACCCAGCCGGTCATGGCTGTTATCCCAAGAGAAACGCGGATCCATTAGGGTATAGGCCAATGTGGCCACATCCCCGGCGCACTGTGCATATAACGCTCTGAAAGCATCCTGCCCCCTTTTGGAAAGACCCGATGCCATCTCCAGTATTTCAGGCTCAAGGTCCTGAATATGCCCGACATGGCTATCGGCCCACAATGAATGATAACTCATACTCAAACACTTATGACTTCCAAACGACTACTACATGCTCTGAATCCCGTCATCATAACCTTTCCCTTCCTAAAAAACCGATTTTTTCATAAGATTTACTTCTATTTGCTTTATAATCTGCAAATTTACTAAAAAGGAAGATTCCGAAAAAGAGTTGAGAGCATTTATCGGCGGAGCATAAAAATTGGAGTCATATGACGCTTTGCATATCGGCCGGAATTTTAACAGGGTGTCGCAGGTCCCCGAAAATTAGCTGACCGGCGACGGGGAAATGCACAAGGGGCCGATAAGTGTCGCCGGTGGGAGAAAAAATGAGGACCCGCAACGGTACGCACCCGCACCTGCGACGGTACACACCCTCACCTGCAACGCATCACTGCCAGTCAAGGCAAAACAGCCCCTCTACTTGCTCTGGAGGTAGTAGGTGAGGCCGGAGCGGACGTTGGAGATGAGGCCTTCGGAGGAGTAGGTGGCGCCGGAGACGGCATCCACTTCCAGGGAGACGGCCTCGGAGGCGGGAAGGCCGTTCCAGACGGTGGAGAGCTTTTCCATCACCAGATTCCAGTAGGAAGGCGTCTCGGTGTTGGGAAGGGCCTCTATCTTGCTCACGTGCTCCTGCGCGTCCAGGTAGATGATGACGGGCGTGGGGCCGAAGCAGCCTTCATCGGCCTTGAGGGTGGTGGTATTGATGGTGACGGTGCCATCGGCCTGCTTCTTTACAGGGCTGGTGGTGGCGGCAAGGGCCAGGAGGCTGGCAATAAGTATAAAGCGTTTCATAGCGATTCAATTTCCGGCACAAAGGTACAAATTTTTTCCGGGTATTGTCCAATCGAAAGGGAATCGGTATCTTTGCATACCAATTTATAACCATGGACAAGAAAATAGCACTGAATCCTAACGAAGTGGTGGCTTTCCTGGAGAAAGCGCCCCGGGAATTTACCCGCGAAGACATGCTCTCCTTCATTGAAGAAAAGGGCATCCGCATGATAGATTTCATGTATCCGGCCGAAGACGGGCGCGTGAAGACGCTCAACTTCACCGTGAACAACCTGGAATACGCAGAGACCATCCTCACCGAAGGCGAGCGGGTGGACGGCTCCAGCCTCTTCCCCTCCTTCATCGAGGCCGGCAACTCGGACCTCTATGTGATCCCCCGCTACCGCACCGCCTTTGTGGATCCCTTCAACGAGATTCCCACCCTGTGCTTCCTCTGCGGCTTCTTCAACAAGGACGGAGAACCCTTCGACTGCGCCCCCCACGCCACCCTCATGCGGGCCGAGAAAGCCTTCGAGGCCTCTACCGGCATGCAGTTCGAGGCCATGGGAGAACTGGAATACTATGTAATCTGCGAGGAAGACGCCCTGTTCCCCGCCACGGACCAGAAGGGTTATCATGAGAGCGAACCCTTCGCCAAACTGAACGACTTCCGCCGCGAATGCATGGACCACGTGGCCAAGACCGGCGGCCAGATCAAATACGGCCACTCCGAGGTGGGCAACTTCACCCTGGACGGCAAGGTGTACGAGCAGAACGAGATAGAGTTCCTCCCCTGCCCCCTGGACACCGCGGCCGACCAGCTCCTGCTGGCCAAGTGGGTGATCCGCAACCTGGCCTATCGCTATGGCCTGGACGTGAGCTTCGCCCCCAAGATCACCACCGGCAAGGCCGGCAGCGGCATGCACATCCACATGCGCCTGATGAAAGACGGACGCAACGTTACGCTGGGGGCCGATAACAAACTTTCCGAGGAAGCCCGCCGCGCCATCGCCGGCCTGATGACCTATGCCCCGTCCATCACCGCTTTCGGCAACAAGAACCCCACCTCCTACTTCCGTCTGGTACCCCATCAGGAAGCCCCCACCAACGTGTGCTGGGGAGACTGCAACCGCAGCGCCCTGGTCCGCGTGCCGCTGGGCTGGAGCGCCGGCGTGGACATGTGCTCCAAGGCCAACCCGCTGGAGAAGGCCGCCGCCCGTGACACCACCGCCAAGCAAACCTTCGAGATGCGTTCCCCGGACTGCAGCGCAGACATCTACCAGCTCATGGCCGGCCTTTGCGTAGCCGCCCGGAAGGGACTGGAGATGCCCGTGGAGCAGGCCCTCAAACTGGCCCAAGACACCTATGTGGACATGGATATCCACAAGAGCGAGAATGCCGACAGGCTCAAGACCCTGAAGCAACTTCCTACCTGCTGCATGGAAAGTGCCGCCTGTCTGGAGCAAGAACGCTCCGTTTATGAAGAGAAAGATGTCTTCCGCCCGCGGATGATTGACGGTATCCTGAAAGCCCTCCGCTCCCACAATGATGAAAAACTGCATCAGGAAGCAAGGAACGATACCAAACTAATGAGACGTCTTGTAACGCAGTATTTCTACTGCGGATAGGATTATTTATCCCTGTACACTCTCCAAAAATTCACTGGCCCGTCGCAATCACTGCGACGGGCCAGTTACTTAACCTAAACTTAAACTATGAAAAACTTCGTTGCAAAAATAAATAAAAGCAAGGAATATAACAAGTTATATGTGACGAATTTTTGCAAATTTTAGCAATAAAAGTTTTTCACCGTACCGGTCAAAGATGATTTTTGCCTTCAAATCGGGCACCTGACCGCTTATTTCAAGGACTTTTCCCGCCCCGAAACGGTTGTGCTCAATCCGGTCTCCCACATGGAAAGAAGACATGGGGTCCGGAACGAAGTCCGCCGTCACCGGCGGTTTGGGCCGGGATGCCAGTTCCGCCTTGATCTCGGAGACCGTCCGGGGACGGGATGCCCGGTCGGGGCCGGGCATGACGGAGGGCTTGGGCATGACGGAGGGCTTGGGCGTCATGGCCGACCTGCTCGGCCATCTCCTTTCCGCCGACCAGCGGAAGCCGCCGCCGAAAGCATCCTCTTCGGGCTCGCGGGCCTCGAAGTCCTCCTTGCGGAGCGGATGGTCCAGATACTGCGGCGCCAGTTCCTTCAGGAAACGGCTGGGCGCGTTGGACTCGTGCTTTCCGTTGCGCATGCGCGTCTGGGCGAAGCTCAGGGACACCGCCTTCTTGGCCCGGGTGATGGCCACATAGAAGAGCCGGCGCTCCTCCTCCAGGTCCTTGGGCGTAAGCATCCAGCCGCCGGAGGGGAAGAGATTTTCCTCCATGCCGGCCACGAACACATAAGGGAATTCCAGGCCTTTTGCCGTGTGCACCGTCATCAGGGCCACCTTGTTCAGGGTTTCGTCATCGGCCACGTCCACATTGGACAGGAGGGACACGTTTTCCAGATAATCGGCCAGGGTGACGCGCGGCTTCTCGTCCATGCCGTCGGCCTCCGCGTCCGCCTCCACTTCTTCCGCATAGGCCTTGACGCTGTTCAGGAGCTCTTCCACGTTGGCGTAGCGGGACTGGCCCTCCACGGAAGTATCGGCCTTGTAGAAGAGCAGGATGCCGCTTTCGGCCGCCAGGGAACGCGCCACGTCATACGCATCGCCACCCCGGGCCTCCAGCGCCGCCTTCTCCATCATGGAAGTGAAGGCTTTGATTTTGCCGATGGCCGCCGCCTTGAGGCCGAAGCGTTCCAGGTCCGGCAGATCGGCCGCCTTGAACAGCGAAGTGCCGTTTTCCCGCGCCGCCAGCGTAAGGGCGTTCAGGGAGGTGTCGCCAATCCCGCGGGTGGGCTTGTTCACCACCCGGCGGAAGGATTCGTCGTCATTGAGGTTCACCGCCAGCTTGAAATAAGCCATCACGTCCTTCACCTCCGCCCGCTCGAAGAAGGAGTTGCCGGAGTATATCATGTAAGGGATGTTGCGGCGGCGCAGCTGCTCCTCCAGCGCACGGGACTGCGAGTTGGTGCGGTACAGGATGGCGAAGTCCTCGTACTGGGCCCCGTCTTCCCGGATTCTGGAAAGGATGGCCGATGCAATCTGCATGGCCTCCTCCTGCTCGGTGTAGGTGCGCACCAGGTGCAGCTGTTCCCCCTTCTCCCCCATGGAGACGCAGTTCTTGGGGATGCGGCCCTCGTTGTGCGCGATGAGCGAGTTGGCGGCGTTCACGATGGTCTGGGTGCTGCGGTAGTTGCGCTCCAGACGGAACAGACGCGCCGCGGGAAAGTCTTTCTGGAAATTGAGGATGTTCTGGATCTGGGCGCCGCGGAAGCCGTAGATGGACTGGGAATCGTCTCCCACCACGCAGATGTTCTTGTGCGCTCCGGCCAGTTTCTTGAGCACAAGGTACTGGGCCATGTTGGTGTCCTGGTACTCGTCCACCAGGATCTGGGAGAACCGGCCTGCGATGGTGCGGAGGGCCTCTTCACTGCGCTTGAACAGGATGTTCAGGTACAGGAGGATGTCGTCGAAGTCCATGACGCCGGACTGGAGGCATGTCTGGCAGTAGAGGGCATAGATGCGGTGAAGCTCCGGTTTCTTGTGCAGGGTGTCGTCTTCCCGGTAGCCGCCCGCGCCGTTCATGTAGGGCGTGGGGGTGATGAGGTCGTTCTTGGCCTTGGAGATGCGGGAGAGCACCTCCTTGGGCTTGTACAGCTTCTCGTCTAAGGACAGCTGCTTGATGCAGTGCTTGACACAGCTAACGGAGTCCGTGGTATCGTAGATGGTGAAATCCCGGGGGAAGCCTATCACATCGGCATACTCCCTCAGGAAACGGATGAACACGGAGTGAAAGGTTCCCATCCAGAGCCGGCGGGCCTGCCGTTCCCCTACCATCAGGGCTATCCTTTCCTTCATCTCCCCGGCCGCCTTCTTGGTGAAGGTGAGGGCCAGGATGCTCTCCGGCTTCACGCCATGCTCAATCAGATTGGCGATGCGGGAAGTAAGCACCCTCGTCTTGCCGGAGCCTGCCCCGGCCACGATGAGCATGGGCCCTTCCAGGCACTCTACGGCTTTTTTTTGTTCCGGATTCAAATCCTTCAAGATCTCACTCATCTCGGTCACATTTTAGTATGCGAATTTAGTAAATTTTTCGTAACTTCGCGGAGTATTTTTGGAAATACACAAAACCAATCAAATAATGTCAAACAATCTCGATTTGAAAAAGGGTCTGAACATTCCCATCAAGGGAGTTGCAGCCCCCGAAGTCATCAAAACCGTGGTTCCTGACATCGTAGCTGTAAAGCCCACCTGCTTCAAAGGCCTGGTCCCCAGGCTTTTGGTGAAGGAGGGCGATGCAGTGAAGGCAGGCTCCCCCGTGATGGCCGACAAACAGCGTCCCGAGATTCTGCTCACCTCGCCCGTCAGCGGCACCGTCCAGCAGATTGTCCGGGGCGAAAAGAGAAAGTTGCTGGCAGTTCTGATAAAGGCCGATGCCAAGCAGGAGTACGTGGACTTCGGTTCCAAGGCTCCCGCAGACGCCGCCCAGGTGAAGGAGCTCCTCCTCAACACCGGCCTCTGGGGTTCGCTCATCCAGCGTCCCTACGGCGTCCTGGCAGACCCTCAGGCTGCTCCCAAGGCAATTTTCATTTCCTCCTTCAGCACGGCTCCGCTGGCAGCGGATACGGATTACACCCTGGTCGAATCCATGAAGGACATCCAGGCCGGTGTGGACGCCCTGGGCAAGATTGCTCCCGTGCACATCTGTGTAAGAAAGGCCGGATCGGCCTTTGGCGGCATCAAGAATGCCACGCTCCATGAAGTAAGCGGCCCCCATCCGGCCGGCAACGTAGGTGTCCAGATCAGCCACATCGCTCCCATCCGGAAGGGTGAGATTGTGTGGACTGTCTCCCTCCTGCACCTGGCTGCCATGGGCCATGTAATCAACACCGGCAAGCTGGACCTCACCCGCAAGGTGGCCGTCACCGGCCCCGCCGCAGCCAAGACCGGCTATGTGGTGGCCCTCCCCGGCACGCCCGTGAAAGACATCACCGACATTAAGGAAGGTGTACGCGTGGTGGGCGGAGACGCCCTCACCGGAGAAAACCTGGGGGCCGAAGGCTACCTGGGCTTCTTCGAAGACCAGCTCACCCTCCTCAAGGAAGGTTACAAGCGCGAGTGGCTGGGCTGGGCCAAGCCCATCCGTCCCAAGGTGTACAGCTCTTCCTGGTGCTACTTCTCCTGGCTCACCCCCCGCAAGAAGTACAATATGGACACCAACCTGCACGGCGGTCCCCGCGCCTTCGTAGAGACCAAGTGCTTCGAGGATGTCACCCCCATGGACATCTTCCCCATCTACCTCATCAAGGCCTGCCTGGCCTCAGACATCGAGAAGATGGAGAAATTCGGCATCTATGAAGTGCTCCCGGAAGACCTCGCCCTGTGCGACTTCGTAGACCCTTCCAAGAACGAAATCCAGGCCATTATCCAAAAGGGTATAGACCTCATGATTAAAGAAATGGCATAGCTATGGCAGACGAAAAGAAAACTCCCTGGTGGCATTCCACCGTCGACGCTTTCGACACCTTCCTGCGCGTACCCGGAACCGTATCGGCCAAGGGTGCCCACGTGAGGGACGGTATCGACCTCAAGCGTGTCATGATCATGGTGGTCATCGCCCTGGTACCCGCCGCCCTGTTCGGCATGTACAACGTGGGCTTGCAGACCTCCACCCTCTATAACCTGGACTGGGGCTTCTGGCACATGTTCTTCTACGGACTGCTCCGGATGCTGCCCCTGTTCGTGGTCTCCTATGTCGTGGGTCTGGCCATTGAATTCGCCAGTTCCCAGATCCGTGGGGAGGAAGTGAACGAAGGTTACCTGGTAACCGGCTTCCTCATTCCCCTGATTGTCCCCGTGGACGTCCCCCTGTGGATGCTGGCCCTGGCCGTAGCGTTCTCCGTCATCTTCGTGAAGGAAGTGTTCGGCGGTACCGGAATGAACATCTGGAACCCCGCCCTGGTGGCCCGTGCCTTCCTGTTCTTCTCCTATCCGTCCAGCATGTCCGGCTCCTCCGTGTGGGTGTCCAAGACCTGGGCCGGCCTGGATGGCGTAGATGCCATCAGCGCCGCTACGCCCCTGGCCATCGCCCATGACGGTGCCTTCGACGCCGCCACCGGCGCCGTGGGCCAGTACAGCTTCATGGACATGTTCTACGGCTTCATCCCCGGCAGTACCGGTGAAACCAGCGTGATCGCCATCCTCCTGGGTGCCCTCATCCTGGTGTGGACCGGCGTGGCCTCCTGGAAGATCATGGTCTCCTCCATCGCCGGCGGCCTCCTGGTGGGCTGGCTGGGTCAGCTGGCAGGCGCCACCGCAGTCCCCTGCTACTATCAGCTGGTGATGGGCGGCTTCCTCTTCGGCTCCGTCTTCATGGCTACGGACCCTGTGACCGCCGCACAGACCGAGACCGGCAAATGGATTTACGGCTTCCTGGTGGGTGCCCTCGCCGTAGTAGTGCGTCTGTGGAACCCCGGCTACATGGAAGGCATGATGCTGGCCATCCTGCTCATGAACACCATGGCTCCGCTCATAGACCACTGCGTGGTATCGGCCCATACCTCCCGCCGCGCCAAGAAAGCCTTAACCGCTTAATCCCGCTGCCCTATGAATACAAATAATAATGTATATACCGTCATCTACACCACCGTCATCGTGGTGATAGTGGCAGCGCTCCTGGCCTTCGTTTCCCAGAGCCTCAAGTCCAAGCAGGACGCCAACGAGAAGGCCGAGACCATCTCCCAGATGCTCAAGGCCGCCCAGTATGGCACCAAGGCCGAACTGGACCGGCTGGGCAACGCCGCCAAGCTGGACAAGTACGCTGAGGAGATCGAGCGTGCCTTCGTGATAGACCTCGAAGGCAAAGAGCTCCGCGAACTGGCCGTCGACCGGAATGAAATCCAGGTGTACGGCCCTAAGGAGCTCAAGCGCCAGAACTACAACATCAAGGGCGGGGCGGGCAAGACCGGAGAGCCCGAACTTCCCGTCTTTGTCTTCAAGAACGGCCGCACGGTGGTTCCCATCTACGGAGCCGGCCTGTGGGGTCCCATCTGGGGATACATGTCCTTCGAGAAAGATCTCAAGACCATCGGCGGAGCCTACTTCGACCACGAGTCCGAGACCGCCGGCCTGGGTGCCAAGATCAAGGACGACCCTTCCTTCCAGGCAGAGTTCGTGGGCGAAACCGCCAATTTCTCCGAAACGAATGTCTTTGACATCGTGAAGGGCGGCGCTCCCAAGGAGGCCGACGGCAAGTCCGTCGTAGACAACCAGGTGGATGCCATCACCGGCGCCACCATGACTTCCCAGGGCCTGGATGCCGCCATCGACACCTGGCTGGCCGCCTATGCCAAGTACTTCCTGAGCAATCAGAAGGCTTGCGGAAAAGGCTGCTGCGGGGGAAAAGAAGAACCCAAAACCGAGGAGGACTAAGCTATGGATGCAAAACTGAAAGAAACCATTCTGAATCCCATATTCAAAGGTAACCCCATTACCGTCCTGGTGCTGGGCATCTGCTCTTCCCTGGCGGTTACCGTTACCCTGAAGGGAGCCCTGGTGATGGCCCTCTCCGTCATTGTGGTGACGGGCATTTCCAGCCTTATCCTGTCCCTGCTCCGCAACACCATTCCGGGCCGGGTACGTATCATCGTCCAGCTGGTGGTGGTGGCCATGATGGTGATCCTTGTGGACCAGATCCTCAAGTCCTTCGAAGCCACCTACGCCATTGACAAGCAGCTGTCCGTGTATATCGGCCTTATCATCACCAACTGTATCGTGATGGGCCGCATCGAGGCTTTCGCCCTGGGCAACAAGCCCTGGCCCAGCTTCCTGGACGGCGTTGCCAACGGTGCCGGCTACGGACTCATCCTCCTTATCGTAGCCTTCTTCCGCGAGCTTCTGGGCAGCGGAACCCTCTTCGGCTTCGATATCCTGAACCGCTTCGGCTATGTTCCCAACAACCTGGTGATCCTGCCGCCCTTCGCCCTCATCCTCCTGGGATGCATCGTGTGGGTGCAGCGTTCCATCCAGAAAGACTTGCAAGAGAAATAATCCTGACGCCCTATGGAATATCTTAGCTTATTCGTAAAGTCCATCTTCGTGGACAACATGATCTTCGCTTACTTCCTGGGAATGTGCTCATTCCTGGCGGTATCGAAGAATGTGAAGACAGCTGCAGGCCTGGGTGTCGCGGTTATCTTCGTGCTGCTGGTCACGCTCCCCATCAACTATCTGCTCAACACCTATGTGCTGGCTCCGGACGCCCTCATCGAGGGAGTGGACCTGAGCTTCCTGAGCTTCATCGTGTTCATCGCGGTGATTGCCGCCATCGTGCAGATTGTGGAAATGGTGGTGGAGAAATTCTCCCCGGAACTGTATTCGGCCCTGGGTATCTTCCTGCCCCTGATTGCTGTGAACTGCGCCATCCTGGGCGGTTCCCTGTTCATGCAGCAGAAAGACTTCCTGAACATTGGTGAAGCCACCGTGTATGCCCTGGGTTCCGGCCTGGGCTGGTTCCTGGCCATCGTATCCCTGGCCGCCATCCGTGAAAAGATGGCTTATTCCAATGTCCCTGCCGCCCTCAAGGGCCTGGGTATCACGTTCATCACCGTGGGTCTGATGGGCATCGCCTTCATGACCTTCATGGGAATAGCACTGTAGGAGGGAAAGATTATGGGAAATACAATTTTATTCTCTATCCTGGTCATTACGGTGGTAACCCTCATCCTGGTTGCCCTGCTCCTTTGGATCAAGACCGCCCTCACCCCTTCCGGTACCGTCAAGATCAACATCAATGGCGGCACCAAGGAACTGGAAGTGACGCCCGGCGGTGATGTGATGCACACCCTGGCCGACAACGGCATCTTCCTCCCCTCCGCCTGCGGTGGCAAGGCCAACTGCGGCCAGTGCAAGCTCCAGGTCATCGAAGGCGGCGGAACCATCCTTCCCACCGAAACGGGCTTCTTCTCCCGCAAGCAGATCAAGGAAGGCTGGCGTCTGGGCTGCCAGGTGAAGGTGAAAGACAACATCCAGATTGCCGTTCCGGAGAGCGCCCTCAGCGTGAAGAAACTTGAGTGCGAGGTCATCTCCAACGACAACGTGGCCACCTTCATCAAGGAATTCACCGTGCGCCTGCCCGAGGGCGAGCACATCGACTTCAAGTCCGGTGAGTACATCCAGATTGACATCCCCGAATATGAGGCCGATTTTGCCGACATGAACGTGGGCCCCGAGTACATCGGAGACTGGGAGAAATACGGTATCACTTCCTTGAAGTACAAGAACACCGTTCCCACCATCCGTGCCTATTCCATGGCCTCGTATCCGGCCGAGAAAGACCTCATCAAGCTCAACGTGCGTATCGCCACGCCTCCGTTCGACCGCACCCAGCCCAAGGGCGTATTCAAGTTCGTGCCCGGTGTTCCTCCGGGAATCGCCTCCACCTATGTGTTCTCCCGCAAACCCGGGGACAAGGTGATGATTTCCGGACCTTATGGCGAGTTCCTGCTCCCGAAGGACGACCCTGACACCCAGGAATACATCTTCGTGGGCGGCGGCGCCGGCATGGCTCCGCTCCGCAGCCACATCATGCACCTGTTCAAGACCCTCAAGACCAAAAAGCCCGTGCGCTTCTTCTACGGAGCCCGCGCCCTGGTGGAAGCCTTCTACCTGGAAGACTTTGCGGAAATCGAGAAGGAATTCCCGAACTTCCACTTCACCCTGGCCCTGGACCGTCCGGACCCGGCTGCCGATGCCGCCGGCGTGAAGTACACCCCCGGCTTTGTGCACAACGTGATGTACGAGACCTACCTCAAGGAGCACGAGGCTCCCGAGGACATCAAGTATTTCATGTGCGGTCCGCCTATGATGGTCAAATGCGTGAACGAACTGCTGGACTCCCTGGGAGTAGCTCCCGAGAGCATCCTCTACGATAACTTCGGAGGTTAGCGGACGTAACGCATCAGAAGAATCCTCACACAATCGGCCACGTGCTTTTCGGAGTCCGTGGCCTTTTCGTATAGTTCCGCCAGGTTCTTGTACTTGGTCATCTCGCGGAGATCCGGCTCCTGAGCGAAAATATGGCCGATATACTCTTCATAGGCCTCGTCGGCATCGTGCTCCAGCTCCTTGACGCGGTCGGCCAGGAGGATGATGGCGGAAGCGCTCTTGCGCATGTCCGAGAGGAGGGGGAAGATGTCACCCAGGGCCCGGGCTTCTTCCAGGATGATGCGGGAAAGTTCCTGAAGCTGAGGGTCTATCTTGGCCGGCTTATAGATGGGAAGGGCGTTGGCGGAATCCTTCACCACATCCAGGCAATCTTCCAGGGCCATGGAGATGGTGGTGAGCTCCCGGCGCGTGGCAGCACTTAGCGGCAGACGGGCCGACTGCTCCCGGAACTCCGTGAGCATGGCGTCTCCCTTGTGTTCGTTGCTGCGGATTTCAGAATACAGCTGTTTCCAGCGGACGGGGTCCTGGGATTCGAGCATCGCGCTCAGAAGTTCGGTGCTGGAAGAAAGCAGCGTGGCCTGCCGCTCAAGGATGGGCAGAAGTTCCCGCATGGGAAAGAAGAGACGTCCAAAAATCATAAAAAACAATATTTTTTCAACCGATTTTTCGGTTAAAACATAAAAATTTTCTCCAAAACCATCGCAAACAGAAATATCTTTTTTACGATGCTTGCTTATATGCTCGGGCCTGTTGTAGCTTTGCTCCCAACAAAAAACCGAAACCATGTCACGAAGAAAACCCACAGGCCGGACTTCATTCACCGTACAAAACCCTCTCTACCGGCATTTACACGCCTGCTGCGCCTCTGTAGCAATCATTTCTGCTTTCCTGCAGGTTCCGGCCTTTTTTTCTTCGTGTAAGCGCTATTCAGAATATACTGAACACCCTACCGAATCGCGAATTTATATAAAATGGACCAAAAATCCAACTCCGGATGCCATAGACCTCTTCTTTTTCGAGACCGGCGGGGCCCAGAAACTGGACTCGTACCAGCAGCTCCAGAACCTTCAGGGAGAGAGCCGGAACTACGGACTTTCCGGGCCAGGTCCCAAGCGGGTGGTGGTCTTGTCGGCCCAGGCGGGGGTGACGGATTCCTGGCTGGATATCCAGAACTACGGAAGTATCTGCAAGAAAACCTGGCGGATAGAGGAAGAAGAGCTCTCCGAGCCTCACCTGGTTGCGGAAGCGCTCGTGGAAGACGGGGCCTCGCGCCTCACCCAACTCAACCTCCAGCCCATGCTCACGGAAGTGCGTCTGAGTTCCCTCAAGGCCGATTTTTCCGAAAGGCCATACGCGGGAAAGAATTTCACATGCAGCCGCATCTACCTCAGCTATGCCGCCACCGAATACAAACCCATCGGCCCGGAAGGCGGCCACCCGGTCTCCTGGATTAATCCGGGGCCCTTGGACAGCCTGGCCACGGAGGCCCTCCCCCATCCGGAATGGATGCTGAAGGAGGGTTCTTCAGCCCTGCCGATGTCCTTTTTCTGCTACGCCAATCCCGCCTCCAATGCCTCCATTCCGCGCACTCGATTGGTTATAGAAGGAAACCTGGACGGCGTTCCCTGTTACTACCCCGTCGAAATTCCGGACCTGGCCCCCGCCCGCGTGTACGACCTCCGCCTGACGCTTCGCCGGATGGGCTCCCCGGACCCGGACATCCCCACGGAAAGCGGTACCGTGCTGGTACAGATTAACCCGCTTCCCTGGGACGTCCCCGAAGCCTATACCGTAACCTACTGATATGAGAAAATACCTTTCATTCCTGTTATCGTTACTCATCGTTCCGGTTGCCTGCACGCAGGAGCCTTCTCCCTATGTTCCATTGCGTGTAATCCTGACAGCATCGGCCCTGAACCCAACCCGTGCAGGCGACCCGGACGATGTTAAGATCACCGACTATAACCTTTATATCTTCAACGCCTTCGGGGTGCTGGAAGAGCGGGTCTACGTTCCCGCCCGGTCCCTGAGGCTGGTGAACGGAAAGGTGGAATACCGCACCACGCTCCTCAAGGATGTGCCTTACACGGTGCTGGCGGCGGCCAACCTGGGTTATGAGCTCCCCTTCCGCACCTTGGAGGAAGCCCGCAGCTACCGTTACCACCTGGCCTACCCGGACGAATTCACCCAGGGGCTCCCCATGGTGGCCTTCATCCAGGAGACCACCGTAGGAGACGACGGGGTGCTGGAGGTGCCCTTGGAGCGGCTGATGGCCCGCATCGAGCTCACGATAGACCGAAGCAGCCTCCGCTCGGACATCCGGTTCAAAGTGACGGACGTGCGGGTGGGCGCCTGCCCTTCATCTGCCCGCCTAATCGGCCCCAGCCGCGTGAGCGGAAAGCAGGAGACCTTCAACATCGGCTATGGCAAGACGGGGAACCAGGTGAGCGCCCTCAACCAGACCTCCCAGGGCAACCTGAGCCAAAGCGTGAGTGTGTACCTGCTGGAAAACTGCCAGGGAGACCTGCTGGACAACGTGCTCACGGACAGCGGGAAAGTCTTTGCCGACGGCCGCTACGAGGAAATCTGCTCCTACATTGAGCTCAAGGCCGAATACCATTCCCCGCAGCGGAACACCCGCGTGGGAGAGAGGCTCATCTACCGCTTCTACCTGGGAGAAAACCGCAACAATTTCGATGTCCGGAGGAATTGCTGGTACCGGATTACGGTGCAGCCCACCGGAGACGGCCTGTCCGAGGAAAGCTGGCGGGTGGACCAGGGCGGGATGGACTGAGCGCTTGCTTTTCGGGGGCAGTTGTATTATCTTTGTATGGATTATGAAGATACTCTACCTCACAGATACGTTGTACAATGCCGGAGGCATGGAAAGGATTCTCATCCTCAAGGCCAACCGGCTGGTGCGCGATTTTGGTCATGAGGTGAGCTTTGTCACCAATCACCAGAAAGGGCGGCCCACCTTCTTTCCCCTGGACCCTCGGGTAAAGCTGCTGGATATCAACTGCTTCCTCCGCCTGCCCATCCAGGTGCCCCTGTACCTGAGAAAGTTGGACGCCGTGGTGAAAGCGGAAAAACCGGATATCATCGTTGACCTTCACCTCCTCACGATGGGCAAGCTGAAGGAACGCTATCCCGGCATCGTCGTCATGAGCGAGTTCCACTTCTGCCATGAGATGTTCCGGATTCGGAAGAAAACCCGGCGGATGCACCGGATGGAAAAGGCCGTGAGCCGCCTGGACTGCTTTGTGGTGCTTACCCAGGAAGATAAAAAGGCGTGGGAACCCTTCTGCCCCCATATCGTCCAAATCTATAATCCCAGTACTTTTATTCAAGATGACGGCGTCCGCGCTCCGCTGGAGGCCAAACGCTGCATCAGCGGCGGGCGTTTTGAGTCCCAGAAGAATTATTCCCGCATGATTGAGCTCTGGAGCCAGCTTCATCCCCGTCATCCAGATTGGGTGCTGGACCTGTACGGCAACGGGAAAGAGAAGAAAAAGATAGAAAAGCAGATTGTCCGCTTGGGCCTGGGAGACTCCGTGAGGCTTCATCCGGCCTCCCGGCAAATCCGGGAAGAGATGCTGGGCAGTTCCATCTACCTGATGACTTCCCTTTTCGAGGGCTTCCCGCTGGTCTTGGTGGAGAGCGCCTCCATAGGACTCCCCTGCGTGGCCTTCCGCTGTCCCTGCGGACCGGGAGAATTCATCCGGGACGGGTTGGACGGCTTCACGGCCGATCCGGATAATTCTCAGGAATGGATAGCAAAGGTGGAAAGGCTCATGGAGGACTCCGAGCTTCGGAAAAAGATGGGAGAAAACTGCCTGGATAAAGCCAAAGACTTTACGGAAGAGCTAATTATGCCCCGCTGGGACGCCCTTTTCAGAGAACTTGTCAAAAAGAAACATGCCTGAGATTTCCATCATCATCCCCTGCTACAATGTGCAGAAATACCTGCCACGTTGCCTTGACAGCCTGCTGGCCCAGTCTCATCAGGATTGGGAAGCCGTCTGCGTGGACGACGGCAGTACGGATGCTACAGCGGCCCTCCTGGACACTTATGCCGCCCGGGACGGTCGCATCCGTGCCATCCGCCAGCCTAACGCTGGAGTGAGCAGCGCCCGAAACCGGGCCCTGGGAGAGGCCCGGGGGCAGTATATCCTCTTTGTGGACAGTGACGACCTCCTGCATCCCCAGGCCCTGGAAATCTGCCTCAAGCTGGCCCGGAAGGACGGCAGCGACCTTGTCACCTTCACCTACGACCATGCCTGGCGCACCCGTCTGATGGTGCGTCATGCCCTTCATCTGGGAGACCCGCAAAGCATCCGTTTCCCGGCCATAGGAGAAGTTGAATCGGCCACTACGGAGAACATCTTTGAGCATGCCACCGAGCGCTCCAAGCATGAGGACCCGCTGGCCACGCGCCATTGCCAGCCCTGGCGGTGCCTGTACAAAAAAGAGATTCTGGAGGGTATCCCCTTCATCCCCGGCATCATTTACGAAGACTTCCCCTGGTGGAGCCAGGTGCTTCTGAGGGTTGGGAAAGCCACCCTCACCCGCCTGCCGCTCTATTATTATTATCCCAACCCGGGAAGCTACATCCTTTCCTCGAAGGAAGAATACAAGATTCGGAGCCTGGTTACTGCCATTGCCGCCGCAAAGGAGGCCTATGCATCGGCCCAAGCCTCCGTCAGGGCCAAGTGGGAAGAGGAATTTCTCCAGCCCTTCGAGCACAAGCTGGCCTCAAAAAGGACGCCCATCGGCCGGACGCGGGCCAAATTATTGCTGTTCGGGCACATCCTCAACCCCCTCTGGGACGGGGAAGAGAAGCACCGGGAACGCCGCTGTGCCGCCTTCGGACGCATCCTCACGGCCTATATGAAGAGGAACTGGCTGCCCGCCGCCCTCTCCGTGAAGCCCGCCACCTGCACGGAAAGCACGGAAGAAAAAATCTTCACCCTCTGGCTGCAAGGGGAGCGGCAGGCGCCGCCCATCGTCCAATCCTGTTTCAAGAGCATCCGCGAGCACTGCAGCCAGGAGCTGGTGGTGCTGGACGCCCAAACCCTGCACAACTACATCTCCCTTCCGGCGGTCATCGAGGAAAAATACCGGGCCGGAAAAATCAAGCCCGCCCATTATGCCGACATCTGCCGCGTGGAACTGCTGCACACCTACGGAGGTTATTGGCTGGATTCCACCTGCTTTGTCACCGGCCCCATTCCGGAATACATCCGGGAGCAGGATTTCTTCATGTTCATGGCCGGGGCCAAGGTGCACGGCAATTACAGCTATGTCCAAAACTGCTTTATCCGCGCCCGCAAAGGCTCCTACCTGTTGGAGGCCTGGAGAGCCATGATTCTGGACTACTGGCTGCACGAAGAGCGCCGGGTAGATTATTTCATGCACCAGGTGATGTTCCGCACCCTGGTCCATGAGGTGCCGCAGGCCCGGGAATATTTTGAGCGTTTCCCGCATCTGGACCAGTACCCCACGCACCTCTACCTGTACGAATACAAAGACCGGCCCTGGGACCCGGAAGTGTTCCGGAAGGCCGCTCAAGAGGGATTCTTCTATCAGAAAACCAGTTACCGGGACTTGGAGAAGGTAGTTCCCGGCTCCTTTGCCCACTATCTTATACGATATTCCAAAACCGCTCCGGAATCCGGACCACAAGTTTGAGTCCCAGCATGCCGGGCTTGTTCCAGGCATAGGGCGGTCTCAGGAGGGTCTGCGCCACACGGGAGAGCCGCGTCCAGCGGTCAAAGTCCCGGGCTCTGAGCTCCGTCACTAAGCGGATGGCACGGGAGCGTTTATGCATGTGCTTGCCCCAGCCCTGCGCCAGGCGGTCTTGGTCCTGGAAACGGTCTTGCAGGCGCTTCATGTCAAAATAGCCAAAATGGAAAAGATACAAGTCTTTGGCTATATGGAAGTTATGTCCCTTAATCCGATGAAAGCCACTCCCCCAGGTATAGGGCGCCGCCAAAATGGAAGGCTTGGTGTAACGCGTGCCAATCTGGGCATAATGCCGCTGCTGCAGGAAAGGCCGATCTTCCGTAATGTCCGGCTCCTCGCCCAGTTTCTGCCCAAAATCCAGTCCCAAGGCCGATGCCGACCCCTTCACCGGAAGACCGCTCAGGTATTCCCGCAGCGTCTTCCCCAGTTTGGGGTCCACCACCACGAATTCGTCGGCATCCACGCCGATGACCAGGTCATAGCCCCCGGCCAGCAGCTCCGCCGCTTTTCCGGAAAGAAACTTAAGCCTCCCCTTTTCGGCCGATACCACCTGCGTCCCTATCTTCTCCACCGCCAGGGCATGCGTACCCTCGCAGAAGGAGGCCACCTGCTGGTCCAGACCGTCATAGAAGATAAAGAGGTTTTCCTTTCCGTCCAGTTCACGGCCGTAGTACTCCACCCACTTGCGCAGGTAGAAGTCGTCGTTACGGACCATGGTGAGGGCGGCTATCCGTTTCATAGATACTTGGCTGTAAAGGTTTTACCTTGTTTCTTCAAATCTTCCGGCGTGCCGGCAAACACCACTTCCCCGCCCCGGGCGCCGGCGTCGGGCCCCAGGTCTATCACCCAGTCCGCGCTGCGGATTACGTCCACGTTGTGTTCCACCACAATCACCGTATGGCCCTTGGAGAGCAGCACGTCAAAGGCCTTCAGGAGTTTTTCCACGTCGTAGAAATGGAGGCCGGTGGTGGGCTCGTCAAAGAGGAAGAGAATCTTCTCCCGGCCACCGGAGGCCAGCGAGAGGAAATAGGCCAGTTTGATGCGCTGGCTCTCTCCGCCGGAGAGGGTGCTGGACGGCTGCCCCAGTTTGATATAGCCCAGGCCCACGTCCACCAAGGGTTGCAGCTTGGCGGCAATGGTGCGGGCGGCTTCTTCCTTCTGGGCGCTGAAGAAGGCGATGGCCCCCTCCACGCTCATATTCAGGATATCGTCTACATTCAAGCCTTGGTAGCGGACTTCCAGGATATCCGGCTTGAAGCGCTTGCCGCCGCAGCTTTCGCACACCATCGTAACATCGGCCATGAACTGCATGCCAATCTTCACGAAGCCGTCTCCCTGGCATTCCGGACAGCGGCCGCCGTCCTGGTTGAAGGAGAAGTAGGACGGGGTGTAGCCGTTGATGCGGGCATACTGCTGCTCAGAAAGGAGCTTGCGGATGTCGTCGTAAATCTTCAGATAGGTGACGGCATTGGAGCGGGAACTCTTGCCGATGGGATTCTGGTCCACATATTCTACCCGCGAGATGCGGCTGAGGTCTCCGCTCAGGCCCTTGAAGGTGCCGGGGAGGTCTCCGGTCTCGTTAAGCCGCCGGTGCAGCGCCGGATACAGGATGTCCCCCACCAGCGAGCTCTTGCCGCTGCCGGACACGCCGCTCACCACGGTGAAGGCGTTCAGGGGGAAGCGGACGTCAATGTCCTTGAGGTTGTTCTGCATGGCCCCTTCCACGGTGATGCTGTAGTGCCAGGGGTTCTTCTCCCTTACATAGGGCTTGCGGATACCCGAGAGGTACTGCAGCGTCAGGGATGGCCGGTCGGGGCCGGCCATGACGGCGTCGGCCACGCCTTGAAACACCACCTCGCCGCCGTTTTCGCCGGCGCGGGGGCCCAGGTCTATGAGGCAGTCGGCCGCCCGGATAATCTCCGGATCATGCTCCACCACAACAACCGTGTTCCCGATGTCCCTGAGCCGTTTGAGCACCGCAATGAGCCGCTCGGTATCCCGGGGATGCAGGCCGATGGAAGGCTCGTCCAGGATGTACATGGAGCCCACCAGGGAGCTGCCCAGCGCCGTCACCAGATTCACCCGCTGGCTTTCTCCGCCGGAAAGGGTGTTCATGGTCCGGCTGAGGGTGAGGTAGCCCAGGCCCACGTCTTCAATGCACTGGAGCCTGTAGCAAATCTCCTCTATCGTCTTGCCCGCTATCTCCATCTCATAGGCCGACAGTTTCGTATCAGTAAACCACTGCAGCAGGTCCTCCACGGTCATCGAAAGGAGCTCGTGGATGGTCTTTCCGCCCACCTTCACCCAGAGGGCTTCCTTCCTGAGGCGGCTGCCGCCGCAGGAGTGGCAGGTGGTGCGGCCGCTGTAGCGGCTGAGCATGTATTTGTACTGTATCTTGTAGCGGTTGGCCTCCACCCACTCGAAGAACTCGTTGATGCCCACGATAGTGCTCTCGTCCCCCATGGTGGCACGGGAGTCCCAGAGGATGCGTTTCTGCTCTTCCGTGAGTTTGCAGTAAGGCTCGAAGATAGGGATGCCGTATTTCTCGGAGTTCTTGATTACCAGGTCTTTGAACCAACTCATCTTCTCTCCCCGCCAGCAGGCGATGGCCCCGTCGTAGATGCTCTTGGTCTTGTCCGGCACCACCAGGTCTTCACTCACCCCCACAATCTTGCCCAGGCCGCCGCACACGGGGCAGGCCCCCAGCGGACTGTTAAAGGAAAAGAGGTACTCGTCCGGATGCCGGAACACCAGTCCGTCCTTCTCAAAGCGAGAGCAGAATCGCTGGAGTCCGGAGGCAGAGACCCTTCCCGGAGCATTTGCCCGTACAGGGTCGCGAAGCGACGCGGAGGGAAGGGTCTCTGCCTCCGGGCTCCACAGGGCCATGTCTCCATGGCCTTTGTCAAAGGCGGCCTGGATGGAGGCATTCAGGCGGGTACGGAGATCCTGATTCAGTTCTCCGCCAGTTTTCACGCGGTCCACCAGGAGCCACAGCCCCTCCGGGTAGCGGCCGTCCATCTGCATCACGTCCTCAATGGCGTACAGGGTGCCATCGGCAGGAGAAAACAGGCGCCCGAAGCCTTCTTCCTTGAGCGCGAGCATAAGCTCCACCTTGTCCTGGCGGCTGTCCCAATGGATATCGGCCAGGATATACCAGGCGCCCTCCGTGAGGGCTTCCAGCACGTCCTTGACGGTATGGGCCTTTACCTCTTCCCCGCTCACGGGAGAATACGTGCGGCCGATACGGGCGAAGAGCAGCCGCAGGTAATCGTAGATTTCCGTGGTGGTGGCCACAGTGCTCCGGGGGTTGCGGATATTCACCTTCTGTTCGATGGCGATGGCCGGCGGAATACCGTCTATGGACTCTACGTCAGGCTTGGACATCCGGCCCAGGAACTGCCGCGCATAGGAGGACAGGCTTTCCGCAAAGCGGCGCTGTCCCTCCGCAAAGAGCGTGTCAAAAGCTAGGGAACTCTTGCCGCTGCCGGATACGCCGGTAATCACCACCAGCCTGTTACGGGGGATTTCCACCGTAATGTCCTTGAGGTTGTTCACCTTGGCGTGACGGATCACTATGTTTCCTTCTGCGGGCATCTATTTTGTACCTATTCTTTCCAAATACTTTTCCGGAATGTAAGAGGTAGCCACTGCTATCACCCCCTCTATGCAAACGAGCAGGCGGCGGTTTTTCCTTATCCGCTTGATATAGCCTTCGGCCCCGGCCAAAGGGCCTTCCAGCACTTTCACCTTGTCTCCCTCCTTGAGTACGAATTCATCGGCCGAATAGAACTCCAGGCCGCTCTGGCCTGATTCCACCACCAAACGGAAGGTTTCCATCTGCTTGTCGGGGATGGCGGCATATTCTTTCCAATCGGCCGTCTTGTACACGAAGCCCGACGAACGGCCCATAATCTGCTCGTCCCTGAGACGACCGGATACCTGTACAATCTCCTCCGGCGAGGCTTTCACAAAGATGAGGGCGTTGATGAGGGGGCGGCGTTCATAGATGACAGGGCCCTCCTGGATATAGCGGGCATCCCCCCGGTGGTACTCGTCCGTTTGGGCCAGTCTGCGGGCGGCAAGCATGTGCGCCCGGCCTTTCAGCTGTACTTTTTGCACAGGCAGATAGGTTTCAAGGCCCATGTCCGAAAGGATATCCTCCATTCGGAAAACCTTGTTAAAGAAGACCTTGACGGCGTACCAATTCCGGTCCGGAAAATTTTCTGCTTGCATAGGATGCAAAGATACGGAAAAACCCGGAAAAAAGATGTATCTTTGTATATGCTAACCACCAGAAAAATCATTCTGACCACCCTCACCCTCTGCCTGTATGCCCTCGCACACGGCCAGCAATTCCATGTAGATGAAGTTTCCATTGACACCCGCGCTACCTTCCATCAGGAAACGATAAACGGGGTATACAACTCCGGCTTCAAGGGAGATTATCTGAACCTCCATATCCTGGGCCAAATCACAGACAAGCTCAGCTTCCGGATAAGGCATCGCCTAAATGTGCTGCCTACCAAGGAGAATCCCTTCAAGGCCACCGACTTCCTCTGGCTCAAATGGCAATTCGCCCCCCAGTGGAGCCTGACGGCGGGCAAACAGCCCATCCTCATCGGCGGTTATGAGATTGACTCCCCGCCCATCGAGGTGTACTACTACGGCGCCTTCAGCGCACGTTTGGACCGGTATTACGACTTCGGGGCCTCCGTCACCTTCTCTCCGGCCCCCGGGCAGGCCATCAGCCTCCAGTTCTGCCCCTCACCCGTTTCCACAGCCATGCAATCGGCCTACTCCTACAACCTGTACTGGAACGGTCACATCGGGAGGTACTGGAAAACTATCTGGAGCTACAACCTGGTAGAGGACGGCATGAAGCGGAAGATGAACTGGTTCGTGCTGGGCAACAAGTTCCTGCTGGGCAAACTGGTGGTGGATGTAGACCTGATTGACCGCGTGGCCTTCGGGCAGTCCAACTTCTTCTCGGACTGGTCTGTCATCGGCAAGGCCATCCTGAGCCTGGGCAAATGGAACTTATGCACAAAAGTGGGCTATGAGCGCAACAGCGCCGCCAACGTAGACGCAAACGGCGTCTCCCTGGACCTGCTGCTGCCGGCCGGAGAAGATTTTTTCTACGGCGGCGCGGGCGTGGAGTTCTTCCCGCTGGGAAACGAAAAACTGCGCCTTCACGCCGTCTATTTCCGGGACAACCACGACCACATGAACAACTTTGACATCGGGGTCACTTGGCGCTTCGACATTTACAGGAGGAAATAGAGCCTAATTGAAAATATAGGTGTTCAGGGGCTCTTTCATCTTGCTGCCGTCCGAAGAGACGGTAGAGAGAATCTTGTTCAGCGTGAGGGTATATTCGAAGGTGACCGTATCCTTCACCTCATCGTAGAAGGCGTCGGCGGCTTTCTTCATGGATTCAAGGGACGAGGCGCGGTCATACACCAGTTCATAGGGCGTTTCACCCAGGGCGCCATAGGCGGCCTTTTCCAGGTTCCCCGCCATGGCAACGCCCATCAGGCTATCCGCCTCCGAAGGGAAGCCGGACACATCGGCCTTCACGTACACCCAGTTATTCACCACTTTGGAGCAGGAAAACAGGGCCCATACAGCCACCACAGCCAGAAGATATTTCAAAAGCTTCTTTTTCATCGGTGCAAAGATACGAAAATGTCCCGGATTCCCGCGAACATGGACGGATGCAGTTTCATGATTTTAACCGGGCGCTCATCCCCGCGGTACAGATGGCTGCACCAGTTGGTTTTTCCCGTATCCTTGAAGCCGCATTTTTCCATCACGCGGCCGGAAGCGGGATTGTCCACAAAGAAATCGCACCAGAGGGTATGAAAGCCTTTCTGGTTAAAGCACCAGTCGCACATGGCCTGCAACGCCTCCGTGCACAAGCCTTGGTTCCAATACGGTTTGGCAATCCAATAGCCCAGCTCCGCATCCTTGCGGCCGATGGGAATGTTGCTGTCTTCCTGGACATAATACCCCATGCAGCCGATGGGCTCCCCGCTTTCCTTGAGCTCCAGTGCCCAGGTGCGGCCATTGGAGAACACGTCCCGGATTATGCGCAGGCTCTCCCCCACGCTCTGATGGGACGGCCAGCCCGCCCGGATGCCCACATCCGGATCTGACGCATAGCGGAAAAGGATGGGGGCGTCCGCATCGGCCCAAGGTCTGAACCTCAGGCGAGGGGTCTGTATGAAAGCATCTTCGCTCATTGGAACCAAAATTACATATTTTTTCCGCAACTATAGCTGCAAATCTGTAAAAACTCCCTGCCAAACACTGGCAGAAAGTGTAAATTTAGCGATTTTTCTTCGTAACACAGTGACGTTCGAGGGCTTTTGTGCCGGAGACTACTTCAAAGCAGTCGGTTCCGTCGGGGAGCGTAGACCGCTGAAAGCGGTAGTCCGGATGCCCCTTAATGGCTTTCTTGGCGGCGGAGAGGGCCTTCTCGCCATCGTCGTAAGTGAAGACCAGGGCATCGTCTTTCTTCTTCCGTTCGTACGCCAGCATCCTGGCATCTTCCGCTTTGGCTTTCTCCTCGTCATACTGCCTGTCCCACTCCCGATAGTACTCCAATTTGGGGTCCTCGAAGAGGGACATCTGCACGGCCGATTCGTGCGTGAGTTTACTCACTCCCAGGCCAACTTGGCGGATGGGCGCCTGCCCGTCCCAGATTTCGGTGAGCATGCGTCTGGCTTCGTTCAGGATGACCGCCGTAACATCCGTCGGCTGCGAAAGGGAGGTCTGCTTCTGCTGCACCGTGAAGTCAGCGTGCTTGATAAACATGGACACGGTGGAGGCACGGAAGTCGTCGCGGCGGATACGGTGCGCCACGATGCAGGCCACGTTGAACAGCGCACGGTCTATGTCTTTGGGGTCCGTGTAATCCTTTGAGAAGGTCCGTTCGGCCGAGTAGCTCTTAGCCTCGGCCACCTCCGTTTCTACGGGAGAGTTATCCCGGCCATTGGCATTCTCGTGAAGCTGCTGTGCAAACTTCTGACCGACCAGACGCACGAGCGAACCAATCCCCAGATTGGCCAGCTGGCCGATGGTGTGGATGCCGTAAGCTGTGAGGCGTTCCTCCGTCTTCTTGCCCACCCAAAGCAAGTCCCGTACCCCCAGCGGCCACATTTTTTCCTGCACCTCACTCTCCCATAAGGTATGCACCTTATCCGGTTTCTCGAAGTCGGAAGCCATCTTAGCCAGCAGCTTATTGGAGCCGATGCCCACGTTCACAGTGAATCCCAGCTTGGTCTTCACCTCGTCCTTAAGTTGAGTGGCCATCGCCACGGCGTTTTCCGGCGTGCAGCGAAGGCTCATGTCAATGAAGCATTCATCGATGGAGAACTGCTGCAGCACCGGGGAATAACTCCGGCATATGGCAATGAATCCTTCCGAGCAGCGCTTGTACCACTCCCAGTCGCCGCCGACAATCACCAGCGACGGGCAGGTGCGCAGTGCCATGGATACCGGCTGGGCCGTTTTGATGCCCAGTTTCTTGGCCGGAATAGAGGCCGCTGTGATAATGCTCCGCCTGTCGGAAGGGTCTCCTGACACGACCGATGGCACCAGCCGGATGTCAGGTTTGCCTTCCATGCAGAGTTTTACCGCGCTCCAACTGAGAAAGGCGGAGTTCACATCGATATGAAAGATGATGCGAGGCAAGAAGGCGATGCATTACAGGTACTCTTCTAAAAACTCCGATGCATCTGCCACGCAGTCCGGGCAGTCGCGGAGCGGTTTCCCGGTGCCGACCCCTTTAAGCAGGCGGCACTGTGTCGCTCCGTTACGGGACTGGAACTTTTCCATCATTTCTTTCATGCGTGCCCGGGACTTGATTCTGTCTTTGGTAGCAAGGCCCACAATCATTCCTGCGCCCACCAGCGCACCGCATGTTCCTTCCATGTTACCCATGCCGGTTCCGTAGGCACCAGCAATGTCCAGTGCGGTCTGTTCGCCCAGCCCCACCAGATCACAATAGGTGCAAACCACGCTCTGGGCGCAGTTGTGTGTATTCTGCCGTTTCTTCTCTGCGGCGAGGTGCTTACGTGTTTCCATGATTACTTTTTGAGCAAGTCCACCTCAGGAACCAGGCCGTGATGCCCAAGCCGCGGTGGCAAGGTTGGGTTTGAGAGTGCTATTCACCTTACTCTATACAAGGATGGCAGTTGTTCCTTGTTGATTTCCCAATGCCCATCTTTACGACCGCCTATTCGGGTGAGGACGCCCAACTCTTTCAGAACTGCCAAATCTCTTTCAACCGTTCGCGTAGCAACGATGCCTTTCCCCGGCATTTCCGACATCTTTTCCGACATTTTTTGTGCCGAGATGTAAGGATCCTTATCTATCAAATCAATAATAACAAGCTGTCTTTCAGTTAGTTCTTTTCCGACATCTTTTCCGACATTCGCCTGTCGTTTAACAGCATCTTCCTCTGACACAATATGCAGTACAAGTTTAACTTGCATCAGCTCTGGTTGCTCTATAAGTTCCGGTTTCAACCAGTGTTTTTCATTGCAAGCACTTAGAATAAGCGGAAACCCGGACCCCAGATTCTCTCCCAGGCCTATCATACGGAACAAATTCTGGATACGCTGATTTCTGGCCCGTGTTTCATAACCGGAATATATTTGCTCTATAGGTATCTTGAGTAAGCCTGGATTGGTAAAGACAAACTTGTTATCGTATTTCTCTACCTTCAAGACGCCGTCAAGCATCAGGTCGGCATGAATCACGGCATTCGTCATGGCTTCCCTGACTGCCTTATGCTGCGGCGTATCGTCATTTCTCTCGGAACCCTCCATCTGGAACGGTCGAGGAAGTTCTTTGGTCAGACGCGGGAGCACGTATGTTACGAAGTTATACAAGTTGTTCTCCCATGTTCCATCATATGTGAGGCGGTCACTGTAGCGCTGGTCTCCGACAAGATGAGATTTGTCAATGTAATCCAGACGCAAATTGTCGAAACGTTCCCGCACGGAAAGACCTTTTCCGAACATTAGAAGACCGGCCATGGTTAACCCCTCCTCGCCAGTTTCACGTTTCAACGTGTAAGCGCCGAATTGGCGAAGAAATTCTTTGTGGTCCATTTTGTTAAATACGTGCTCAGGGTATCTGTTACTGAAGTGATTACGATAGGCAACGAGCGTAGGGATATCAATATCGTCCATCGAGTAATGCTCCAAGAACAAACGGTCATTCCCCTCTGAAAAGGCATCCCGGACCATCATTTTGACCACCTCCTCTTGGCAACGATAATCGCCCTCATCATTGCGGCGGTAAGTACCCCGCATCATGTTGTTGTTGATATAAACAGGGCGTGATGAAGTATCAGCACGAGGAACCCGGATTGCAATGATTGTCTTGCCGTCAATGTCTACTGTCTCCACATCTGATTCATTCAGCAGATTGACGCTTACTTTTTCCCTGTCGTTGACAAGGTTCCAGAAATCGACACGAATCTTCCGGGCGTTATTAACGCCTGTAACGGTAAACCTCTTAGCAATATCCGGCTCTGTCATATCCTCATTGACACCCAGGAGAATCATCCCGCCGTACGTATTGGCAAACGCTGAATATGAAGACCAGACGGAAGACGGAACTTCGGACTGCGCCAATTTACATTCCAAAGAGATTCGCTCACCTTTACGAATGGCCTCAATGATAGTGTTCTTATCCATGGTCACAAATTTAGCGAAAGAATTGAGCCCGACAAAATCTATTGCAAACAATCATGTCCGGTGCGATTGCAGTAAGCAAAGGCGGATTTTACCAGGAATACGATAGCGGCCGCATAAAGGGCAACGGAAATGATGATTTCAAACATGGCACAAACGTTTAACAGCCGCAAAGCTAGCGAAAGCTTGTGCCAAACCGTTGCCGATGCTAAAAAAACTATTATGCTTTGTTTTTCGTGTCGAGACAAATGGTCACCGGCCCGTCGTTCACCAGGGCCACTTTCATGTCAGCACCGAATTCACCGGTCCCCACCGGACGGCCGATGGCGGCAGACATTGCCGCACAGAACTGTTCATACAGTGGTATGGCTAGTTCGTGACCGGCGGCATGGATATAGGACGGCCGATTCCCTTTCTTGGTGGATGCCATCAGCGTAAACTGACTCACGACCAAAGCCTCACCACCCATATCCACTACGCTGCGGTTCATTACACCCGCATCGTCGTTGAATATCCGGAGCCCGGCAATCTTCTTGACCAGCCAGTCCATGTCTTCCTGCCCGTCCTCATGCCCAATGCCAAGCAGAATCAGCAGTCCTGGTCCAATGGCCGATTTGACCTCGCCATCAATGGTGACGGAAGCCGAGGATACTCGTTGAATTACTGCACGCATACTTGTATTGGTCCATAAGATCTATATTAAAAAACTAAAAGCAAATTCCACAATTGTACTTTATCAGGAGATTGTCCACTGTCCTTGTCATCTTGATGCCAAGACGCTTTGAGCGTTCCATCCTGTAGCAAATCTGCTTGAGGCCGGTCCATGCGTTCCATACGCAGAAGGTTACGTCAATGGTCTTTTCGTCAATCTGGACCGCCTTTGGCGCAAAGTCTTTGTCAAATGTCCTTGCCATCTCGATGGCCGTGAACATATCTTGCTTTGTCTTATATCCAGTCCTTCCAAAGGGATGGTAACCGGCCTTCCGCTCGTGTTTTGCCCAGCGCTCAATATCTTCCTTATACCATTTCTTGGGCCGTCCGGTCGGAGTGAGATAAAACGCGATGTTCGGAAGAATCTCAATATAGTCTTCCTTATTCAACACATAATCTACTTGGGAGTAGTTGGCGTGCCAGAAGAGTGGAAGGTTATGCCACAGGTCATGAACCAGAATCCATTCCCACATGCCTTCCGGAGTGAAAGTCCAGTCCAATGACTTCCAGAGGGGCAGGTATGGTTCCGGGAGATACGGATGTCTGAATGGATCCAGGTTGTCTGCTATTTCCGCAAATGGCGGCGCATCCTCCGGCCTGGCATAGTCGGTACACTCTCCACCCATGCCGATAAGGGTAGACGGGGTCATTATCTCATAGACCAACCCCGGTTTTTTCAGAACCAGAGGGACAGTTTCCAAAATCGGGTCAAGGGACAGCGTCTTTACCGCGTCGGAAAGTTCAATGGCATCGCAGGCCGCAAGGTAGCGCTTGCAGATATCAATCAGTGGGTTGTTCGTGGAGTTATAGTCAAATTTCTTCATAATCAGCGAATTTCTTTGCCGAAGGGGAAAATACTGCCGATGGCCATCTTGAAGTGCTGGAGCCCCCACGGGATGCCCACGATAGTTATGCAGAAGATAAAGCCGCACACAAGGTGGATGAGCGCAATTTCCCACCAGCCCAGCAGAATCCAGATGAGGTTCATCACCACCGATACGCAGCCCGGCTCATTTGGGCCGTTCACAAGTTCATGGCCGAAAGGCCAGAGTGCGTAAGTGCCCAGCTTGAAAAGCTGAATGCCGAAAGGGATGCCGATGATAGTGATGCACATCAGCAGACCCACGATAAAGTAGATGACGGCGATGATAATGCCTCCAAAGATAAGCCAGAGAATGTTGCCAAGGAATTTCATATTCATGTTATGCGCTTTGCAAATTTACAAAATCTTCCCTACATTTGCACGTGCATCAAGAGTGCCCCTTGAGGGCCACCAACCGAGCAGCCAGAAGCCACGGTGGTAAAGCGATGCGGATTGTTCAACATCAAAAAAAGTCTGTACCATGAAAAAGTACAATTTCTTCAGCAAGAAATGCGCCGCCATCAAGCTGGCGTTCCTGAAGGAGATTCCTGAGCGCGTGGCCAAGTGCTACTACATTCAGGGGCCGCAAGGGCATGAAAAGAAAATTGCCCTGGACAGAGATTTAGTAGAATGGGAATCTGAACTTTAAGCAATTCCGGACATCTGAAAAAACCCAAGTTGGACTACTTCAAAAGCTCGGCGGTCTGGTGATATCATTTTTCTGTCTCCTTCAGTATTGCATTGACTTCTTCTGTCCGGTTTCTCCGCCCGGCATAGCGGAGAAGGGTTTTACGGCTGACGGCATACCGGCTGAATGCCGCGGCATAGATGGCGTAGGCCTCCGAGCCGGTAAGGGCATGGAGGGCATTGTCGCACAGGATGTCCACAAGAATTTTTTCAAGAGTGGGGACGGTAACCCCGCCCGAGACTTCAACGGGGGCCTGGCTCACCTGCGGTGTGACCACAACCAGTTCCCTGCCGGGGGCAAGCCGGGAAAGAAGGCTCCTCTCCGAATCTTGGAGGATGAGCGAGTCCGTCAGGTTTTCAAGGGCGTCGGCGACAGAACCAGCCGCAAGGCGTTTCGCACCCACAGGGGTGCAAGGGAAAGGTCGCGGCTGAAGTCTTCTGCAGGAATGTTCTTCAGCTGCTCACGGATGACAGCCATCTGGGCTTCGGTTACCTGCTCTTCGCCGATTTCCCGGAGGGCGGTTACAATCAAAGCCATCAAAGAAGACTTGTAGGCGAAGGTGCGCATCTCCGAGGTGTGTTTGAAGAGGATGCCGCGGCCTTTGCCGATGGAGACCCGCCGGGGTGAACCGTCGGTGACGAACACCACATTGGCAGGAATCTGGGTGCTCAAGCCCAGCCGGTAGAGGGCATAGGCACCGGTGGGTGCGATACGGACCCTGTCCCTTGCCGCGATGGCCTGTGCAATCTCCTCGACGGAAGGAAGAATGCTTCCCCCGCCCCAGCGTTCATCGACACGGGGATAACAATAGATACCCTGCGCAACGCGCGTGAGGACGCCATTCTCGCAAAGGCGCACCAGCGCCGAACGCACTGCATCGGAGGTCCCTGCATCGGCAAAAGTATCCGGGAAAAAGAGCGCACCGCGCCCCGCCTCCTCAACACGCCGCTTGATGGAATTGTATGTGCTTTGGTCTGCCATAACACAAGTTTTGCCACAAATATATGACAAATTTGTGGCAAAACAAAACCTTGAAAGAGAATTAATCCGCAGAAATACCCTTGTCCACGTCCACGGGGCGTGGACAATTCCTCCGGGCGTGGACAGTTGTGGACAGGGTGGACAGGTTGCATTCTGGCTGTTCCTCCCGTTCCGGGACGGAACAGATTGGCGGTATTGAGGAAAATGAGTATTTTTGCAGACAGCAAGCATTTTACTGCAATGAGTAGATTCAAGGATACGCTCCACAGGATGTTCAACTATGGGTGGTTTGTTTTCTGGTTAGTCATTATCGTCCTCCTGGGCATTTTGGCTGCGGTAATCATGACTGACATTATGGGAACGCCTGTGATTGGATGGATTTGTATCTTCCTTACTCTGGTCGCAGTATTGCTGTATATGCTGATTGTTTGCGTTCTATTCCGCTAATATCATCCCCTATGGCCAGAATCTACGTCGCCTCCAGCTGGAGGAACAAATACCAGCCCGAAGTGGTGGCCGCCCTCAGGAAGGCCGGCCACGAGGTCTATGATTTCCGGAATCCCAAGGACAACCCCGGCGGTATCCATTGGGCCGATGTGGATGAAAACTGGCAGGGCTGGCAGCCGGAAGAGTACATCCGGAATCTCATCCACCCTGTGGCCGAAAAAGGCTTCAAGGCCGATTTGGACGCCATGCTCTGGGCCGACACCTGCGTCCTGGTGCTTCCCTGCGGCCGCAGCGCCCACACCGAAGCCGGATGGTTTGCCGGCCGCGGCCTCAAAACCATTGTCTATATGCCGGAGAAGCAGGAGCCGGAGTTGATGTATAAGCTGTTTGACGGGGTGGTGGGGAGCTTGGAGGAACTGGTTGACGGCTTTTGATAACACACTGCGCTAATGTATTTATCTATGAACACAATCTATATTATTCCAACAGAAGGGCTTCCGCAAGATACTGGTTATCTGGAAATCATGGCCATGACAAAAGAAGACATAGCCAAGCTTCCTCATGAGAAATTGACTCTTTCAGAATTTGAGAACGAGTGGAACGATGACCTCAAAGGGCAGTTCGACAGCACGCGACAGTTTATCAGGGTGTTTTAGTTTAAATTTCTTTAAACCCAATACTCTTCAGGAACTGGAACGTCGGATCATAGAACTCTGGCCTTCTTGTTGCATCATCAGGATTCCCTTCAGGAATACAAATAATCATCCCCTGGCGAGCACGAGTCAGAAGAACACGATACGCATTGGTCTGATACAATTGACGTTCCGGCTTATTGATATTATTCCATCTGGAGCTAAGGAACTCACGATGCTCCCATCCTTTTGCATTATACCGAAAATCCGCATCCCACATCACACAAGTCCAGTCCAGCTCTAAGCCCTGAACTTGAAACTCTGTACAAACATCCTCAAGAAATTGGGAGGAACGGATATCGTTTTCGTCATCCAGAAACCAATGAACATGGTCGGGGTTTACCCGAACATCTATGGCCAGTGGTTTCAAACGGTAAGCCTGTGACGAACACACGATGCCCATTCGTTCAGATCCGCGAGCATGTACTTTGAGCCAGTCCTTTGCCCTATCTAGGCTGCGAGTAAGAACTATAGGGTAGCGATCTTTGATCTCAGCATAGTTGGCGCGCGCTGAATCGGAATCCATCTCAAGTATATCGTGTACGAGGCGAGAAAGGCTTTCAGCGCGGAAAGACCGCTTGTTTACTGAAAGGTGCAAACGCATGTCAACCGTCACATTGGGATTGCACTGGAGTCGTTCCTCAACCCGGCCTTCATCGTATTCTTTATCGGTGAGATTCGGGGAAATATAGACTTTCCAATTCTTGAATTTGCCATTGACGGCATTAATCCATTCGCTGATTCCCGCCTCACCCGTGTTAATCTCCTGTCCACCCCCAACAAGGCAAACAATCACAGCCCAGTCTTGCCGAAGATTGAGGGACCATATCAAGAATTCCGGCTCAGAATAAGGAAAGCCAGGTATCCCCTTTTTCCTATTCAGCCATGACGACAATTGCTCCTTGGTCCATGCTCTCTGGGCTTCGTCAAAAATAGCGACATTTTCAACACCTTCAAACTTTTCGGTCCCCAACTTCCTGTATTTGGACTCATCCACCAGTAAAAGGTCGCCCTGCATGGCAAGTCCAGTGTCCGTAGTCTTCAGAACATTCAGATAATCATTGCGATAATGGTGGATAATCTGAATGAATGATTTCACCTCTCTTCTTGCGTCTGTGATATTGATTCGTTTTCCTTCTTCAGCGCTTTGCCGTTTCTTGTCACGAGCAAGGGCTTCCGTTAAGACATCCACAAGCGGTCCGTTTCCGGATAGATACACAGCCATCTCGGGTGTCCCTTTCTCACTCTGTTCAAATTGATGAATGGCCACATTCAGTCCAACCAAAGTCTTTCCAGCACCGGGTACTCCTGTAACGAAACAAATAGCTTTTTCTCCACGTTCTTTGGTTTTTGCTATAACATCCACAAGATAAGCGGTAGTACTTTTCAAATCCGTTTTATCAGACTCGTGCTTGGTAATTTCTTCCACGCTATGGTGTGTATACATATAGCTTGCTGCCTGTATGATAGTAGGTGTAGGAGCATAGCGTGAATATAGCCAGCGAGAGTCGTCAGGGTCAGAATTGCTATCCCTGAGAATATTTGGACGGGCTGCGATGGAAACTACCGTCAGAAGATCTGTCAGCAACGCGGCATTTGTGAGCAGCGGTTCGTAAACTTCGTCATTATAGGCACTTGGATGCCAATTAAACGATGAATGCTTAGCTTCCGTTGCAACCAAAATCGGGACGATTGTTTTGTCATGACTTGCCTCATGGAAATTCTTTAAATCCAGTGCATAGTCCCACACTTGCTCTACATCGGCCCTGTTAAAAGAAACTTCTCCGGCTTTGAATTCAATGGTAAAAATTACGCCATCCAACAGTAAAATAACATCCACGCGTTTACCAAGACGGGGGATATTGTATTCAAAGATAATCTGCCCTCGGCATCCAAAGCCATCTCCACCGGAAATGCGGTTCAGGGCATCTTTCATGATACTGATTTCCTCCTGCCAAGCTTTTCGTTGTGTAAGAGTTATATCAAATTCACTGTTCTGAGCCAATTGCTGAAGAACAGTTTCATCCGATAAGAAATCATAGATAGAAGCGTGGTAGTAACAAAGCATGTACAAAAATAGTGATAAAAACGGCGCTATACAAAAAAATGTAGTCAACGACCGCCGCCTCCCAGGCTCTCCGGACATCGTCCTCCCCAAGTACCGCACCGTCATCTTCGTCCACGGCATCGGCCATCCGGAAGAACGGCGAGATCCTTCGCTCCGCTCAGGAGGACAGAAAGAAAGCCCGCGCCCTCTATCAGGAAGAGCGCAGGCAGACAAAACAGCGGGAAGCCGCCCTTACGGAAGAGCTTCACCGGAAGTTTCCTCACTGACCTTCTCGGCCTCAAAGAACACCAGTCCCAAATCGTCAGCCAGCCCTTCCGCGGCGTCCATGGCCTCCGGAGAGAGGTAGCGGGCGGCGCGGAGGAAGGAGGCGGAGTGAGATGCCCGGTCGGAGCCGAGCATGACGAACAATCAGACCATCAACCTAATCAACTTCCCATCCCTTACAAACATCTCCGGATACTTGAAGAACAGCGCCCAAATCTGGCTAACACTCACCGGAGCACCATCCTTCCGCACATGCAGCCACCGGGCTTCTTTTGGTACGGGTAACTCTACTCATAAACACAAATTTTATGCGATAGGTGTTTGGAAAGTGTGGGCATCAACAGCTAAATTGCCGCCATTTCCCGGCCAAGTTGCCGGACTGTTTCAAGAATCTGATTTGTTCGCTTCTCAGAAGGTTTCTTGATACCATAGATGTAACGAGAAAGCAGGCTCTTGTTGATGCCTATGGTTCTGGCCACCTCGGATACATTCAGCTGCGGGAACCGCTTGAACACATGGGCAATGACATTATTGGTGTCCGGCTCGGCTGTTTCGTAAAAACTGCTGATGTGGATATCCTCATCAATATCATCCCAATGCAGGTCGTCCCCCTCCAGGCCTATTTCATAACGGGCGCGCTGTTGTTCAGTTGCTTCGAACAACAGCGGAAAAGCCTCCAATGGACGACTGTATGTGTTTCCCTGGTCAGTCTTGATGAAGATACGTCCCTTATCAAACCAAACCTTAATAATCTTTTCCATGCGGCTATTCGTCAAAATATTCATTCCAAGACTTGATGAAGTCCTCACGATATTGCACGACAGCATCAATGGCCTTTTTCAAGTCTTTTGGTTTCACTCCCTTGTTCTCAACGACCTCGGCCGTTTCAACATTGATTTTTGCCTTGCCATCTCCCGTCTCCACGTGAACATGAATAGGCAAATGTTCGTCTGAATAGAAAAAGAACCGAAGTCCGAACAGATACAGTATTGTTGGCATATCAAATAATCTTTATATTGCAAATATGGGGATAAATTTTTATACCTCAAAATCTTTTTACGCGATTGATAATATGCAGAGTACCCCTAAGCTACATAATCCAGTACTTTCCGGTTGGCTTCGTCTCACTCTCGTCTCACTCTCGTCTCACTCCCGTCTCACTCCTCTCACTCTTTTTTGCGGCATTTTGCGGCATTTTGCCATGTTTTGCAAGGTCAAAAACCACCGATTTTGGGCGCAAACCAGGTCAAATTTACCTAAAATGTCACTAAAACAAAAAGGGTAAACCGCTGATAATTAGTGATTTACCCTTTAAGCGGTGCGGACGAGGCTCGAACTCGCGACCCCCGGCGTGACAGGCCCGTAAAAATACCCACAACTTGCTCAAAATGAGCAACTTAGAGGATACGTCTCTTCATTCTCAATTATTTCTCAATGGGGCTGTAAAGCGGGATTCACGAACCAACGCTTCACCCGTGTTTACTACCTACTACAAAAGTACAAAAATCCCTCCGGAATAGCAAAAAAACTTGCGGATGCCGGCCCAAAACAACCGCCCAAAACAACCGGCCTCTCCACCTCCTGTGGATGCTGTCTAATCGGGCTTTCTAAAGATATCTATTACGGAAGAATCATCTTTGCTGTCCGGGTTGTAGAAACCGTCGGTGCAAATTCTAATGTGAAAGGCTTCGGGTAGTTTAACTTCCTCTACACTGGGTGCTTCCCGGAATCCTCTGCCGCGAATACAGTCAGTGAGATAAGAACCGCCCAAGGGGTCTGTGAACGAACTGTCTTTTGCAAAGGACTCCATCGTTGTACCATGTTCGTCGCAGGATGAGATACGTATATTACCCAGACTTACAAAGAGCATCTGACAGTTTTGGATGTAGACAATTGCAATAGCGCATCCCATTTTCATTCCGCGCCGTAGTGATTCCTGTTCAATGGCTTCATCGGCTGAAAGCAGCGCCTGGTAAATATCTGTCTTATTGAGGATTGTCTTTTCTTCCAAAGAGAAAACAATTTGCCGGGCGGCAATCTCGGCCGCGATTTCTCCATGGTCAAGCCCACCCATTCCATCAGCCATTACGGCAAGAATGCTGTCATTGGACAGCCTCTTGACCAGAAGCCTGTCTTCGTTTACGGGAAACTGTCCCTTTTGGCTGTTTTCGCTATGATGAATCATTCCATTGCCGCTGTTTTGAATACATTTGCTATCATAGTCCAGGCATCACGGACAATATCATATCCGTATTCCGGCCCCATACTCTGTGTGAGGAGCTGGCTTTGCTCACCCCTGGCCAGTTCGTCTTCAATATCAGAAACATAAGAGTGTAAAACATCCTTTCCAAGAAGCGGGATGATATCTTTTGCTATCATGTAGGCCCCGGCTACAAATGGTTCAAAGGGGTCCGGGAGTACATCCAGGACTTCAAGGTGTGCAGGGCTGGTTATCTCATGAAGATAATAGTTGGCCAGAATAAAGGACATGTCCTTGGCATCTTTGTCATTGAGAAGGTGGCGGTCAAGCCATGCATCAAACTTCAAAACAAAGAAAGCGGGCGCAGATGGAATCTTAAAACTGAATGCATTATCCACCACGACATCCACGCAGTCCTTGAGAACAGAAGCAAAACCTTTGACGGACATCATCGGGCTCTCCTCTGGCGGCCAGTAAATCTTTTCCCCTGGGGCAGTCACTCCTCCGAAGGGAACGACATCCAGTTCATAATCGGCCCCTTTCTCAGCCCCAAAATAGAAACGTTGCTTCATATGGCTGTCTTTCCTGAAACCGTTTTGAATGAGCATCTCAGAGATTTCATAGAAATCATCCCAGCTGTCAACAGCAATGGCGATATCCAGATCCCTTGTCCGTCTGGGGGAAGGCTCTGCTTCCAAATAGAGCCGGAGAATATCCCTTGACGCAGCCCCAATGACAAAGAAATCATTTCCTGCTTTATTGAAGCATGAAGACAGGACGCTTAACAGGTCAACCAACAAGGGGTTGGCAATGGTATTAGAGGAGATAGGATAGGTCATTGTTCAGGATGCGTTGTGCCTCCTCACGGCAGCGTCCGTCAGCTGTTCCCATGAGGTCTGCGTAAAGGATTAATGGGTGAATAGCATTCTCCGGCAGTTTCCAGAACGCTTGATAAACGGAGACCGCGTTCTCTTTAGCCGGGATTAACTGCCTCGTTTTTATCAATTCGCGAATAGGAATGGCCGTATAGAGCTCAAAACTTTGCGGAATAAGGTAACCGTCTCTTTTGAACGCGCCACATTCTCCACCCCAGCTTACGCCTTGTGGTAAAAGAACGTCTTGCCATTGTTTTCTGGGAGCAAGCGAGAGGTTCGTCACAAACAGACGCGGCTTATACAACTGGTTGTACTGCTCTGCCCAGAAATCCAGAAGTTTTGAGAGGTTGGTCAGGTTACGTCCATCTTTGGATTCAAAGCAATACTGTGGTGTAAGTGCATCGACAACATTCTTTACCGTTGCAACGGACACGTCTGTATCAATCATGATTTCACGGTAGGGCTTCCGGATATTCTTGGGGTCTAACAGGAGGTAATATAGTACCCTGAGCCCGGCAGTACGGAATACCATGACGGTACTCTGTTTCCGGTACTCGGACTTCCTGCCTCGGAGTGACAGGAAGGGACCACCTTCGGGGGTGATCTCACAATTACCCGCAGCATCCAATGTATAGATGCCGTCAGCTTTGGCAATGGACATCATTTCCTCCGAAATGGAACCGCACACCAATAGGGGTAGTGCATCTGCTGACCATGCACGCTCCTTAAGCGTTTCGGCTACGAAATTATAGCCTCTCTTTGTCACTGTAGTCTCCGCCATCACGTAAAACCTTCGACCCAAAATCTCCACAGTGTCATCATTTTGCAATGCAATAGCATCGCTCATACCCAGGTGCGCTTCCAGTTGGAACAGGGCCATGCTGATGATTTCTTCTGTGCGTATGTTCATTACAAAAGTCTGTTTAAAAATATTAAACACAGCAAAGATAATAAACAAACAGGAAGAAACAAAGAGTCCTAAGAAAAAAGAGCGGAACCGTTGTGATTCCGCTCTCAGTTATATACACACATTTTACACGCATTTTATTGATATTCAACAATAAATACGTGTAATACGATAAATTTGATAAAAATATGGATTTTAAAGTGAAGCTTTATATAAACAAAGAAAGTCGCTGATTTTCAGCGACTTTCTAGGCGGTGCGGACGAGGCTCGAACTCGCGACCCCCGGCGTGACAGGCCGTTAAATACCCTCATAAGACGCTGAAAATGAGCAACTTAAGAAAGCCCATTTTCATTCTCACTGATTTCTCAATGGGACTGTAAAAGCGTGTCAA